>QYQC01000049.1 GCA_007280315.1 Betaproteobacteria bacterium | reverse complement strand
GGCAAACGGTGAGCGCATCGACTTTTCCATCATGGTGAAATCGGCGCCCGCGCGCCAGGCGATGGCGTAGCCGGTGCCGGAGCAGGACGGCGGCCGGAATGTGGATATTCCGCGCAGTTCCGACGAGAAGGTCCAGATGCGCTGCGGACGATTGGTCGCAAGCACTGTTGCCTTGGCGCGTACCACCAGCGTTGCGCCGCTGCGGCAATGTACACCCATGGCACCAACCACGCGCGCACCCGGCTGGCCGCCTTCGGTGAGCAACGCACTCACGGCGACGCGGTCGAACACCTGCACCTTCAGACGCCGCAATTCCTCGCGCAACAGCGGCTTGAAATTGTGCCCCCAGACGCGAATCACGAAGCGGTTCGTATAATCGTATGCGAACAGCAGCTTGGTTTCTTCATCGCGAAAATCCGCGCCGCGGAACTCATCCTCGGTGTCGCGCACCTTGCCGCCCATCTGCTCCATTTCCGCCAGCGTTTCCCAGGCCGACGCGCACTGGATGTAGTTCGAGATGCCGTTGCGATAGCCGCCCTGATTGTCGACCAGCGCCTGCGTCAACTCCTCGGGTGTGATGCGCGAGGCGGGGTTGTCCGCCGCCCACTGCCAATGATCGACGCCGGCGCCACCGGCGCCGCTGCGCTCGGTCGCCGCTTTTTCCAGGATGATGACCCTGGCGCCGGCGCGCGCCGCGGCAATGGCCGCCCAGACCCCGGCAATGCCGCCGCCAATGATCAGCACATCCGCATCATAGCTGCGCTCGGTGCCGTAGTTCACGGCGTAGGGCCAGCGCAGCAGTTGTCCGGAATCGTGTGCAATGCTCATGATCGTGCCCTATACCCTGAAAAATTCACCGGTGTCCTTGCGCTTCCAGCGCACCCGCTGCTGCAGCGGATGATTGAGCCGGATGGCGCCGGGCAACGGGCAATCGTCGACGCAGGGGCCGCAGTACCAGCATTCGTCGGCATGCAGGATCAGCGGCGGCTTGCCCTTCTGCGGATTCGGAATGAATACATCTTCCAGGCAGACCGTGAGACAGCGATTGCAGCCGTCACAGATCGCGGCGTCGAAAATCACCGGATTCCCCGGCGTGATGCGGTTGGGCAGCGCGTAGACGATAGTTTCGTCGGCCATGATCATTGTCCCCGTGCGGTTCTCGTCGGCAACCAGACTAGGCGATCGCACCGCCCGCGTCTGTCCCAAGCGCTTGGGACAACGCGCCAAGAGCCCCTGAGGGCTAGCCGCGCACCCGGGGTAATCGGATCAGATCCCAGACGCTGGGCATCTCGCCAACCGGCACGTGGACCAGGGCCGGCGCACCGAGCGCGAACGCCTGTCGCAGGGCGATTTCAAGGTCGGCGGGCGTGTGCGCGCGGAACGCCGCCACGCCGAAGCTCTCGGCGAAGCGCACGAAATCCGGGTTGGCGAGATCGCACGCAATCAGCCGGTTGCCGAATTGCGTAGCCTGAATGCGCTGGACATTGCCGAACTTGCCGTCGTCGAACACCAGCACCACGACTGCGAGCCGGTGCAGTACCGCCGTCGCGAGTTCCATTGCCTGGTAGGCAAAACCCCCGTCGCCGGCGATCGAAAGTACGGCGCGATCCGGACAGGCCGCCTTGACCCCGAGCGCAGTGCCGTAGCCATAACCCAGATTGTCCTGGTAAGTCGAAATGAACGAGCGCGGGCGTGAAACCGGAAACGCGACGCGGCTGGCGAATCCGACCTGGGTAACTTCATCGACCAGGATGCCGTCTTCGGGCAGCGCCGCACGCATGGCGCGCAGGAAACCCAATTGCGGCTCAAGTCCCTTCAGTCGCTGCGCCAGCCAGGCGCGGTGTGCGGCGAGTTCATCCGCACGCGAGGCGCGCGGCTCCGGCGGCAGCTTGTCGAGCAGGACGCGCAGCGTGGCCGCCGCGTCGCCTATCATGGCGCGGTCCGCCTTGCGGAACCGGTCCGGTTCCTCCGGATCGACGTCGATGCGCAGAATCGCCATGTCGCGATCCACGCCCCAGCTCTCCTGCTGCATGAACACGCGCGTACCGATTCCGAGCACCACATCGGCCTCGCGCCACAAGCGGTGGCCGATCGGCACCGGCACCGACAGGCGATGGTTGCCCGCAAGCACGCCCTGGCCGCGCCGGAACGACACCACCGGCGCCTCCAGGCGTTCGGCAAGGGCACGCACCTCGGCCGCGGCATCCTGGGCGCCCGAACCCACCACGATCAAAGGCCGCTTGGAAAAGCTGAGTAAACTTGCGGCCGCCGCCACCGCCTCTTCGTCCACGGGCGGAAAACTCGGTGGTACCGGATCGGCGATAACGACGGGGCCTTTCTGACCCCATACATCGATCGCGCATTCCAGCGCGGTCGGGCGGGTGCGCCCGGAGCATGCCTGATGAATTGCCCGGGCGACCAACTCCGGCGCTTCAGACGGCGAATTGATGCGTGCACAGAACTTTGTAACACGCCGCAGTACGCCGAGCTGATCGTGCAATTCGTGCAGGTTGCCATAGCCGCGGTCGATGTGTGCCTGTCGAATCTGCCCCACCAGCGCGACGACCGGTGCGCCTGTCGCGTGTGCCGTGAGCAGCGCCGCGCTCGCGTTCAACAAACCCGGGCCCGGCACCACCGAAAGGATCTGCGGGCGTCCGGTAGCCAGTGCGGCCCCCATCGCCATATAGCCGGCGGCCTGCTCATGCCGGGCGTGAATCACGCGAATTCGATTCGACGCATGGTAGAGCGCGTCGAAAAGATGGTCGTTGTGGACACCTGGAACCGCATACACGGTGTCTATCCCATGGCGAAGCAGGGTCTCCACCGTCGCCTGGCCGGTCGTCATGATCTGCATGGGTAATAGCCTTTCCGCGGTCTGGTAGTTTTAGAGCAACCTGGGGTTTGGTTTCATTCAGCCCATCAGCGCAAGCCTATGCGATCGCCCCGCGCACGTCTGTCCCAAGCGTTTGGGACGGTGGACACTCACAGACAAAGCGAGAACAGTTCTGCCTGGCTGCTGACGCCACGTCGCGTGTATGCGCGCTTGCGGTAGGTGAGCACCGTATTGAGGCCGATGCCCAGATCGAGCGCAATTCCTTCGGAGGTCATGCCGAGCATCACCCGCGCGAGCACGTCCCGTTCGCGCAGGGTGAGCCTGCCGTCGCGCGCGTTCAGCCGCGCCGCGAGTGCGGCAATGCGATCGTCCCGGTTGCGAGAGCGCAGCAGCATGCCGAGCGCGCCGACGTGCTTCTGCGCGAGCGCGGCAAGAAACGGCGACAGGCCTTCCATTGCGGCAACCTCGCGCGCGGAGAACGGTCCGCTTTGCACCAGACGGTACAGGTTGAGCAGCACGAGCTGCCCTTCGTCCGCTGCCGCCACGGTAAGCCGCTCCAGCAAACCGGCGCGCACGAAACAGACTTCGCGGTACTCAGCGTCACCGAGCGCGTCGCGGCGCAGATGACGGAACACTACCCCTGACTGCATGGGCAGGCCGAGGTTCGGATCGAAACGATACAGGCCGTTCAGGTACGCGCTCTGCACTTCGGCGACATGCGCGCCGCCGCGCCAGCTCGCCGATTCGAGCACCGGCGGCCGCGTCCTGTCGACAACCCGCATCAGGCAGGCGTGATCGACCGGCACCGACCGATTGAGCGCCGCAAGCAGTTCGCTCGCGAACGCATCTTTCCCCAATGCGGCAATCGCCTCTGCGAATGCATCGGGCGTCGGCGCCGGGAATTTCATGGGCAGGGCATTTTGCAATATTCACGCGCACGCGCGCCGACTGCCTGTGCCGGCGAACACTGAATGAAACGACGCATCGACCCTCCTCCTTGCGCGTGGTTCCGTGGGCCATTATAGGTGAACCTTGCACGACCACAGTGGCAGCACTCAAACAAGGCTAAAATGCCGGCATGAGACGCGTCATTTGCGCAGTTGCCACCGCCGCCCTGCTGCTTGGCCAGTCATGCGTCTGGGCCGCCTTGCCTGCCGCAGGCTCGCAGGCATCGGATTTCAGCCTCGCGGATCAATCGGGAAAGACGCGCACGCTGGCGGAATTTCGCGGAAAGTGGGTGGTGTTGTACTTTTACCCCAAGGACGACACCCCCGGATGCACCGAGGAAGCGTGCAGCTTTCGCGACGATATTTTCAAACTTAGCCAGCTGGGCGCGCAGGTGGTCGGGGTGAGTCTGGACGACAGCGCGAGCCATGCGCAGTTCGCCAAAAAATTCAGCCTGCCGTTCCCGTTGCTGGCAGATCCGTCCGGCGTGGTCACCCGCAGCTATGGCGCGCTGCCTGAGGGCAGCCGCTACGCCAGGCGCTACACCTTCCTCATCGACCCGGCCGGCAAGGTGGCGAAGGTCTACACCAGCGTGGAAACGTCGCGTCATTCCGTCGAAGTGATCGACGACCTGAAGCGATTGTCGAAAAAATGATCAGCGGTTCGGATTTACGCCGCGCCGCTCGTCTGCTCGTGACCTTAGTCATGTCACTCGCACCGGTATTTGCGTCAGCATTCGACCTGCACGGCCACCGTGGTGCGCGGGGATTGGCGCCGGAAAATACCCTGCCCGCCTTTGCTGCGGCGCTTTCGCTCGGCGTGAGCACGCTGGAGCTGGACACGGCGATCACCAGGGACGGCGTGGTGGTGGTGAGCCACGACGCGCGCTTGAATCCGGACATCACGCGCGGCGCCGACGGCCGCTGGCTCAACCCGCCGACACGCGCGGTGCGCGAGCTTACGCTGGACGACGTGCTGCATTTCGACGTCGGCCGCATCAAACCCGGCAGCGAATACAGCCGCAATTTTCCCGACCAGGTGCGCATGGACAAGGTGACCATGCCGACACTGGCCCAGGTGTTCCAGCTGGCGCGCCGCGCCGGCAACGTCGATGTGCGCTTCAACATCGAGATCAAGACCTCGCCCGAAAAACCGGCGGACACGCTTGCGCCGGAGGAGTTCGCCAGGGAACTGCTGGCGTTGATCGGGCGCGAAGGCATGGGTTCGCGCGTGATCGTTCAATCCTTCGACTGGCGCGCATTGAAGGCGGTGCAGGCGCTGGCGCCGAAAATCACCACCAGCTACCTGAGCGCGCAGCAGCGTTTTCTGGACAACATCGCCGCAGGCAAGGCGGAAGACTCGGCCTGGACCGCGGGCATCCAGTTTCGCGACCACGGCTCGATCCCGAAAATGGTGAAAGCCGCCGGCGGCGCGATCTGGTCGCCGTTCTTCCGCGAACTCAGCGCCGAATCGGTGAAGGAGGCGCACGCGCTCGGCCTCCAGGTGATTCCATGGACGGTCAACAAGAAGGACGACATGGCGCGCCTCATCGACTGGGGCGTGGACGGTCTCATCACCGACCGGCCCGATTATCTGCGCGATGTAATGGCGGAGAAGAAACTGCCGCTGCCGAAGCCGACGCCGGTCACGCCCTGATTCCTGCGCCCGGCGCCTGCCGGTCGCGTTGTTACGAATTGCTTTCTGCGCCGCGCTCCAGCATGCGATAGATCTCGGTATGGTCCGCCGCCCCGCCGAATTTCACTTCCGCATCGGCCCAGGATCGAAGCAGCACTTCGCCCAGCAGCGTTTCTGAACCCAGGTCCAGCGCCAGGTCGGTGGCGATGTTGATGTCCTTCTTCATCAACCCCAGGCTGAAGCCGGAATTGAATTCGCCGGAAACGACGAACTGCATCAGTTTGTTCTCGGTGCTGTTGTTCCTGCCGGTCGAGGCGTTCAACACGGCGACGATCTTGTCCGGGGCGATGCCGAAATCCGCGCCCACCTTCAGCGCCTCGCACGCTGCCAGCAGGCCCGCCGCCGACACATAGTTGTTGAGCGCCTTCATCGCGTGCCCGGAGCCGAGCATCCCGGTTTCGACGATGGATTTCCCCATGGTGAGCAAGAGCGGCTTCAGACGCTCGATCACCGCCGGCTCGCCGCCGGCCATGATCGCCAGCGAGCCGTCTATCGCGCGTTTCACCCCGCCTGACACCGGCGCATCGATCAAGTCAATGCCGGCCGCCTTCAGTCGCCCTCCCAGCTCGCGCGTCACCGACGGAACGGACGAACTCATGTCGATGACCACCGCGCCCGGCCGCAGATGCGCAGCCAACCCGTCCTTTTCGTGGTACAGAACCTTGCGCACCACCGCGCTGTCCGGAAGCATCAGGATCACCACTGCGCACGCGCGACCGATGCCGGCCAGGCCGGCCGACGCACGCACGCCGTTCACAGCGCCGATCGCGCCCAGGGCCGCCGTTGAGGTGTCATAGGCGTGGAGCGGATGGCCATGCTGCGCGATCCGCGTCGCCATCGGCAGTCCCATCTTACCGATGCCGACGAAGCCGACCGGGTAGTTGCCCGCGGCCGGATTCATTTCCTGCTGTCGAGATCGGCGAATACTTCCTTGGTTACGCGCATCGCATCGATCGCGGCAGGCACGCCGCAATAAATCGCCGCTTGCAGGAACACTTCGCGGATTTCAGTGCGCGTGAGGCCGTTGTTCAGCGCGCCAACCACATGCAGCTTGATCTCATGCGGACGATTCAGCGCGGTGAGCATGGCAAGATTGAGAAAGCTGCGCGTCCTGCGGTCCAGCTCCGGACGCGTCCACACCTCGCCCCAGCAATATTCGGTCACCAGATCCTGCATCGGCTTGCTGAATTCATCCGGCGCCTTCACCGCCTTGTCGACGTATTCGGCGCCCAGCACTGCCCGTCTTACCGCCAGTCCTTCGTCGTAGCGTTTCTTGTCCATGGGGTTCTCCTTTGGTGGTTGCAATGATTGTCGGCGGGTTCGGCGCGCGGTTTGCGCGCCTGCGAATCTACTGATGCGCGGCATCCGGACCGAGCAGCGCGGCGCGGAAGCGGTTCTTCAACAGCGCTCCGTCCCGCGGCGGCAGCACCAGCGGCAGTTTCTCGGCATCCACCTTGACCTGCGCGAACAACGCCCCCTTGCCGGCGTAGATCAGCCGCTTCAGCCGCGACACGCCCGCAGGCGTGTTGACCCTGAGTGTTTGCGCAATGCCGGCGGCCCGGGCCATGCCGGCAAGGTCCACGCCGTGCGCGGTGTGCGTTTCCTGCATGCCGGTTTCACCATAGCGCTCGTTGTCGAGCACCACGATGGCGAGGTTGCGCGGACGCTGCACGGCAATGGTGGCAAGCGAACCCAGGCCCATCAGCATCTCGCCGTCGCCGGTGATCACCAGCACGCGCTTCTTCGGCTGCGCCAGCGCGAGGCCAAGACCGACCATTGCCGCCCCGCCCATCGCCCCCCACAGCGGAAAGTTCAGCGCATGATCGCCCGCATGGGTGATGTCCCATGATGGCGCACCCAGTCCGGCGACCACCAGCGCATCGCCGCGTCCGGCGAGCAGGGTCTCGACTACTTCACGACGACGCAATTTATTGCTCATTCGGACACGCTCTTTGTCAGTTTCCTGAAATCCTTGGCGCCGAGCAGCCGCTGGCCGATGAGCAGCGCGACGGGACGAAAGGTATTGAACGCGAGGCGCAGCGCGCCGGATGCCATTTCCGGCAGTTCCGCTACGCTGTCAGCGCGCTTCACCAACACGCCCATCGCTTCCAGCACCGCCTGCGTCGCGTTGCCCATCGGAACCTGCGCCGGGTTGAATTCACCATGGTCGCCGCGCATGGTGACCAGCATCAGCAACGGAAACTGGCAGGCGATGGACATGGCGAGCATATTGATGCAATTGCCCACGCCGCTGCTTTGCATCAGCAACACGCCCTTGTCGCCCCCGAGCCAGGCGCCTGCAAGCAGCGCCACGCCCTCCTGCTCACTGGTGAGCCTGACCACGCGCATGGTCTGGTCTTTTTCGCACAACTTGATCAGACGTGCATGTCCCGCATCGGGGACGATTGCCACCTGGCGCACGCCGGCGTCGGCGAGCAGTGCGTGCAGCTCATCGGGCCAGGCGGATTCGGCTTTCTTTTTTTTCATCGGGGTTCCGTGAGGGAGAAGCAAAGAGATTGAGCCCGATAATACAATATTGCGCTGGCCCGCGGCAGGCGCGGATTCACCCGTCGCCGACCGTCAGTGCGGTAAGATTGCGCATCCCTACCGCTGCCCGCAAGCACCATCATGACCAAACCTGCCGTCGCCACCGCGCATGTCACCAATTTCATTCGTAACATTGTCGAAGCCGACCTGGCTGACGGCAAGTACGCGGGTCGCACCTGGGGCGGGGCACCCGGTCTGGCGGATACGCACGCCGGAGGTGTTGCAGACCCGGCGAAAATCCGCACGCGCTTTCCGCCCGAGCCCAATGGCTACCTGCATTTCGGCCATGCCAAGTCGATCTGCCTCAACTTCGGTCTGGCGCGCGACTACGGCGGCGTCTGTCATATGCGATTCGACGACACCAATCCGGAAAAGGAAGAGCAGGAATACGTCGATTCCATCCTCGATGCGGTGCGCTGGCTCGGCTTCGAATGGGGCACCAATGGGAGCGCGCATCTGTATTACGCGAGCGATTATTTCGACGCCATGTACCAGGCGGCGGAATACCTGGTCGAATCGGGGCACGCCTACGTCGACGAGCAAAGCGCCGAGGAATTGCGCGCCGCGCGCGGCACGCTGACCGAACACGGCGTGGACAGTCCCTGGCGCGAGCGCGCAACTGCGGAATCGCTCGCGCGCCTGCGTGAAATGCGCGCCGGCAAACACGCCGACGGCAGCATGGTGCTGCGCGCGAAAATCGACATGAGCTCGCCCAACATCAACCTGCGCGACCCGGCAATCTACCGCATCAAGCGCGCCACCCACCATCGCACCGGCGATAGCTGGTGCATTTATCCGATGTACACCTATGCCCACCCGATCGAAGACGCGCTGGAGAGAGTTACCCATTCGATCTGCACGCTGGAATTCGAGGACCAGCGTCCGTTCTACGACTGGCTGCTGGTGCGCCTGGCCGAAGGCGGGATGTTCGCGCGGCCGCTGCCACAGCAGATCGAGTTTGCGCGGCTCAATCTTACCTATGTCGTCCTGTCCAAACGCAAACTGATCCAGCTGGTCGAGGAAAAGCATGTCGATGGCTGGGACGATCCGCGCATGCCCACGCTGGCAGCGGCCAGGCGGCGCGGCTATACGCCCGAGGGCTTCCGCCTGTTCGCCGAACGCATCGGCGTATCCAAGTCCGATTCCTGGATCGACTACGGCGTGCTCGAAGAGTGCATGCGCGAGCACCTCAACGAAACTGCGCCGCGGCGCACCGCGGTGCTCGATCCGCTGAAACTCGTCATCGACAACTTTCCCGCGGATGCGGAGGAACAATGCCTGGCGCCCAACCATCCGCAGAAACCGGAGCTGGGCAAGCGCTCGCTGCCGTTCGCGCGCGAGCTGTGGATCGAACGCGAGGATTTCATGGAAATCCCGTCCAAGGGTTTCTTCCGCCTGTACCCCGGCAACAACGTGCGTCTGCGCTACGGCTTTGTCATCGAATGCACCGGCTGCGACAAAGATGCGTCGGGCAACGTAACTGCGGTGCACTGCAATTATTTCGCCGACAGCAAGTCGGGCACGCCCGGATCCGACACCTACAAAGTAAAAGGCAACATCCATTGGGTCTCGGCCAGACACGCCTACCGCTGCGAGGTGCGGCTGTACGACCGTTTGTTCCGCGAAGCGCATCCGGGCGCGGGTGAGCGCGATTTTCTGCTGGACCTCAACCCGGAGGCAAGAAAGACGATCAGCGCGCAGCTCGAACCCGCGATGCAGAACGCGCAGCCCGAGGAGCGCTTCCAGTTCGAGCGGCACGGCTACTTCGTCGCCGATCGCGCCGACTCCAAACCAGGTGCCCCGGTGTTCAACCGCACCGTGACGCTTAAGGACGCCTGGCAAAAATGATCAAGCAAATTGAACGCCCGATATCAGGAGAACACGATGTCCACTCGATTTAACGCAAAGCTCGGTATCGTGCTGGCTATATTGATGTTCGCGACGGGCGCGATGGCGCAGGCGTTCCCGACCAAACCGGTCAAAATAGTCGTGGGCTATCCGCCCGGCGGCTCGGGCGATTTCCTCACGCGCCTGCTGGCGGACGAAATGTCGAAGAACCTCGGCGTACAGGTGGTGACGGAAAACCGCCCCGGTGCGGGCGCGTCGATAGCATCGGACGCGGTGGCGAAATCCGCGGCAGACGGCTACACGCTGCTCAATTCGACCAATCACGCGATCAACAAGGCACTGTACAAGAAGCTGCCTTACGACCCGGACAAGGACTTCGCCGCGGTCAGTCGCGCTGCGACCGGGCCGATGATCATCTGCGTCAATAACGATCTGCCAGTGAAGAACCTGAAGGAACTGATCGCCTACGCCAAGGCGAATCCGGGCAAGTTGTTCGCCGCCGCTTCGGGCAACGGTTCCTCGCCGCATCTTGCGTCGGTGCAGTTCGAGGCGGTTGCCGGCGTCAAGTTCACCACGGTGCAGTTCAAAGGCGGCGGTCCTGCGGCGCAGTCCCTGATCGCGGGTGACACCCAGGTGATGTTCGCCACCGCGCCGACGGTGCTCGGCTTCATCCGTGGCGGACGCATGCGCGCGCTCGCCGTGACAACACGCCTGGCGTCGCCGTCGGTACCGGGCATTCCGGGCGCGGAGGAAGCGGGGCTGCCCGGCTTCGACGCGAATTACTCCTTCGGCCTGTACGTTCCCGCCGGAACACCGGCCGCCGCGATCGCTCGCCTGCACGAGGCCGCGGTCAAAGCGCTGGCAAAACCCGAAGTGCGCGACAAGCTCGCCATCCAGGGCATGGACGCGACGCCGTCTGTTTCTCCCGAAGCCTTCGGCGCCGAGATGCGCGCCGAGGCGCCGATGTGGGAGCGCGTGGTGCGCGATTCCGGCGCACGCGTGGAGTAGCGCGGCGCCGGCGCACACAGAAGGGCCCGATCAACCATTTACTCAGGTGGACGCATGAAAGCCGTCGGTCTCTACCGCTATCTTCCAATCGACGATCCGGAGTCCTTTCTCGATCTCGAGCTGGATATGCCCGCTGCTGGCGGACGCGACCTGCTGGTCGAAGTAAAGGCCATCTCGGTCAATCCGGTCGATACCAAGCGGCGCGCACCGAAGGAGCTGGTGGAAAAAACGCCGCGCGTACTCGGCTGGGACGCCGCCGGCGTGGTCAAGTCGGTCGGGCCGGATGTTTCATTGTTTCAGCCGGGGGATGCGGTGTACTACGCCGGCAGCATCCTGCGTCCCGGCTGCAACAGCGAATTTCATCTGGTCGACGAGCGCATCGTCGGCAGGAAGCCCGCCAATCTCAGTTTCCCCGAGGCCGCCGCGCTGCCGCTCACCACCATCACCGCCTGGGAAGGCATGTTCGACCGCATGGGAATCTC
>QYQC01000144.1 GCA_007280315.1 Betaproteobacteria bacterium | reverse complement strand
ATCACCGGACGATGATCATCGTTCACCTTGTCCATGGTTTCGGCCAGTTTGGCGCGCACAGCGGTATAGGAGATTACATCCATTGTTCACCTGTACAGATTTAGGTACAGGTGGAATGTTAGCACAAAAGATTCCACGCAAAAAAGCCCGGCGTCTTGTGAACGCCGGGCTTTGGGGGTGACGCCGGTCAGGCGCCCAATCTCGGGTCGGTCAGGCGGCGGCGAGCAATTCGCGCAACACGTAAGGCATGATGCCGCCGTGGCGGTAGTAATCGACTTCGATCGCGGTATCGATCCTGAGCAGCACCTGCACTTCGCGCCGGCTGCCGTCCTTGCCGCGGATAACCAGCGTCACATCCTGCTGCGGCTTGATCGCGCCGTCGATGCCGAGAATATCGAACTCCTCGTCGCCCTTGATGCCCAGGGACACGACCGTATCGCTGCCCTTGAACTGGCACGGCAGCACGCCCATGCCGACCAGATTGGAGCCGTGGGTGGCCTCGAAGGTCTTGGCGATTACCGCTTTCACGCCAAGGAGTTGCGTACCTTTGGCCGCCCAGTCGCGGCTGGAGCCGGTGCCGTATTCCTCGCCGCCAAACACCAGCGTCGGCGTGCCCTGCGCGATGTATTTCATCGCCGCGTCGTAGATCGGCAGCGCCTCGCCCGAGGGCCGCATCACGGTCACGCCGCCTTCGACGCGCCCGCCGTCGGCCTTGAGCGGTACCATCAGGTTCTTTATGCGCACGTTGGCGAAGGTGCCGCGCATCATCACGTCGTGGTTGCCGCGCCGCGCGCCGTAGCTGTTGAAATCCACAACCGGGACATCGTGCTCGAGCAGGTACACGCCCGCGGGTGAACTCGGCTTGATCGAACCGGCAGGGCTGATGTGGTCAGTGGTGACCGAGTCGCCGAAGATGCCGAGGACGCGCGCGCCGGTGATGTTGCCGGTCTTGTCCAGTTGCATGCCGAAGCCTTCGAAGAACGGCGGCTCGGCAATATAAGTTGATTTCGGCCAGTCGTACACCTGGCCTGACGTCGAACTGATCTCCCGCCACAGCGGATTGTCCTTGCCCGGATTGGTATACAGACGCTGAAAAGTCTTGGGATTCATCGCGTACTTCATGCAGGCATGAACTTCGTCGCTTGACGGCCAGATGTCGCCGATCCATACGTCCTTGCCGTCCTTGCCCTTGCCCAGGGGTTCCGTCATGACGTCTTTGAGCATGGTGCCGGCGATGGCGTAGGCCACCACCAGCGGTGGCGAAGCGAGGAAGTTGGCGCGCAGATTGGGATGGATGCGCGCTTCGAAGTTGCGGTTGCCGGAGAGCACCGCGGCGCAGACGAGGTCGTTGGCGACGATGGTCTCCTCGATCGGTTCGGCCAGCGGCCCGGCGTTGCCGATGCAGGTGGTGCAGCCATAGCCGGCGAGAAAGAAACCAAGTTTCTCCAGGTAGGGCAGCAGTCCGGCGTTGGTGAGGTATTCGGTCACCACGCGCGATCCGGGCGCGAGCGAAGTTTTGATGTGTGGCTTGACGGTGAGGCCGCGTTCGACCGCTTTTTTCGCCAGCAGGCCGGCCGCGAGCAACACGCTCGGGTTGGAGGTATTGGTGCACGAGGTGATGGCCGCGATGAGCACATCGCCCGAGCCTACTTCGACGCCGCTACGCGCCCTGAAGCGTTTTTTCAGGTCTTCGGGTTTCTTGGCGAAACCGTTGTCGGCCACCGGCTGGGCGTAGAGTTCGGTGAATTTCGATTTCACCTTGCCGATCTCAATGCGATCCTGCGGCCGCTTGGGGCCGGCGAGCGAAGGGGCCACGCTGGCAAGGTCGAGTTCCAGTTCCTGGCTGTAGTCGATGGCGCCTTTCTTTGGAATGCCGTACAGGCCCTGCGCCTTGAAGTAGGACTTGAATGCGTCGATTTCCGCGGCCGTGCGTCCGCTGCCCTCGAAATAGGCGATAGTCTTGTCGTCGACCGGAAAGAAGCCCATGGTGGCGCCGTACTCGGGCGCCATGTTGGCGATGGTCGCCCGATCGGGCAGGGCGAGGCTCGCCGCGCCTTCGCCAAAAAATTCGACGAACTTGCCCACCACCTTGGCGCTTCGAAGCATTTCGGTGACGGTGAGCACCAGGTCGGTGGCGGTGACGCCACCGCGCAGCTTGCCTTTCAGGTTCACACCGACTACATCCGGCGTGAGGAAATACACCGGCTGGCCGAGCATGCCGGCCTCGGCTTCTATGCCGCCCACGCCCCAGCCGACGACACCGATGCCGTTGATCATGGTGGTGTGGCTGTCGGTGCCGACCAGGGTGTCCGGGTAGTAGACGCCGGCTTTCTGGTGTACACCGCGCGCCAGGTACTCGAGGTTGACCTGGTGCACGATGCCGACGCCGGGGGGCACGACTTTGAACGTGTTGAAGGCCTGCATGCCCCATTTCATGAACTGATAGCGTTCCTTGTTGCGCTGGAACTCCAGCTTCATGTTCAGGTCGAGGGCGTTCTTGTTGCCATAATTGTCGATCTGGATCGAATGGTCCACCACCAGGTCCACCGGCACCAGCGGCTCGATCAGTTTCGGGTTCTTGCCCATTCTGTGGGCGACGCCGCGCATCGCGGCAAGGTCGGCAAGGAGTGGCACACCGGTGAAATCCTGAAGCACGATGCGCGCCAGCACGAACGGGATTTCATGGGTGCGCGCGGCCTTGGGCTTCCAGCCGGCGAGCTGGCGCAGGTGTGCCTCGGTCACCTTTTTGCCGTCGCAGTTGCGCAGCACCGATTCGAGCACGATGCGGATGGAAACCGGAAGGCGCGAAATCTTGCCCAGGCCGGCGTTTTCCAGCGCGGCGAGGGAATAAAATTTGCCGGTCTTGCCGGAGGCGAGTTTGAATTGTTGCAGGGAATTGTGCAGATTGTGTGGCATCGATGTCTCCAAAAAAGCAATTATACGTGTTGACTTGAATCGCGCCTTCGGTTGCTGCGGAGTTGCAGGTCCTTGCGCGTCCGGCGTCCCGTCCGCGCGGATCGCCGATTGCACGCGGACGATGAACCTGTCCGCGTGCAATCGGCGATCTCGGATAAAACCGTAGAACCGTTTTTGCTTTTATCCATAACCCTGTTTTCTGCGCGGATAGGTTTTCATCCGTGCAGAAAACACGGTTGGCGCGCGGAGCGCGCAATGGTGGCTATCGGCAGACGCCCGCATGAAAATCGGGGACAGACCACGTTTTTCGCTTGCGCGGCCGGCGTCATGTCCGCGCGGATCGTCGATTGCGCACGGACGATGAACCTGTCCGCACGCAATCGGCGATCTTGGATAAAACCGCAGAACCGCTTTTGCTTTTCTCCATAACCGTGTTTTCTGCACGGATAGGTTTTCATCCGCGCAGAAAACACGGTTGGCGCGCGGAGCGCGCAATGGCAGTTATTCGTATACGGCGGCAGTTGGGACTTTGAATGCAAATCTGAGTCACCATCGAGCCAATTGCGGCAAAAATTAAATCACGAACAGATCAACATAATCGCAAACCGCCATCGCCTCGAGCTTCCTCTGGTCGAGCGACACCGTTAGGATGCGTTGTTGCTGCCTGGTCGGAAAGCGGCGCGCGAGGTTGGTCTTGAATTTTTCCACCAGCAGCGGAATGCCTTCCTTGCGCCGGCGCGCATGGCCGATCGGAAATTCGACCACCACCTCTTTCAATGTCCTGCCGTCCTTGAATTGCAGCGTGAGCGCGTTGGCGATCGAGCGTTTCTTCGGATCGTGGTAATCCCTGGTGAACTGCTTGTCTTCGACGCATTCGATCTTGCTGCGCAGCGTGTCGATGCGCGGATCGGCGGCGATCCTGTCCTCGTAGTCGTCGGCGGTCAGACGGCCGAAGATCAGCGGCACGGCGATCATGTACTGGATGCAGTGGTCGCGGTCCGCCGGATTGCTCAGCGGGCCCTTCTTGTCGATGATGCGGATGCAGGCTTCGTGCGTGCGGATAGTGATTTTCTTGATGTCGTCGGCATTCCTGCCGAGCTTCTTCAATTCCTGGTGCAAGGTCATCGCCGCCTCGACCGCGGTCTGTGAATGGAATTCCGCCGGGAAGGAGATTTTGAACAGCACGTTTTCCATCACATAGCTGCCGTAAGGGCGCTGAAACTTGAACGCGTTGCCCTTGAACAGCACGTCGTAGAAGCCCCAGGTCTTGGCACTCAGCACCGAGGCATAGCCCATCTCGCCCGTCTTCGCCATCAGCGCCAGGCGCACCGCGCGGCTGGTGGCGTCCCCGGCCGCCCAGGATTTGCGCGAGCCGGTATTCGGCGCGTGCCGGTAGGTGCGCAGGCTCTGCCCGTCGACCCAGGCAAGCGACACCGCGTTGATGACTTCGTCGCGATTGAGGCCGAGCATCTGCGCCACGACGGCGGTCGATGCGACCTTCACCAGCACCACATGGTCGAGGCCGACCTTATTGAAGGAATTCT
This sequence comes from Betaproteobacteria bacterium, assembly GCA_007280315.1. Classification (GTDB taxonomy): domain Bacteria; phylum Pseudomonadota; class Gammaproteobacteria; order Burkholderiales; family SG8-39; genus 2-12-FULL-64-23. Next base: position 4,228 of record QYQC01000144.1, on the reverse strand, counting down.
CCAGCGCAATGCAGCCCTGGATCTCGTGTGCCTTGATCATGCCGGTGAGCACGTCGCGCATGGCGAGCGGTTTTTTGCCGGCGGCAACTGCATTGCGCGACAGCCAGTCGGCCGTGGCGAGGATGCCGCCCAGATTATCGGACGGATGACCCCACTCGGCCGCGAGCCAGGTGTCGTTGAAATCGAGCCAGCGGATCATGCAGCCGATATTGAACGCAGCCTGGACCGGGTCGAGCTGAAAACTTGTTCCGGGCACCCTGGCGCCGTTGGGTACGACCGTGCCTTGTACGATCGGGCCCATCAGTTTGGTGCAGGCGGGGTAGGAGAGGGCTTCGAGCCCGCACCCGAGCGTATCGATCAGGCAGTTGCGCGCGGTGTCGTAGGCGAGCTTGCTCTTGATCTGGTAGCGGCTGACATAGTCGACAATGTCGAGCAGTACCTGATCGGGTTTCGGGCGTACGTTGGAAATGTGGGACGACATGCGCTTCCTTTGTGTTGGCTATGTTATTTGCGTTTTTCGATCGGCACGAACTTCAGATCTTCAGGTCCGGTGTAATTGGCCGTGGGACGAATGATCTTGCCGTCGATGCGCTGCTCGACCACGTGCGCCGCCCAGCCGCTGGTGCGCGATATCACGAATAGCGGCGTGAACATGGCGGTGGGTACGCCCATCATGTGATAACTCACGGCGGAGAACCAGTCCAGGTTGGGGAACATCTTCTTCTCGCGCCACATCACGGCCTCGAGCCGCGACGCGATATCGAACATTTTCATGTCGCTGCGCGCCTTGGACAGCTTTCTTGCCACTTCCTTGATCACCTGGTTGCGTGGATCGCCGATGGTATACACCGGATGGCCGAAGCCGATCACGACTTCCTTGTTCGCCACGCGCTGCACGATGTCCTTCTCGGCGGCGTCCGCGTCCGCATAGCGCTTCTGCACCTCGAATGCAACTTCGTTGGCGCCGCCGTGCTTGGGGCCGCGCAGTGCGCCGATGCCACCGCAGATGGCGCTGTACATGTCGGAGCCGGTGCCGGCAATTACCCGGGCGGCGAAGGTGGAGGCGTTGTACTCGTGCTCGGCATAGAGGATCAGCGAGGTATGCATGGATCTGATCCACAGATCGGAGGGTTCTTTGCCGTGGAGCAGGTGCAGGAAATGCGCGCCGATGGAGTCATCATCGGTCTCGACTTCGATGCGCCGGCCGTTGTAGGCGTAGTGGTACCAGTAGAGCAGCATCGAACCGAGCGAAGCCATCAACCGATCCGCGATGTCGCGCGCACCGGGGTGGTTATGGTCGTCCTTTTCCGGCAGCACCGCGCCCAGCACCGACACGCCGGTGCGCATTACGTCCATGGCGTGGGCGGATGCCGGTACCCATTCGAGCGCGGCCTTGACGTTGGCCGGCAGTCCGCGCAGGGATTTGAGTTTGAGCTTGTAGCCGTCCAGTTCCGCCTGATTGGGGAGCTTTCCATGGACCAGCAGATAGGCGATTTCCTCGAATTCGCAGACATCGGCAATATCGAGGATGTCGTAGCCGCGGTAGTGCAGATCGTTGCCGGTGCGGCCGACGGTACACAGCGCGGTGTTGCCCGCGGTTACGCCCGAGAGCGCGACCGATTTCTTCGCCTTGGGTGCGTCCGGCGCAGCTTCCGCCTTCTTCGCCTCGTTCATGATTTCTCCTTCGCGAAAAGTTGATCCAGCTTGGTTTCGTACGAGTGATAGTCGAGAAAATCGTAAAGCTCATTGCGCGTCTGCATGCTGTCCACCACGTTCTTCTGCGTTCCGTCGCGGCGCACCGCCTGATACACCGCGAGCGCGGCCTTGTTCATCGCCCGGAATGCCGACAGCGGGTAGAGCGCGATGGCGACATTGGCCGAGCGCAGTTCATCGACGGTGAACAGGGGTGTGGCGCCGAATTCGGTGATATTGGCCAGTATCGGCACTTTCACCGCCGCGGCAAACTGACGGTACATGGATAGTTCGGTCATCGCTTCCGGAAAAATCGCATCGGCACCGGCCTCGACGCAGGCGACGGCGCGCTCGATTGCGCGTTCAAGCCCCTCGACCGCAAGGGCGTCGGTACGCGCCATGATGAAAAAGTCCGCGTCGGTCCTGGCGTCGACCGCGGCCTTGATGCGATCAACCATTTCTTCTTTTGTAACCAGTTCCTTTCCGGGCCGGTGGCCGCAGCGCTTGGCGCCCACCTGGTCTTCGATGTGCATGGCGCCGGCGCCGTACTTGATCAGCGATTTCACCGTGCGCGCCACGTTGAACGCGCTTGAGCCAAACCCGGTATCGACGTCGACCAGGAGCGGCAGAGAACACACGTCGGTGATGCGGCGCACATCGGTGAGTACGTCGTCCAGATTGCTGATGCCGAGGTCGGGCAGACCGAGTGAGCCCGCCGCGACGCCGCCGCCGGACAGGTAGAGCGCCTTGTAGCCGCTGCGCTCGGCCAGCCGCGCGTGGTAGGCGTTGATCGCGCCTATCACCTGCAGCGGCTGCTCCTGCGTGATTGCGGCGCGAAACTTCGCGCCGGCCGACGATTTGACTGCCATAGCTAGCCTCTGCAAAAATCAAACAATGAAGAATAGGGCCATCGCCTGCCGCCCGCATTAATCCAGGTCAAATGCTAGCGCCTTATCCGGGGTCGCGGCTGTCGCCGCGGCGACAGAGTGCGTTATCCGAAGAAAGCGCTGTCTGCCGCCGCCGGAATCGCCACGCCCGTAATTTTCGCTTTCTGAAGGACCTGCCAGTAGTAGCGGTAGGTGGCGCGGTCATGCAGTTCTCCAGCATACTGTATCGGGCCCCAGTTTGTTGATTGCGCCGCCAGCAGGATGGCGGCGCCGGTTTCCACCTCGGAGTGGTCGGGTTTCATGGCATCGACGATGGGCTGGATCTGGGCCGGGTAGATGGACCACATGCGCAGAAACCCGAACTCCAGGCGTGCACGCCGGGCGTCATCAAAAACGACGGCGGCGTTCTTCAGTTCCAGCGTCACGTTATGCGCGGGGACGATGCCGTTGGCGAGCGCGGCGGCGACGATTTCCGCTTTGGCGCGCACGATCAGCCGGTGCTCGAACTGGCCGGGGCTGCGCATCGCGCCGGCGCCAAGCGCACCGTGGTGGTCGGAGACAAAGTCCATCAGACCGAAGGCGAGCGATTGCATCCAGGGCAGGGCGGCGATGTCCCATACCTGGCGCAGTGCGCCATGTGTCTCGACGATTACATGGATCGGAATCTGGCGCCTGATGCGCTGCTGCGCGGCCAGGCGCTGGATGTAGATAATCGCTTCGGCCACCTGTTTCGCATTGCTTGCCTTGGGCAGGGTGATGTGGGAAAGCAGATCGCCGGCGCCGCTTACCAGGATGTCCAGATCCTGTTTCCAGTGCGCGTGGGTTGGATCGTGAATGCGCACGCCGGCCATTTTTCGTTTGTTTGCGGGACTGTTGAGCACGCGCACGATCATTTCGGCGTGCTCCTTTTCCTGTCCCGCCGGTGCGCCGTCCTCGCAGTCGCAGGTGAGATCGAACACCGGGCCTATGCTGTCCTGCAGTCCGAGCGCGCGCAGAATCAGTTTTTCACTGCCGGCGTAGTGGTCGCAGGACGCAATGACGGGAAACTGCTTTTCGCCCTTGAACAGGGCCTGACGCGGATGTGCCGGGACGCCTGCGCCGGTCATAGAGGCAGCCGCACGCGGCGGCAGGGCGGAATGATCCGGAAACAGGTCATGCTATTTCCGGATCAGGATTTAAATATCGACGCGAACTCAACCCAGCAGATGCTTCACGCCGTCGCGCTCTTCGTGCAATTCCTTGAGCGTGGCGTCCATTCGGGTGCGGCCGAAGTCGCTGATGTCGATGCCTTTGACGATCTGGAATTCGCCGTTGCTGCAGGTCACCGGGTGGCCGTAGACCACGCCTTCGGCTATGCCATAGCTGCCGTCGGATGGAATCCCCATGGAGATCCAGTCGCCGGCCGGCGTGCCCATGGCCCAGTCGCGCATATGATCAATGGCGGCGCTGGCCGCGCTCGCGGCCGAGGACAGGCCGCGCGCCGCGATAATGGCGGCGCCGCGTTTTTGCACCGTGGGGATGAAATTCGTTTCCAGCCAGGACTGGTCATTGATCAGTGACCATACCTTCTTTCCTTCGGCTTCGGCCTGGAACAGGTCCGGGTATTGGGTGGCCGAATGATTGCCCCATACGGTCATTTTGCGCAGGCT
>QYQC01000213.1 GCA_007280315.1 Betaproteobacteria bacterium | reverse complement strand
GTACGGGGGAGATCGAATTGCGTACGCGTGCTGCGCGCCAGGTGACGCTGGCCAAGCGGCGCTACAAGCTGACATTAGAATTGCAAGTGATCGATCAAGGCCCGGGAATTCCAGATGAACTGCGCGAGCGGATTTTTTATCCTCTGGTATCGGGCCGCGACGGCGGTAGCGGACTGGGACTGACGCTGTCTCAGACTTTCGTGCAGCATCACCGCGGCACGATCGAGTGCGACAGCAAGCCGGGCCGCACCTGCTTTACCATCATGCTGCCGCTGGAATGAAGGGGATAATGAGCGATGAATGAAGCTGAGCGCGGAGTTTCTCTGCATTTTCGCGTTTTTGATTTTTCCTCAACTACGACCAATTAATGAAACCAGTCTGGGTCATAGACGACGATCGCTCGATACGCTGGGTGTTTGAAAAAGCCCTGTCGCGCGAAGGCCTGCCTTACAAGACTTTTGCCGGGGCGCAGGAGGCGCTCGACGCACTAAAACAGGGCGCGCCGCAGGTGCTGGTATCGGACATTCGCATGCCCGGTGCATCAGGTCTGGAGTTGTTGCAAAGCGTCAAACAAAGCCATCCGGGGTTGCCGATTATTATCATGACCGCGTACTCGGATCTGGAGTCGGCGGTGGCGGCGTTCCAGGGGGGCGCGTTCGAGTATCTGCCCAAGCCCTTCGACGTGGATCAGGCAGTGGAACTGATCCGCCGCGCGATCGGCGAGAGCATGCGCGAGACCGAGGCCGAGGTGGCACGGGAGACGCCGCCTGAAATCCTGGGACAGGCGCCCGCGATGCAGGAGGTGTTTCGTGCCATTGGCAGGCTGTCGCAATCCAATGCGACGGTACTCATTACCGGCGAGTCCGGCACCGGCAAAGAGCTGGTAGCGCTGGCGTTGCACCGACATTCCAGCCGCGCGGAGAAACCCTTTGTGGCGATCAACACCGCGGCGATGCCAAAGGACCTGCTCGAATCGGAACTGTTCGGCCACGAGCGCGGCGCGTTTACCGGGGCGCAATCCATGCGCCGCGGCCGCTTTGAGCAGGCCGAAGGCGGAACGCTGTTTCTCGACGAGATCGGTGACATGCCGGCGGAGTTGCAGACGCGGCTGCTGCGCGTGCTTTCCGACGGCCAGTTCTATCGCGTCGGCGGTCACCAGCCGATCAAGGCCAATGTGCGGGTGATCGCGGCCACGCATCAGGACCTTGAGGAACGCGTGCGTCAGGGTTTGTTCCGGGAAGACCTGTTTCATCGTCTCAATGTGATCCGGCTGCGCCTGCCGAGCCTGCGCGAGCGGCGTGAGGATATTGCGCTGCTGGCCAAGCACTTTCTTGCGAAAAGCGCGCGCGAACTGGGCGCTGAAGGAAAACGCCTGTCGGCGAAGGCGATGGATTATCTGGCGGTGCAGGAATTTCCGGGCAACGTGCGCCAACTGGAAAATCTGTGCCACTGGCTGACGGTGATGGCGCCGACTCAGGCCATCGAAGTCGCCGACCTGCCGCCGGAGCTGAAACTGTCCGGGACCGGAACTGCGGAAGCGGATTGGGTCGACGCGCTCGAACGCGAAGTCGAGCGCACCTTTGCCCGCGGAGAAACTGCCGTCCTCGACAAGTTTGCACAGGCCTTCGAAAGAGCGCTGATCGGCACAGCGCTCGCCCATACCGGCGGGCGGCGAATCGAGGCGGCGAACCTTCTCGGCATGGGACGCAATACGATCACGCGCAAGATCGCCGAATTGGGGATGAACGCCAAGGGCGGTCCCGAAGAGGTCGACTGATACCGTACACCTCTCGTTGCAACCCTGCGTCGTTGGCGACGCCGGTATTCAGTGGTTCAAAATGTATTTCGAATTGCGCAATATGTCGCGGCGCAATAGAATGACCCCTTTTTTTCCGCAAACTGCAATCTGGAGTCCCACCAATGAGCGAGAAATTCCCCGGCGGCGTGGATATCCACGGTCCCATTACCCCAGAATTCGCGCAGATCCTCAGTCCCGAAGCGGTCGCCTTCGTGGCCAAATTATGTCGCCAGTTCGAACCACGCCGCCAGGAACTGCTGGCGGCCCGAGCCGTGCGTCAGAAGGGATTCGATGCCGGGAAAATGCCGGACTTCCTGCCCGAGACCGCGGGCATCCGCAGTTCTGAATGGAAGATCGCCGCTCAGCCGGCCGACATGCTCGATCGCAGGGTGGAAATCACCGGCCCCACCGACCGCAAGATGGTGATCAACGCGCTCAACAGCGGCGCTTCCACCTTCATGGCCGATTTTGAGGATGCCAATTGCCCCACCTGGTTTAATGCCATCGACGGACAGATCAACCTGCGCGATGCGGTGCGTCGGACGATTTCCTTGGAGCAGGGCGGAAAGCAATACAAGCTGAACCACAAGACCGCGGTGTTGATCCCGCGCCCGCGCGGCTGGCATCTGTCCGAGAAGCATATGCAGATCGACGGCGTGCCGGTGTCCGGCAGCATGTTCGACTTCGGGTTCTATTTTTTTCACAACGCCAAAGAATTGCTCCAGCGCGGCGCCGGGCCGTACTTTTATCTGCCCAAGATGGAATCGCACCTTGAGGCGCGGCTGTGGAACGATGTATTCGTAATGGCGCAGAAGGAACTGGGCGTGCCGCAGGGTTCAATCAGGGGCACGGTGCTGATCGAAACCGTAGTCGCGGCGTTTGAAATGGACGAGATTCTGTGGGAGTTGCGCGAACACTCGGCTGGACTGAACATCGGCCGCTGGGACTACATCTTCTCGTGCATCAAGAAATTCCGCTCCAATAAGGATTTCTGCCTCGCCGACCGCTCCCAGGTCACCATGACCGCGCCGTTCATGCGCGCCTATGCCTTGACGCTGGTCAAGACCTGCCATCGACGGGGTGCCCCGGCGATGGGTGGCATGGCGGCGCAAATTCCGATCAAAAACGATCCGGCTGCCAACGACGCAGCGATGGCAAAGGTGCGTGCCGACAAGGAGCGCGAGGCGACCGACGGCTGCGACGGCACCTGGGTGGCGCATCCGGGCCTGGTGCCGATTGCCAAGGAGATTTTCGACAAATACATGCCGCAGCCGAATCAGTACGGCAAACTACTTCCTGACGTAAATTTCAGTGCGAAGGATTTGCTCGATTTCCAGCCTTCGCAGCCAATCACCGAGGCTGGATTGAGGAACAATATTTCCGTCGGCATCCAGTATCTCGGTGCCTGGCTTGCGGGTAACGGCTGTGTGCCGGTATTCAATCTCATGGAAGACGCGGCGACTGCGGAAATTTCGCGCTCGCAGATCTGGCAGTGGATCCGTTCGCCCAAGGGCGTGCTCGACGACGGGCGCAAGGTAAGCAAGGAACTGTTCCGCGAATTGCTCGCCGCGGAACTGCCGAAGGTGAAAACCTATCTGGGCGAAGAGGCGTGGAAGGCGGGAAAGTACGAACAGGCGGCGGAGTTGTTCGCTCGGATCACCACCGACGACAACTACGTCGAGTTCCTAACCCTGCCGGCGTACGAGCTTATCGACTAGGAACCGGCAACAAAGGTGATTTTGTTACCGACTCTGGGATTGGATCAAAGACTGAGTTCCGCCACAATCGGCGCGTGGTCGGACGGACGTTCGTTTCGCCGCGGTTCGAGGTCGATCGAACAGCCGGTGCATTTCGCAACGAGGCCGTGACTGAGCAGGATATGATCGATGCGCAGGCCGAGATTGCGCTTGAATCCGTTCATGCGGTAGTCCCACCAGGTGTAGGACTTTTCCGGCTGCTCAAACTGGCGAAAGCTGTCGCTGAATCCCAGCCGGATCAGATTGCGAAACGCATCGCGTTCGGGCGCGCTGACCAGGACCTGGCCCTCCCACGCCTTGGGATCATGTACGTCGCTGTCCTCCGGAGCAATGTTGTAATCCCCTAGCACCGCAAGCTGCGGATGCTCGGCCAATTCCCGTTCGAGCCAGGCAGAGAACGACGAGAGCCAGCCTAGTTTGTAGTTGTATTTGTCCGAATCCAAACTCTGGCCATTGGGTACATATGCGCAAACCAGGCGCACGCCGCTGACGTCGGCGCTGATGACCCGGCGCTGCGGATCGCCGAATCCGGCTATTCCGCGCGCAACATTTGTGGCCGGTGACCGACTGAGAATCGCCACCCCGTTGTAAGTCTTCTGTCCGGAGAACGCAGCAAAGTAGCCGGCAGACTCGATCGCAGCAATCGGGAAATTCGCGTCCTCGAGTTTTAGCTCCTGCAGGCAGAGTGCATGCGGTTGATGCTTGGCCAGCCAGTCCAGAACCTGCGGCAGCCGCACCTTCAGCGAGTTGACGTTCCAGCTTGCGATGCGCATGTCAGTTCGTTCCTATGTACCGCGGTCATTTCGATGTCAGGGCCGGTGACCTGCCGTCCCGCGGCGCTTGCGATCAGGGGAATCCAGTTTATCCGGGCTGCCGGTTTGATGCCAGCGCGGAGACGCTGGAGTCCAAGGCGTGAGTTTCGTCGCATTCGGCTGCGAGACCCTGTCCCCGAGTTTGATGCTGGTCAAACCGGCGCTCTTGCGGAACTGCTAACGTCATGATTCCAGAAACACTCGGGTTAATTGCGCAGCCTGCCCGTAATGATCACGATTCATCCGCGACGCGATATCGAACGACCTTCCGTCATGCGCTACAAGCGGGGGTAGGAGAGGCAATGCGCTCAAAAACCCTCAAGTTCAAAGTCGTCCTTTACCTGGCGATCGCGCTGACGCTGGCGATGCTGTTGTTCACTGCGCTCGTAATACGTTACCAGCGCGAAGAACTGCTGCGGAATGCGGTGGAACACGTGACGCAGATTTCCGATGTGATCCAGAAAAGCACGCGTTTTGCCATGCTTGCGAACCAACCTTCGTATGTGGACAGCATCATTCGCGATGTTGGCAATCACGGAAGCATTTTGAAGGTCAGAATCCTGAACAAGGAGGGCTCCATAATTCACTCGACCTTCCTGCCCGAACTCGGGCTGAAAGTCGATCGCAAGGCAGAGGCCTGCGTCATCTGTCACAAGAGCGACGCGCCGCTGGAGCCGGTTTCGCAAAGCCGGCGTACGCGATTATTTTCCACGCCGGAGGGCCGGCCCATGCTCGGCAGCATGGACGTGATTCGCAATGAGCCGTCCTGCTACACGGCGAATTGCCATCAGCACAGCAAAACGCAATCGGTGCTCGGCGTTCTCGATATCGTCTACTCGCTGGACGACATCGACCGGAAAATGCAGGCAAACGCCGTCACCATGGCGGGGCTTGCCCTGGGGTTCATTCTCATCGCCGCGCTCAGCGCAGGTTTTTTTGTTCACCGACTGGTGTATGTACCGCTGCGTGACCTGGAAAGCGGAGCCAAGAGGCTGTCATCAGGAAACCTGGAGCAATCCATTCCCGTGCGCAGCGCGGACGAATTCGGCCAGCTGGCGGCCTCGTTCAACACCATGACTGCGGCGCTTCGCAATTCAGAGGCGGAACTGCGCGAATGGGGGCACACGCTGGAACAGAAGGTGGAAAAGCGGACGCAGGAACTGCGCGCCGCGGAGGCCGAGACCGCGCGCTCCGAAAAACTTGCCTCGGTCGGCCTGCTTGCAGCGGGCATCGCGCATGAACTGAACAACCCGCTTACGGGTGTGCTCACCTTCACCACCCTGCTGCGGAAAAAAACGCCGGACGCAAGCGCCGACGCGGAAGACCTGGATCTGGTGATTCGCGAAACCAAGCGCTGCGCGACGATCATAAGAAGGCTGCTCGATTTCGCAAGGGAGAAGACGCCCGAGAAGAAATTCGCCGATCTCAACCAGGTGATCGAAGACACGGCGCGCATCATCGAGCGGCCGGCGTCGTTTCGCGATATCGAGATCGCTATGGACCTCGACCCGGATCTGCCACCTGTCTGGGTCGACGCCGATCTGATAAAGCAAGTGGTCATGAACATGCTGGTCAACGCACAGCACGCAATCGAGCACCAAGGCAGCATTACCATTCGCAGCCGCCGGCATCCGCAGCCGAAAATTGCGGAAGCCGGAGTGGAGCCGGTGCCCATGGTGGAAATTTCAGTTATCGATACCGGATGCGGAATCCCGGCGACAAACCTCAAGCGGATTTTCGATCCATTCTTCACTTCGAAGGAGGTAGGCAAGGGTACGGGTCTTGGACTGTCCGTCAGCCACGGCATCGTCAAGGCCCACGGCGGCGTGATCGAAGTGGAAAGCACGGTCGGGAAAGGTTCCATCTTCCGCATCTATCTTCCGCTGGAACCTCCAGTGGAAGTCAGGCAAAGCAGCAGGAGCGATCAATGAAGGCCAGAATACTGGTTGTCGACGACGAAGAGATTGTCATCAGAAGCTGCCTGCGCATTCTGGGCGACGACGGTGAATTCGAAGTGCAAGCCGTCCAGAACGGCGTGGAGGCGCTGAGGAGAATAGACGAGAGTCACTACGACGTTCTCATTCTGGACATCATGATGCCCGGTATGGACGGCATGGAAGTCCTGCGTCGGGTGAAGGAGACGCATCCGGACATCGACATCATCATGGTCACCGGGCTGTCGCAGATCGAGACGGCAGTGCGCTCGATGAAGCTCGGTGCGTTTGACTACCTGTCCAAGCCCTTCGACCCGGACGAACTAAAGCTGGCGGTAAAACGCGCGCTGGAGCGACGGCAGCTTCTGCAGGAAAACTTTGATCTCAGGAGCGAAGTCAGCTCCAAGTACCGTTTCGAAAATATCATCGGGTCCAGCCCGCAGATCCAGAACGTCTATCGCCTGATCGCAAAATGTGCGCCCACAAACAGCACGGTGATGCTCACGGGTGAGAGCGGCACCGGCAAGGAACTGATCGCGCGCGCCATACACTACAACAGCCTGCGCAAGGACAAGCCCTTTGTCGCGGTGGACTGCAATTCGCTTAGTGAAAACCTTCTGGAGAGCGAAATGTTCGGCCACATCAAGGGATCCTTTACCGGCGCAGTGGCCAACAAGAAAGGCATGTTCGAAATTGCGGACAGCGGAACTTTGCTCCTGGACGAGATCGGCAATTTATCGGTCTCGACCCAGGCCAAGCTGCTGCGCGTGATTCAGGAACGGGAGTTCAAGGCGGTGGGGGATACCCGGACGCAGAGCGCCAATTTCAGGCTGATCACAGCGACCAACAAGGATCTGAAGGCGATGGTGGCCGAAGGGTCGTTCCGCGAGGACCTGTTCTATCGCATCAATATTTTTCCGATTCCGATCCCGCCGCTGCGGGAACGTCACGACGACATTCCCCCTCTGGCTTTCCATTTCCTAAAGCTGTTCAACCAGGAACTGGGCAAGAACGTCGTCGCATTTTCCGAAGGGGCAATGAGCGCGCTGGTGCATTACGACTGGCCGGGGAACGTGCGTGAGCTGGAGAATACGGTTAACCGCGCGGTAATCCTTGCCACCGACAATATAGTGCGCCAGGCTCACTTGACGAACATCATCGACATGCTGCCGCGGCTGGATCTGGATGTGCCCAAAACCAGCGACGAACTCAAGCAGATAAAAAAGATTGCTCGCGAAAAGTCGGTGGAAAGCATCGAAAAGCTGTTCGTCCTCGAAGCGCTCAAGCGCAACGCGTGGAACGTAACCAGGAGCGCCGAGGAAACAGGCATGCAGCGCGCGAACTTCCAGGCGCTGATGAAAAAATACGACGTCCGCATCCGCGGAATGGAACAAGCCCCAAGCGAAGACTGAGCCAATTGCGCAACATGAGGGGAACTCTCCCCTCAAGCCGCAGGTTCGGCTGCATAGCGGCACCACGAAATCGCCGCCTGGCGAGTCGGTTGCCGCTGGAGCGTTCCTCGATATCAAAGCCATTCAATCTTTGACAATTATCAAACGCCCGAACAGGGCGGCGCGCAGAATTTAATCAGCGCATTTCTTTTCTTGATACGACCGTCTTCCGGTCTGTTTGAAGCCAGTAATCACGGAGGCATTCAATGGTTCTCCTAATTGTTGTGGTTACGATCATTGTCTTCATTGTGGTCGATTTCTCGCTGCGCATCTATTTCCAAAGACGGCAGGAACTGAAGCTCAGAAAAGAGCGTGAAGCGGCTCTCGACATCGGGTTGAAGCTGGATTTCTCCGAAGAAGCGAAGACGCTGAAACGCGTGGAAGTGAAGGATCCGAAAGCGAAGATACTGGCCGTCGACGACGAAGCCATCATTCTGGACAGCTTCAGGAAAATCCTGGTTGTCGCCGGTTACAGCCTAGACACCGTGGAAAAAGGCCGCGAAGCCCTGGGGTTAATTCTCAAAAACGACTACGACTTCGTTTTCACCGACCTGAAAATGCCGGAAATGGACGGGCTGGAAGTAACCAAGGCGGTAAAACATTTGCGCCCCGACATCGACGTGATCGTAATCACCGGATACGCGTCAATCGAAACCGCGGTTGAAACAATGAAATACGGCGCAATGGACTACGTGCAAAAGCCCTTTACAGAAGATGAGCTCATCAATTTCTTCGACAAATCCCTGATTCGGCGCAAAGACAGAATCGAACGGCAGATGAAGCCCACCGTGCGCTTGATCACGCCTTCCACCAAGGAATCAGGATCGCAACGCGAATTCAACGTGCCGGCTGGGATATTCGTTTCGCGCAACCATACCTGGGTAAGTCTCGAAATGAATGGTACAGCTCGCGTAGGGTTGGACGATTTTTTCCGCAAGATCGCCGGCAATATCGACCAGATTGAACTGCCCAGCCTGAACAAGCAGATCAACAAGGGAGAAACACTTTTTTCAATAAAACATGACGCTCATAGCATCGACTTTTCGTCACCGATAAGCGGAACAGTGACTTTGCTCAACGCCGGGCATCTTGAGCATCCGGAGTTATTCTCGTCAAGCGCCTTTGAATTGAGCTGGATCTGCTGCCTCGAGCCATCAAATCTCGCCGAAGAATTGCGCGCCATGAAAATCGGTGTGGACTCCGTCAAGTGGTATCGGGAGGAAATCGAGAAATACGCCGAAATTCTGAGGGGCATCGAGAAGGGAAGCCAGAATCGAGAGCCACCGGGCAGGGGTGATGACGCTCGCGCAAAAATAAAAGCGGATGAAAGAATTCTCGAGGAATTGGCGAGGACGTTCGCCCACTGAGTGTCCGGCAATAAATGAGCGACCGAGTTGTTCTCCGATCGAATACTTAAGTAGAGATGGCAATGATCAAGTTTATCGCTGCAGCCGTAGCGGCAATCCTGCTTGGCGCTGTCAATCTGCCCGCGGCAGAAAGCACCCTTAAGATACCGGCGGAAAGAATATTCCCGTCTTCAGCGGGTGAAGTGCTTTTTCACCATGAGATGCACGTAAAGAATCTAGGAGTCAAATGCGTTCAGTGTCACCACGCGATCAATGCCAGGAAATTGAGTACGCCCCACCCAGACTATCTCAGTTCACCCTCGGTCAAGTGCAAAATCTGTCATGACGAATCGGAAAAGATAGATAAGAAAGCCTACAGCTGTTCTGAATGCCATCGCACCAATCCAATAGATATCGCGGATGAAACGCTGAGTACAAAAGTAGTGGTTCACAAGCAGTGCTGGAAGTGCCACCCGGTCAGCACTGGCAAGGAGGCAAGCGTGGTCTGCGAAAAATGTCATTCAGGAAAGAAGACGTTCTAGTCGATCATGCGAAATCGATGCACCGTGTCTAGATAGGATCAATCGTGGACAGACGACAGTTCTTCGTGGCCTCGGCGACTGTAGCTGCAGGCGGCATACCCAATCTCAACATCAAGGCGGACAGCGCACGGGAGCCGAAGGAATTCGTCGGTGTTCTCGTCGACACGACCCGGTGCATCGGGTGCAGATCCTGCGAGGTGGCTTGTTCGGAAGCGCAGAAGAACTTCGTGCCGGATACAAAGAACGACAACGCTCTGGAGAAGATCCGAGATACAAGCGAAAAGCAATACACCGTGGTAAATCGCTTCGAAACCGCAAAGGGGGCGGTGTTCGTCAAGAAAAACTGCCTGCACTGCTGGCAGCCGGCCTGCGCGGCGGCATGTCTTGTGAACGCAATGCTCAAGACCAAGGAGGGGCCGGTTACCTGGAATGGAGACAAATGCATGGGGTGCAGATTTTGCATGATTTCCTGTCCTTTCGATATTCCGAAATTCGAGTATTCCGGATGGAACCCGAGAATCATGAAATGCACCATGTGCTACGAACGATTGCAGGAAGGGAAAAAGCCCGCCTGCGTCGAGTCCTGCCCCACAGACACCCTGATGTTCGGCCGGAAGAGAGAGTTGATGGAAATTGCACGTCATCGGGTATATGGCCATCCCGACAAGTACGTGCATCACATCTATGGAGAGAACGAAGCAGGAGGAACCGGCTGGCTATATCTGTCCGCTGTGCCGTTCGAACAGATCGGATTCAGAACCGACCTCGGTACAACGCCGTACCCCGAATACACCAGAGAATTCCTGATTTCCATTCCGCTGATCGAATTTGGCGTACCCGCGTTCCTGTTGGCATTGAATATGCTGACCGACAGGAAGGACGAAGTGAGTGACGAGCAGAAGTGGACAGAAGCGGGGGTCGACAAATGAATACTGCAGCTGTCCCCGCCAATGAGGTCGTCAGATTTGCGCGATTCTTCCTGCAGGAATTGAAACCGCGGGGCAAATGGCTTACGCCTTTCAATGTCATTTCCATTCCAATCATAGCAGCCGGTCTCGTCATTCTGTATTTTCGCTTTACCCAGGGACTAGGATCAGTTACCAATCTTTCCCAGCAATACCCGTTTGGATTCTGGATCGGCTTTGACGTAATGACCGGGGTTGCCCTCGCCGGCGGCGCCTATGTAATCTGTTTCGTTGTCTATGTGCTCCGATTGGAAAAATATCATTCAATTCTCAAGGTAACCATCCTAAACGGGCTACTGGCCTATGTCTTCTACTCGGGGGCCTTGCTGCTGGATCTGGGAAGGCCCTGGCACATAATCAACCCGATCATCGGCAACTCATTCGGATACAACTCGGTTCTGTTTCTTGTTGCCTGGCATTTCCTGCTTTACACGGGCGCCTTGTTTCTGGAGTTTGCGCCAACCATCGCTGAATGGGCGCATTGGGAAAGGCTGCGGAAATTTCTCACCAGTTTGACGCTCGGGACCGTGATTGTCGGGATTACCCTGTCCATGCTCCATCAATCCGGCATCGGCGCGATGTTCTTGATGGCCAAGCCTAAAATCCATCCGCTCTGGTACTCGGAATACATTCCACTCCTGTACTTCGTATCAAGCATTTTCGGCGGACTGGCCATGGTGATATTCGAGGGAACGATCAGCGGCAAAGTCTTTAGCAACCTCATTGGCCAGAAAACGCACCATTCGCACGACGACATCATTCTTGGCCTTGGCAAGGGTGCAGCCATTACCATGTTTGTCTATTACTTCTTCCTCGCATTCATTTTCATGCATGGCGAAAAATGGAAGCTGATCAACACGTCCTGGGGCTACTGGTATCTTGTTGAGGTGATCGGTTTCGTACTGATACCTTGCTTTATGTTCGCCTATGGGGTCAGAAACAAGAAATTCGGAGTCATTCGAACGGCTGCCGCTATGACTGTGTTGGGCGTAATTCTCAACAGGCAGAACGTCTGCCTGATTGCCTACAACTGGTATGTGGTGGATAAATACTATCCGTCCTGGCAGGAAATTGTGGTGACCCTGATGGTGGTCTTCGTAGAAGTCTGGGTTTTCAGATGGATAGTCACGCGCATGTCGGTTTTCAGCAAGGAATAGGGCGAGGAGCCGTGATGGAGTACTACAGTTACATCAATATCTTTGAAACAAAGGGCTTGGCATACCTTCTGCTGCTTTCCTTCCTCGTGCTCGGCGTACTCCTGATCAAGTACCTCGCCGGCCCCGAACGGAAGGACCCGGTTCCTGGAAAAAAGAACGCCACGATCAGACGCTGAGTGCGGAAGCGTTCAGATTGATCCGACGGAACGCCCGCGCGCCCAGCCTGAACCCTGGGTCGAGGGCCAACCAGGCATTGTGAACCCAAGCGTCCCCAGAAACATTCAACAGAATGGTTACCAGAATAGGTCTGAGATTGATAATCGCGGTCGGCGCGATTACGGTGTTCATTTTTGGCGCGTTTGCCTACCTCAGCATCAGCGCACAAACAGACGCATCGATGGCACAGGCCGGAATGCATGCGAACCAGCTGAGCGAGGCGATCAAGAACAGCACCTTCACCAGCATGCTGGAAAACAAACGAGAAGAAGTGCATGCGATCATCAAGACCGTCTCGCACGACTCGAGCATCACGGAGATCCGGATACTCAACAAGGATGGCGTGGTGACCTTTTCTTCGCGCAGCGACTCGATCGGGAAGATGGTGGATAAGCACGCCGAGAGCTGCTACGCCTGCCACACCGCGAATGCGCCGTTGCAGCGACTGCCGATCGACGAACGAATGCGCGTCTACAGGATCAGCCCGGATTCCTCCCGAACGCTTGCCGTGATCAATCCGATTTACAACGAGCCCTCCTGTTATCGGGCGGCCTGCCATGCACATACAAGAGATCAAACCGTGCTGGGAGTGCTCGACATCAAGATGGATCTGAGGGATGTCGACCGGCAGATCAGCGACAGCAAGTTCAGATTGATCGTGTTCGCCGCAATCGCAATTCTCGCTTTGAGCGTGTCCCTTGCCTATTTCGTCAGAAAGTGGATAGGCAAGCCGGTCAGCGAACTGGTCAAGGCGACCAAACAGGTAAGTTCGGGCAATCTGGACTACAACATAGAGAATGCCGGAAAGGATGAACTTGGAATGCTCGCAAGGTCATTCAACAAAATGACCAAGAGCCTGGCGGACGCAAAGCAGCAACTATTCCAAGCCGACAAAATGGCTTCGCTCGGGCGTCTGGCCGCGGGCGTCGCACATGAAATAAACAATCCATTGACAGGCGTACTGACGTACAGCAGCTTTCTTCTCAAAAGGACAAAAGACAATCCCGAGCTGCAGGAAAATCTGGAGGTCATAGTCAGGGAAACGATACGTAGCAGGGAAATCGTAAAAGGCCTGCTCGACTTTTCCCGCCAGTCTGTTCCGAAAAAGCACAATGCGGATATCAACAGGGTTCTCAAGAGCGCGATAGAAGTGGTGGCCAGTCAACTATTGCTCAAGCGAATCGAACTGGATGCACGATTCGACCTGTCGTTGCCGGAAGTAACGGTTGACGCGAACCAGATTCAGCAAGTCATCATCAACCTGCTTGTCAACGCCGCCGATGCGATCGGAGAAGGCGGCGGCAGGATTGCGGTGGTTCCATCACTGATCTCGCTTTCGCCTCATGGATTGGCGCAGATCAAAGCCGCGGTTTGCCCGAACGGTCATGACCTTATGGATAGCGAATTGAGAATTTACGGACTGCCGAGCGTGAAAGTAAAAGTCGTATCGAATGGCAATGTCGGTCTCGTGAATCTGGATCCCGTTTACGGAAAGCACAGGCACGAATACGGAATAGGAATTGAGAAGGGCAGGGAGCTGCGGGTTTCGTGCCCCCAATGCAACAGCTCGTTGATGGAGACCAATGTCAATTGCCCGAAGTGTGGGTCCCCGGTTTGCTGTTTTGAGGTGCTGTCACATGGCATGTTCGAAGCCTGCACGAATCCGGAATGTGTGTGGCAACGGTGGCAGGCAGTGGACCAGGCGGGGCATAGAGATTACATGGAAGTAACGATATCCGACTCAGGTCAGGGAATATCGAGAGAAGACCTGTCCAGAATCTTCGAGCCTTTTTTCACCACTAAAGGGCAACATGGTAACGGGCTTGGACTCGCCATCACCTGGGGAATCATTGATAACCACGGCGGCACGATCAACGTGGAAAGCGAACCTGGAAAGGGAACAAGGTTCGTCATTCATTTGCCGATGCAAATCCAATCCGAAACCGAGCAGACGCCGCGTTCGGTGGCCGGGTAGAAAGCGTAGTTTCCCGAAGGAAAGCGCGCCGGCCGTCGCGCGCTCAAGCAGCGACTTTGCAGCGCCCTGATTTGATCAGGATCAAGCCCCTTCGCGTCGCGACGGCATACTATTCACGGAAGTTGCAGAATTGGCATGACTGGGGGTAAAAATGGGCGGTTCCCGGAAAGTAGGCGCGGCGGCTAGCGCGGCATTTCACACGGACCTGATGATCGCTGCCTGGCTGGCAATAGCGCTGGCAATGCTTGCTGTTACCAGCATGAGCGCCCGCGCTGCGGACAGCGCTCTTTCCCAACTGGATCAGCAATGTCTCGCTTGCCATTCCGCCAAAGGGCTGGAAATGAAACTGGCGGACGGGGACAAGATTTCATTGCAGGTGGACGGAGCGGCGTTCGCGAAGTCGGTGCATAGCAAGATCGGCTGCGCCGTCTGCCATGCCAGTACGTCGTTCGAGAACCATCCTCCGATCAAGACGAAGATCGCCGGCAGCCGCGCCTATTCGATCGAACGGACCAAGGTCTGCGACACCTGCCACGCCGCCATATCAAAACTGTACGAAGGCAGCATTCATGCTTCCCTCTTCCGTGACGGCAACACCTGGGCGCCGGTCTGTACCGATTGCCACAGCCCGCATGCGGTGAAGGCCAAGGCCGCCTACGAGGCATCGACCGGAGCCCCGTGCAGCAAGTGTCACGACCCAATCTTCAAAGCGTATGCCAGCAGCGTGCATGGCCAAGCCACCCTCGCCTGCTCCAGTTGCCACAACGCCCACGACGTGAGCCCGGCGACTACGGGAGACCAGCTGAAAAACGCCTGTCTTGGGTGTCATCAAGACGTGCTGGCTGCGCATCAGAAATGGCTGCCGAATGCGAAACAGCATTTCGATGCCGTATCGTGCCCTGCCTGCCATTCGCCCGCGGCCAAGCGCAAGGTCGACCTCCGGCTCTATGACAATGTGGCACAGGAGCGCGTGGCTGAAAAAGAGGGCGTGCCGGAATTCGAAAGCCGGGTGCGCTCGGTCGACGCGAAAGGCGCCGGCCTGGACGCGATGGCCTTGCACAGCCTGCTGCGCGGCTTCAACCGCGAAGGAATCGACAACAAGACGACGCTGCGGGGCCGCCTGGAGGTCAGCACGGGGGTCGAGGCGCATCAACTCACGCGCAGCGCCCAGGCGATCCGCGATTGCGCCAAGTGCCACCAGCAAGGTGCCGATCCGTTCCAAAGCGTTACGGTTTCCATCGTCGGACCCGACGGCAGGCCGGTGCGCGCTGGAGCGAAACCGGAAGTTCTGAACTCCATGATATCGGTGGATTCCGTGGGTGGCTTTTATGCCATCGGCGGCACCCGGATCAAGTTGCTCGACTGGCTCCTCGCCCTCGCGGTGCTGGGCGGCATCGGTGCGCCGCTAGGCCATATGACAGTCCGCTGGCTGTTCAAGAAATACGCAAAGAGAATTGGCGGGAAGGAAGATTCCTGAAACGCCCGGACGCAGGACTGGGCCGTAAGCAGCGCCGTGCTGCCAACGGCGATACCCCAAAGTAGAAGGACCACGCGATGCAAAGAATCTATGTTCACCCGCTCCCCGTCAGGATCTGGCACTGGATCAATGCGCTCGGGTTCGTGTCGATGATCGTGACCGGGTTTCAGATACGTTACATCGGATTGATCGATCTGATGTCGTTCCGTACGGCGGTGGTGGTGCATGACTGGATCGGTTTTGTGCTCATCGGCAATTTCTTCATCTGGCTGCTGTTCTACCTGTTTTCGGACAAGATCCGCGTGTATCACCCCGAATTGAGTCCGATGAAGCATTTCCGCGCGAGCTTTCGCCAGGCCATGTACTACGGCTACGGCATTTTCAAGGGCGAACCGAATCCGCATCACGTCAGCGTCTATGAGAAGTTCAACTCGATGCAGAGCATGAGTTACCAGGTCATCATGCTGCTGCTGGTGCCGATTCAATTCTGGACCGGGGTGCTGCTGTGGGACGTCAAGCGCTTCTCCGGCATGATCGACCTGCTTGGCGGCGTAAGGGTGGTCGACACGGCCCATGTGCTGATTTTCATATTTTTCTCTGGATTCATTTTCATGCATATCTACCTCGCGACCCTCGGCCACACGCGCATGGCCCACATCGAATCCATGTTTACCGGGTACGAGGAAATCGAGGAAGAACACGGCGACGCCAGGTAACCGAAGCGGCATTCTCCTGCGTCATCCAAAAAAAATGCCGGGAGGCTTCGCCCCCCCGGCACCTGCCTTGCGCAATCAGTGCGCTGTGCCTACTCAGCTTCCGGGCGCTGGGTCATAGCTTTTGTCCCGAGCTTGCCCCATGCCTGCAAGCCGAACCAGAGCAGCATCGCCAGTCCGACGATCGGGCCTACGATAATGAATGCGAGCCCGATAAACGGCGCTGCGAGGAGCAGCGCGGCGCTTCTGACGAAGCTCGGTTTTGCCGGCGCCGGATTCAGCATTGCCGCCTCTGCGGATTTCTTCCGCTGCGCCTGGATTGCCATCCAGGCAAGCATGCCCAGACCGACAACGGGAAAGGCGAGGATGTACGCCAGGCCGACAAAAGGTGCCGCCAGGAACAGGGCGACATTTTTGACGACGCGCGCGATGCTGTTCACTGCACCTGGTGCGGCAAGCGCCGAACCTTGAGTGTCGTCCGCGGGCGCGACGACGGCGCTTTGCGTTGCTTCGTCCTTTTCGGACATCGCCTTTTGCGCACTGCCTTCTATCATTTCCGGCGAAAGGGGTTTGCGCAGGAAGCCGGACACGCCTGCAGCTTCGGCTCTGGCTTCATTGCCGGGCGAACCGTAGCCGGTAATGATGACGACCGGCAGCCAGGGGCGCTGTGACCTGACGCGCTCAGCCATTTCCAGGCCGCCCATGCCCGGCATTTTGATATCGGTGAACACGACGTCATAGTCCTCTGCGTCGAGTTTGTTCAGTGCTTCCTGTGCGCTGCCTGCGGTGATCACCGCGTAGCCCTTGCCAGAAAGAACCCGGTCGAAACTCCTGCCGACCACCGGGTCATCGTCTACTACCAGAACTTTGCGTAAGGCACTCATTGCATTCTCCTTGGTTCAATATACGAAACTTTTGGACTTCATCGTGGAAGCGGTGCATGCACCGATTCCTTCATTTTGTCGCGTGCGGTCCTGGCGCAGAGCCCATTTCTTCTGCGTCATGGCGCCGTTCGCCACGTTAATAACTTCATCCGGTCCTACCGGTTTGGCCAGGTAGTCATAGGCGCCAAGCCGCACCGCCTCCTTGGCGCTATCTATGTTCGGGTAGCCGGTGATAATCACCACTTCGGTTTCCGGCCACTTTTCCTTGATCGACTTGAGAACGGTCATGCCGTCCATGCCCGGCATGCGCAGGTCGAGCAGCACTACATCAGCCGGGCGCTGTTCCATCACCTGCAACGCTTCGGCTCCGTTCCAGACCACCTCAACGTCGCAGTGGATGCTCGCCAGGGTCCGGATATGGCTGCGGCGCACCACTTCTTCATCGTCTACCACCAGGATTTTTATCTTCTCGTTCATTTCGATCACCTTGATTGCATACGCTTGCCCTAAGCAATGCAACGTCCGTGCCAAAAATGTGCGAGGCGGGTATTTACGTCTAATTATCAGGTTGTTAATCAGCAAGTCGACCAGGCGGCCGACATTCTCGCGGTTGAATCTCGCGCGCGGAAGTACATATTATTTGTACAGCGGAGCGGCACCCAAAAACAATTGGCGCCTGTTTTCAATCAGATGACTCGATCAGCGGCGATTATTTCCGCTATACACCCGGCAGCGTCAGAAGAACCAAGCCGGCTCAGGCGGCGGTCATGCCGCTCTGCCGCAGCAGCGCGTCGACCGTTGGTTCGCGGCCGCGGAAAGCCCTGAACGACTCGAGTGCGGGCCGGCTGCCGCCCACCGCCAGGATCTCGTCGCGAAAGCGCTCGCCGCTGCGGCGGTCGAGCACACCCGTTTCCTCGAACAGGCCGTATGCATCGGCGGAAAGCACCTCGGCCCACTTGTAGCTGTAGTAGCCCGCGCCATAGCCGCCGGCGAATATGTGCGAGAAACTGTTCTGGAACCGGTTGTACGCCGGAGGAATCGCCACCGCCACCCTACTGCGAATCTCGTCCAGGAGCTGCTGCGGGGTCTTGCCACCGGCGACATCGAAATCGAAATGCAGATGCATATCGAACAGCGCGAATTCCAGTTGCCGCACCGTCTGCATGCCGCTCTGGAAGTTTTTCGCCGCGAGCATTTTGTCGTACAGTGCGTGTGGCAGGGGTTCGCCGCTGTCCACATGCGCCGTCATCTGCCTGAGCACCTCCCACTCCCAGCAGAAGTTCTCCATGAACTGGCTCGGCAGTTCGACCGCGTCCCACTCTACGCCGTGGATCCCCGACACGCCGAGGTAATCGACGCGCGTAAGCAGATGGTGCAGACCATGGCCGAATTCGTGGAACAGCGTCAGCACTTCGTCGTGCGTGAACAGCGCCGGCCTGGCACCTACCGGCGCCGAAAAATTGCAGGTGAGGTAGGC
Source organism: Betaproteobacteria bacterium (assembly GCA_007280315.1). GTDB lineage: Bacteria > Pseudomonadota > Gammaproteobacteria > Burkholderiales > SG8-39 > 2-12-FULL-64-23. Next base: position 5,773 of record QYQC01000213.1, on the reverse strand, counting down.
CACCGGATGCTGCAGCCGTTCGCCCAGCCTGCGGCGGCTAATGGCTTCATCCATCCAGGCGCCGCCGCGCTTGGTGTCGCGCGCGTACGGATCGAGATAGAACTGGCCGATCAGATTCCCCTCGGCGTCATTGACGCGAAAAAAACGTACCGCCGCATCCCAGGTCTCGGTCTCATCGGGCTCGATACGTATGCCGAAAATCATCTCCACCACGCGGAACATTCCCTGCATCACCTTGGCTTCTGGAAAATATTGCTTCACCTCCTGATCGGAAAAGGCGTAGCGCGCGGCGCGCAGTTTCTCCGAAGCGTAGGCGAGGTCCCAGGCCTCGAGCTTCACCAGACCCATCTCGCTCGCGGCGAATTCGCCAAGCTCGGCATAGTCTTTTCTTGCGAATGGTATAGCCTTGGTGGCGAGGTCTTCGAGAAATTCGAGAACCTGCTGCGGCGATTGTGCCATTTTCGGTACCAGCGAAACTTCGGCATGGTTCGCATAACCGAGGAGCTGCGCCGCCTCCTGGTGCAGGCGGAGTATCTGCGCGATCAGCCGCGTGTTGTCGAGTTCGGGCTTGCCCGATTCACTCGCCCGTGTGACGTATGCGCGGTACATTTGCTGGCGCCGCTCGCGCTGCTCGGCATATTGCATGAAGGGCGCGTAGGAGGGCGCCTGCAGGCTGAATTTCCATCCGGGCTTGCCGTCCTTTTCCGCCGCGGTGCGCGCAGTCTCGATCACGTCCTCGGGCAGGCCGGCCAGCTCCTCCCGCCGCTCGATGTACAGCGCATAGGCGTTGGTGGCATCGAGCAGGTTCTCGGAGAATTTGGTGGCCAGGTGCGCCAGCTCTTCCGAGATTGCGGCGAAGCGCTGTTTCTTCCGTGGCGACAGCTCCGCGCCGGACAGCCTGAAATCGCGAATCTCGTTGTCGACGATTCTGCGCTGCGCCGGCGACAGCGCGGCGAATTCGGATGATGTCCTGAGCGCTTTGTACTTGTCGAACAGTTCGAGGTTCTGCCCCAGTTCGGTGTAGAACTGCACGATCCTGGGCTGGTTTGCGTTGTAGGCGGCGCGCAGCTCGGGCGAATCGAGTACGCCATGCAAGTGGCCGACCACGCCCCACGCGCGCGCCAGCCTCTCGTTTGCGTTCTCCAGCGGTGCTACGAACGCTGCCCAGGTCGGCGCAGTATCCGGCCCGGTCAGGCTATCGATGCACCTGCGATTTTCCGCCAGCAGGCAGTCTACTGCCGGCGCGATGTGTCCGGCGTTGATCGCCGCAAAGCGCGGCAGGCCGGTGAAATCCAATAGCGGGTTCAGCTCAGACATGTTCGTTTATTCTTTCGAGGATTGAGGTAAATGGGGGGGGCGCCTCGCCCGCGATCGGGAACAGACCGCCCAATTCCCGGGCGCCGACGCAATGCAATCAGACGCGATTCTTCAGCACCAGTTGCACCAGTTCGGCGACAGAGTTCGCGTCCATTTTCTCCATTACGCGCGAGCGGTGCACTTCCACCGTCTTGATGCTGATATCGAGCCCGTCGGCGATCTGCTTGTTCAGCTTCCCGGCTACGATCAGGGCCAGAACTTCACGCTCGCGCGGCGTCAGGCTCTCGATACGCCGCGCAACTGAACTGTTTTCCGCGCGTTGAACGGCGGCAGCCCGGTCCTGCTTCATGCACGATTCGATCAGCCGCAGCATGTCCTCGTCGTTGAACGGTTTTTCGATGAAATCGGCGGCACCCTGCTTCAGCGCCGACACCGCCATGGGTACGTCGCCGTGGCCGGTGATGAATATCACCGGCAATGTCGAGTGGCGCGTCTGCAGTAGCTCGTACAAGTGCAATCCGCTCATGCCGGGCATGCGCACGTCGAGCACCAGGCAGCCGCAGAAATCGCTGTCGAAAGCGGCAATGAACGCCTCCCCCGTTGGATACAGCGCGACACTGAACCCGCGCGATTCCAGCAGCCACTTGAGCGAATCGCGCATTGCCTCGTCGTCATCGACGATATGAACTTTTGGTTCGGTCATCGCGGCATCAGGGGAAGGGTGAAGCTGAACACGCTGCCGCCGCCCGATCGGTCTACCGTCCACAGGCGCCCATGGTGGAATTCCACGATGGAGCGGCAAATATTCAGACCCATGCCCATGCCTTCGGGTTTGGTCGTGTAAAACGGCGCGAACAGCCTCTCGCTCTGCTCGGTCGCAATGCCGGGGCCGCGGTCGGCGACGTTGACTTCCAGGAAATCGGTGCCGTTGGCTCGCGCGCTGATGGCCAACTCGCGTTCGCGGCGCGGCGTATCGTGCATGGCCTCGATGCCGTTCTTCACCAGATTGAGCACCACCTGCTCGATCATGATTTTGTCGGCGTAGGCTGCCGGTAGATCGTCCGGTACGCTGACGCTGATGCGCACCCCGGCCGTGCGTGCTTCTATTTCGGCGAAACCGATGACCTCTTCGACGATCTCCGCTATGTGCACGGCGCTGCGGTTGGGCTCGCTCTTCTTGACGAAATCGCGCACGCGGCGAATGATTTTTCCGGCGCGTTCCGCCTGCGCGCTCGACTTCTGCATTGCCGCCAGCAGCTCATCAGGCTTGAAGTCGTTCGTCCGCAACCGGTTGACGCAACCCATGTTGTAATTTGCGATCGCCGCGAGCGGCTGATTCAGCTCATGCGCCAGGCTGGAGGCCATCTCGCCCATGGTGATCAGACGCGAAGTCTGCTGCAGCCGTTCGAGCTGCTGGCTGTTCAACTCCTCCATGTTCATGCGATCGGTGATATCGGTGGCGATTTCCATGCGTACCACGCGGCCATCCACCCACTGGATGGCGCGCTCGCGCAGCTGGTACCAGTGACCGTTAATGCTGTTCTGCAGCTCGACATCGTGCAGTTCGAACGGTGTCTGATGCGGCGCCAGCTTGCGTGCCGCAGCGATAAATCGCGCCGGATCCGGGTGGCATGCGCTGGTAACCTGCCAGCAGTCGCGCCCCACCGCGTCGAAGCCATAGATGTTCTTGAATGCCTTGTTGGCGAACAGGATTTCGTCGGTTTCCAGGCTGGCGACGTAAATCGCTGCGTCCAGACCGTCAAGGACCGTCATGAAGCGCTGGTGCGAAGTTTCCAGTTCGGCGCGCGCGCGTCTTTGTTCGGTGATGTCGTGTATCGACGCCATCCATCCGGCTTGCCGGCCGTCAGCGTCCACCAGCGGTGCCTCGTATACGCGAACGTCGAAACGCTCCCCATTGCTGCGGCAAAAGCGCAGCTCGCTGCCGCCGCGCGGCGCCTCACCGGCCAGGGACTGGCGCAGCGACTGTTCGTGTTCAGCCAGATCTTCCTGGCTCCAGTAGGGAAAGGGTGAGGTGGCGCCGATCAGGTGTTCCGGGGCAAGGCCGACCATTTTGCACAAAGCCGCATTGACATAAGTGATGCGCCCGCGCATGTCGACCGCCTGCATGCCGGTAGGCATGGATTCCTCCATCGCCGTGCGGAAATTCGATTCCGCGCGCAATGCGTCCTCGGCGCGGACGCGCCGCGCAAGATTGCTGCGCAGCGACCACAGACTCCAAATCACCAGCAGCGACAGTCCGATGATCAGTACGATGGGCAGAGTTCTGGAGAGGCTGGTCTCGGCGCCGAAAGCGGCAACGTTCAAGCGCATGCCATTGCCGGGCGGATCGAAATTTAGGCTGTAGTTCAGGCCCGCGTCGCGCGGGCGCGTGGTCGAGTTTTCCGCCAGCAACCGGTTATCGGCACCGGTGAAACTCAGGTGGTATTTTTCCGAGAACCATGCGGGCACCAGATGACGCAGCATGCCCGAAACCGGGTACGTCGCCACCAGCGCGCCCAGAAATTCGGCGCCGCGACGGATCGGTACGAATGACTCGAACGTCGGCCCGTCGCGCTGGCTGACAAATAGCTTGCTGTATACAGGTCGGTCGGAATTCCGCACGGCGGCAAAAGCCTGGACCCGCTCCGCGCGCGCAAGAGGGTCGCCGGGGTGTTGCTCATCGCTCGCGGGTGTCACAGCGTCTAGGATGGCATTTCTGGTGTCCACCCAGGCGATGCTGGACAGATGCGGATTGATCGACAGATTCTGCGCCGCGCGGTCGTCGAATCCGGCGCGACCGACGCGGCCATCCGCTACTTCGCGGGCCAGCTCCTGCAGGAACTCCTGGTCGCTCTGCAGGTGCAGGCGCAGCGTCTGCTCGGTCCATTGCACATCGCGCGCCAACGCCGCCATCTGCTGGTCGAATTCGCGTTTTTGCAGCAGCCAAAGCAGCGCGATCATGGCGAGGATGAACGCGCCCACGGCAACTGTCGGCATCATCCACTGCCAGCTCCGGCGGGATTGATGGGCCGTGCGGTCGGCGCTTCTGGTCAACATGAGTTTCGGCAGGTGAGCGCGTATGCGCGGATTGGGGACCGATAATGCTAGCACGACTCTGCCAGGCTACCTCCGCGGAACCACGGTAGAGCCGCGGGAGGCGACGGCGGCGGCTTTTCCGTCAGGAGGCCGGGCGAAAATGAGTTCCGTCCAAGCCGCTTAGGGTTTGCCCCTATATGAACCAGCCACAGTGCCATCTACACTGATTTACGGAGGCTGAGTGCCAGCGCACGAAGCTTCCGTTCATTTGTGTTCCTCCCTTGTGCCGGGGCTTTCGCCCCGGCCTTTTTTTCGCCTAAGCGCCGGTGCAGCGTCGCGGCAATTCCTGCGACTGCGGTGCAGTTGGCTCTACGCTCCCTGTATAATGGCCTCCCTGAAATCCGCGATTCGAAACTAAAGCGGCTTAGCTGCGGCACATCCGCGAAATCTTCCCGCGCTATCCGACCGCTAACAGGAACATCCGTCGCCGCAGCCTAGAAGGAGTTGCCATGTCAGCTGTTCCCGATCTTCCCGCCGCCAACGATTCGGATTCCCTGGAGACAGGTGAATGGCTGGACGCGCTCGAAGCGGTGCTGGAGCGCGAGGGCGCCGAGCGCGCCCATTTTCTGCTGGAAAAACTGATAGACAAGGCGCGCCGCTCCGGCGGCTATCTGCCGTACAAGGCGCAGACCGCCTACCTCAATACGATCCCGCCGCACATGGAGGAGCGCTCGCCCGGCGACGCGGCGCTAGAGGACCGCATCCGCGCCTATTGTCGCTGGAATGCGATGATCATGGTGGCCAAGGCAAACAGCGTCGAGGGCGATCTCGGCGGCCATATTGCCAGCTTTGCCTCGGTGGGTACGCTGTTCGGCATTGGCCAGAACCATTTCTGGCACGCCCCCAGCGCCGATCACGGCGGCGATCTGGTCTATTTCCAGGGTCATTCGGCGCCGGGGATCTACGCGCGCGCCCTGCTCGAGGGGCGGCTCACGCAGGAGCAACTTGTCAATTTCCGCCGCGACGTGGACGGCAAGGGCGTCACCTCCTATCCGCACCCCTGGCTGATGCCCGACTTCTGGCAGTTTCCGACGGTGTCCATGGGTCTTGGTCCGATTCAGGCGATCTACCAGGCGCGCTACCTGAAATACCTGCATGCGCGCGGCCTCGCCAACACCGAGAAGCGCAAGGTATGGGCGTTTCTCGGCGACGGCGAAACCGACGAGCCCGAATCGCTGGGCGCCATATCCATGGCGGCGCGGGAAAAACTCGATAACCTGGTGTTCGTGATCAACTGCAACCTGCAGCGGTTGGACGGCCCGGTGCGCGGCAACGGAAAGCTCATCCAGGAGCTCGAGGGCGATTTCCGCGGCTCGGACTGGAACGTGATCAAGTTGATCTGGGGCTCGTACTGGGATCC
>QYQC01000156.1 GCA_007280315.1 Betaproteobacteria bacterium | reverse complement strand
GAAGTCCCGGGCGATAGCGGTCGGGTCCGCGAGCGCGCGCAGCGACAGCCGCGACAAGGCGAACAGGTCGCGCTCCCGCACCACGCCGACCAGCCTGCCTTCCTCGACAACCAGCACATGGCGTATGCCCCATTTGACCATCAGCATCGCCGCCTCGGCGCCGCTGGCCGTCGCGGGAAGCGAGCGCGGCGCGACCGTCATGCAACTGCCTATCGGTTTGGCGAGATCGATGTCGCCGGCGGCGGTGCGTTTGAGCAGGTCGCGTTCGGTGAAAATGCCCAGCGGCATGCGATCCGGCGAAACGATGATGATCGATCCGGTCTTCGCCCGCTGCATCAACTGCAGCGCGGCCTGCAGCGTCTCCTCCGGCGCGCAACTCAGGGGATCGCGCCGGATCAGTTCGCGCAGCGACGTGTGCAGCGGCTGCTGGCTCACCGAAAGCTGCGCATAGTCGCTCTGCAGCGCTGCGTAGGAGCGCTGCAGCAGGCTGTTGGCGTACTGGGTGTGAAACGCATGAAACTCCGGGCTGCGCCGCATCAGTTCGGCGACGACCTCGGCGCCGGTTTCATAGCAGAATGTGTCTTCGGCCGCGGTGTAGGTGTAGGCGGTCGGGCGATTCTCGGCGACGGCACCCAGCGGAAAACACTCGCCTTCGCCAAATTCGAGTTCGCCCGGCTGCGGCATCGCCTGCGCGCTGAGATCGCCGCGCACCAGGCCGCGCTGGATGATATACAGCGTGCGCACCGCGCCGTGACGCGGCTCGAGGATCACCCGGCCCTGCGCGTAGTAGGCAAGCTTGAGTTGGCCCGCCAGGAAGGCGAGCGATTCCTGATCCATGCGATCGAAAGGCGCATGGCGCCGCAGCAGATCGAGTGTCGCCGCTTCGATTACTTTGGGGATGTTCGGCGTTTCGGCCATGATGTTGTGCGTTGTTGTTTTGATTGCAGCGCTTGCCCGGTCTCACCAAATGCGCCGGATCCATTGCGGCGTCGATACCAGCATAATGCATCGACCACTGAACTGTCACCGCCGCCGGGGAATTCTACTGCGATCAGGAAACGCAGGCGCGTCGGACGTCTCCTGGGAACACTGCAGGTCCCCGCCGCGACCGAAAACCGCGATTCGCAAAACTGCGGTTTCCTTGGCTAAAGCGCCGTTTCGCCTTATAATCCGCGCTCTTTTCGACCATCTGCACGCGCAGGAGCTCGCGGTGGTCGGCGCATCAAAAATGGCCAAGTAGCTCAGTTGGTAGAGCAGCGGACTGAAAATCCGTGTGTCGGTGGTTCAATTCCGCCCTTGGCCACCACTTTCTTTTGGTGTTGACCGGACACATGGTTGACACTTTATACCGGACACATGGTTAACACTTTCGGACCGAAAGGGTTTTCCACCGCCGCGCCACTCCGGTCGAGTCGCTGAATTTGCGTCGCCGCATAAGCGCCTGGCTTGTTCCAGTGACTTTTTCTAGAAATCAAAACCACTCCGATTGCAGACGCCGTTGGACCCCGTCGATTGGCGTTTTGCGTACGTTGCCGTGGTAGAGCAGGCTGCACCAGGGAAGTAGATGTTCTTCCATGCCGTGCAGTCGTTGATGGTACACAGCAAACCGGTAGAGCCCGTATACGCACCCATTACGGTAGCGCACTGGGATGAGGTTCCGCAATTCCAATTGGCCCAATAATATGTTCCTGTAGTCGCCGTGGTCGTGGTCGTCGACGCCGTTGTCGTAGTGGTAGTCGGGGTCAATGTGGTGGTCGTAGTGGGCGCCTTTGTGGTCGTAGTTGTGGACGCCGTAGTCGTGGTGGTCGTTGCGGTCGACGTAGTCGTCGTGGATGTAGACGTCGTAGATGTTGTTGTCGTGCTACAACCATCAATGAAAGATTTCACTTTATTGCTATACAGCAAACTGCACGATCCGACCGAAATCTGCTGGGATGACAAACCACCATCCAACTTGCAGTCAAAAGTACCCGTGATGTTTCCTGATGCACCCTTCGTATGCCAATAACCGGAGTTATCCGACCCGACACCTGGAGTATTGAAGTAACAGGTACACGACTGATAATTGCAGGCTGAACCATTGGCGATCCATTGACTGCATTGCAGGTTTGAGTCCACAGGACAAGTCGTTCCCGATAAGTAGGTTGGGGGTAACGCAATCGTAACGGGGCCAGCAATATTCAGCCAGAAACCTTCTGTAATGGAAATGGGGGCGCTGAACGGGAGATACCCCTTGCTGGTGGCGTAGTCGGCCAGCACCGTTCCGCCCTGGGCTTCCAATGCGGGGGCGTAGAATTTCCACGCTGTGGTCGGGGCATCCCACGCCCATGCGGTCACCATGATCTTGCCGCCTGCGTTCAGGCTGCCGCTCAACTCCTGATTGAATTGCGACGGTGTCTTGCTGTCACCGATTGCGATTGAGCTCCACCCAGACGCGATGTTTTGGAACGCGGCCGATGTGACCGTTGTGCCTGACGGGATTTGCACCGCGAACGCGGTCTTGGCATTGACCCAATACCCCTCGCCACCGTTGATCGTAGTGAGTACATCGTAGCCCTTGCTGGCGGCATAGTCGGCCAGAGCCTGTCCAGCGAGCGATGGTGCATAGAAAGCCCACTTCGTTAAGTCGGCAATCCACTTCCAGACAGTAGATACTTTGGTCGTATCGCCAAATGCCGTAGCCGCGTTGACAATCCCGGTCGAACTGTTTCCGACAAGATTCCATCCCGCACCAAGGCCGAAGGCGATTTGGACATTCGTCGTTGTTGTGGTGCCAGCCGTTGTAGTGGTCGTAGTAGTCGGAGCAGTAGTTGTGGTCGTTGGTGGGATTGTCGTACTCGTCGTTGTAGTCGTGATTGGTGCGGTGGTCGTAGTCGTAGACAGGGGCTGGGTTTCGACGAAAACCTCCAATGCTGCAGCATAACTGCCGTTCCAGCCGCCGACCACGTAGATACTATTATTCGCTTCATCTGCAGCAACACCAACGGCCCAGCGACCGGTCGGCATTGGAGTAAAACTCGTAGTCCAAGCGAATGCGGTATATGCATAGACTCTGCTATAGGGACTTGGTCCTGCGCCGATGGAGAACAGCTTTCCGCCGAGCACAACGCCATCTCCGTTCCCGGTGAACGGCATAGGCGCACCAGCGGACCAGCTGTCGGTCGTGGGATCGTAGACTTCGACCGCCGTCAATGGTCCGCTCGCATTGCTGCCACCCGCCACAAGCAATTTACCGTTAACGGCACCGACCAGTGCCCCAGCGTGGGCGATCGGCATCGACGCTTTGGCCGCCCACGTATTGGTTAGCGGGTCGTATACTTCCAAACGGGTCAGATATGCAGCGCTGCTGATCGTGTACCCGCCGACTGCATAAATCTTTCCGTTGATGGCAGCGGCACCCAGGCTGTAGCGCGGACCCTGAGGCATTGGCGCAAGTGTGGTCCAGACGTCGAGCGCCGGATCATAACGATACAGCGTGGCCCGGTCCCCGCTGCCGCCCGTATCGCCACCGACAACATAGATCTTTCCGTCAACGACTGCGGTGCCAAAACTTTGGCGCAGGTTATAGCCGGTGTCGGCGGGCAGGGGAGCACCTGTGGTCCAGGAGTCTGTTGTTGGATCGTAGATCCCGAGCCGTGCCGTCGCAAAACCGGAAATTGCATAAAACTTTCCACCCACGAATGCAGCGCCCAGGGAATAGCTGGCGGTAGGGATCGGTTTCTTGGTGGTCCAGGTCCCGACCTGGGCAATGACGTCATTGGGCAGGAAGATGGCTGCCAGAAATGGAACGATCACGAAGATCGAGCTAACCTTCGCGATCAGAGCGGTTCCAAGCCCCGCGATCGCCGGTACGGCCGGCCGCCTTTCCCTCGACCTGTTCTGCTGAACGATAGGTCGACGGACGAACGTGGCTAGTCTGTCGGGAGTCAATGCGGCGAGCAACAGGTGCCCCGATATTCGAAACATCCGAAACATACCCAGCAAAAGGTTCATGAGTGCCCTGAGAAACCGTCGGTATCGCGCAGACCGCTGCCCTATGGCGTGGCGACATTAAACCATAATGGCCAGAGGGGGCAGCGGTCGCAGCCTGTACAAGGGGCAGAACATCCCCGTGACGTGATCCCCCTAAACCAGTAGTGCAATGGCTTAGAGCCCGATCTGTCGCTTCGCGCTAACCCTCGACTATCGTGCGCGACTTGCGCTGACTGCTCCTCGCCAACCCATTTTCTGTGAATCCGTGTGCCGGTTGCTTAATTCCGCCCCTGGCCACCACTTTCTTTTCATGCGCTTAGGCTGGCTTTCGGGCGCACCTTTTTTGCATTGTTTGGGCTCGGCATCAAGCGCCTCGGGTAACGCTATCCCGAAAATCCGCGGGTCGATATTGGGCGCCTCTGACCGTTCGCCCGGACGCACGAACGGCTACGAGCAGCGTATAGTCTGCCCGATGTGTCGAAATCATGCGTCAGCCTCAGATCAATCGAGCGTGGTGCGACCACGTGGTGACGCGCGGATATTGCTGGTTCTCGCAGTGATCGCACTGGGTAGCGGTGCGGCGAATGCCGATACGCTCTATAGATGCACGGATGCGCTCGGTTCCGTTCTCTACACGAACGAAAGCGCCAACAAATCGGGTTGCGCACCCCTGGGGACTTACTCCGACAGGCCGAGAATGGTTCAGCAGCCTGAACGCAATGTTCCGAACATTCGCTCGGAATGCATTGGCGGGAATTGCTCAATCAAGATCGACAAGAGCAAGGATGGCCATTTTTACGTCGATGGTGCAGTCAACGGAACAAAGGTACGCTTTCTCGTCGATACCGGCTCCAGCGGTGTCGTGTTGAGTCAAAGCACTGCATCCGAAGCCAGCGTGTATGGCAGCAAAAGCGTCCTGATGCGTACCGCCGGGGGTACAGTGAGTGGCTCAATCGCGCTCAATGTTCCGATCTCGATTGCGAATCGACCTCCAATCAATAGCGACGTTGCGATCAACCCATCGCTCGATGAAGCTACAAGTTTGCTGGGCCAGAGTTACCTCAAAATGTTCAAGGTTACAATTCAGGGGGCCACAATGGAGTTGTCGCCATGACCGCCGCGCAAACGCATTTCAATTCGGCAAAAAATGTGAAAGACTGGTTTTCGCCGTCAGCATGGCCGTAAGGTCGCTCCATTGCGCCCGTAGCTCATTTGGATAGAGCACTTGGCTTCGAACCAAGGGGTAGGGAGTTCGAATCTCTCCGGGCGCACCATTAACTTCATCGACGCCGCACGTCCCGAGATCGACTATGCGGATCTGACGTTCACGGAGCAACCAACAGCAAACACGAGGGATTGATGGGGCCGCTGTTGACTTTGGAAGTGAGCAAGGCCTTGCATGACGCGGTGCGCGCCGGCAGGCCGAAAGTCGAGTGTACGCTGGACCTCGGGCGTTCGACGACGATGGTCGAGGTGTGCGCGACAGGATGGCGCTGGCAAGGTCAACGCTTCCCGCACATCGCATCCTGCAAGGTCCGAACGATCTACTACTGGGTTGACGAATCTTTTCAGCCAGTGATGCGCTACGCAGCGTCGCTGGTCAAATTGGTGCCGACTGCGTACGGACCGCCGACCTTTGAGATCGACGGCATAAAGATGCTACCGACGGCCAGAGTCTCGCCCTACGCGGATGCCGAGCGCAAAGTCGACTTGATCCAGCCAAACGGCAAGGTGATCCTGGATACCTGTGGCGGCCTTGGCTATTTCGCCGGGTGGTGCTTGCGCAGGCACGCAAAGCAGGTGCTTTCATACGAGAAGAATCCCGACGTAATTTGGTTGCGTAGCCTCAACCCATGGTCGCCAAAAATCGGCAGTGGATTGACGCTGACCCAGGCCGACATTGCCGAAGAGATCGGGTTGCTGCCCGGTAAGTCGGTCGACGCCGTGTTGCATGACCCGCCTCGTTTCGGCGTCGCGGGAGAACTCTACTCGCAAGTCTTTTACGAGCACCTCAGCAGAGTGCTCAAGCAGAATGGCAGGTTGTTTCATTACACCGGAACGCCAAACAAACTTACCAGCGGGCGCGACGTACCCGGCGAAGTGGCTAAACGCCTGCGGCGCGCCGGGTTTGTAACCGAGTTCGATGGGGATGGTGTGTTGGCGGTGAAAAAGGGACGCTGACTTTCCTCAAATGTTTGAATATCACAACTGCTGATAGCCGATGCGCCATGTAGAGGATTGGACTAGAATTCCTCCATGCCCAGGAAACGCTCAAGCAAGACGCAGGACATGGATCAGATTGCCGCCGACCTTGAGGGAGTCGTGGCAAAGGCGAAACCTAAGCTTAAACAACCTCCCCTGAAGAAGCCGAAGTCATGAGCGAGAGAAAATTGGATATTGGTCGCGCCAAAAGTCTGGTGGAGGAAATATCGGCGAATCTTGCCGCTCTGCCACAGGACGGCGCGAAATACGCGCAGTTGCGGGCGGAGGTGGAAGACCTTAAGGCTATGCTTGGCAATACCGATGCTCATCTCCCGTTGATCGAGGACAGGATGAAATCTGTGCACGCCCTATCTGACCGGGCGGCGGTGGAGCTCCGTGCAGACGGCATCCGGGTAGGTATTTTTCTGAGCGAAATTGGCCGTATGCTTGGGCTGGACTGAGTATCCGTGTGTCGGTGGTTCAATTCTGCCCCTGCCACTACTTTCTTTTCATGCACTCAGGCTGGCTTTCTGGTTGACCTTTCTTCATTTTCGGGGACTTTCACGCCCCGGCCTCGATGTAAATGGTAACCTCGCCAGGCAAATCACCAGCAAGAGGTATCTCGACACCACCGCGACTGGTGAGACGCTGGGGCCAGGAGTGGGATTCTGGACTGACAAGCCATGATACGTATTGAACATGAAAAGAATGGAAGGATGGGTGTGCGCTTTCTCATATTGATGGCTGCGCTGACGCCGTTGCTCGAAGGCTGTGCGGTAATCGCAGTAGCGGACGCCGCCGTGTCCGTGGTTGCGACAACGGTGAAGGCGGGCGCCAAAGTGGTCGGCGCCGCCGTCGATCTCGTGATTCCGGACAAGGATGTGAAGGAAAAAAAGTAGAAAGCCGGTGCAGCGTTCGTGCCTTCGCAATGGCGTAGGGAACTGGATGCGTAAGCTGTAACGAACGAATGTCGGTCAGAACGAATACACAAACCGAAGAGGCATTTCGTATGCAGGATTATTTCGTCGAACAGCTGGGTAACATGGTTGTGGGTGCGGGCGTGGTCAGGCTCGACTTCATGCGCATCGAGGCCGGCGATGCCGGGAATGCCGGGCGCCTGCAACCCGGACTGCGGTTGGTGATTCCCCTTCCGGCGTTCGCGCAGGCGGTGGATTCAATGATTACGCTGCGGGATCAGCTGGTCGCCGACGGCGTGCTTACCCGAACCGAGTCAGAGGTGATCCCCGCGTTGAAGAATTGAGGGCGTGTCGCTGCGCCGGAGCCGCCGTGGTGTGTTCGTGGCCGGTTTGCCCGGCCTTGATCAGCGATGAATGTAATCCTTGAGCTGGTCGATAATGAATTTCTGCTCCGAAATGGCATCTTTTACTAAATCGCCAATAGACAGGACACCGACAACTACTCCGTCGTCTATTACCGGGAGATGACGCGCGTGCTTCGCCGTCATCAGCGCCATGCACTCTTCGTTGGTCTGGGCCGAGGTAACGAAAACGACTTCCCGCGTCATGATTTCGCTTACCGGCGTGTCGGCTGACGACCTGCCTTTCAGCGCGATTTTCCGGGTGTAGTCCCGCTCGGAAACTATCCCCATCAGGCGCGGGCCATCCATGACGAGCACCGCGCCGACGTCCTGGTCGGCGAGCACCTTGAGCGCTTCAAGTACCGGCGCTTCAGGCCTGATCGAGATCACCCGGGCCGGTTTCAGCTGCAACATCTGCGCCACTGTTTTCATCGACAATCTCCCCAGAAAAATTGCGCCGATCGAGTACTTAGTCTGCGGCATCCGGCCCGCATTCGCGCGGCTTATCCTTGCATTAATTTCCGTGAACTCGCTTACCCGCCAGGTCTTTCAGCCGCCTCTTTATCAATTGCGGGAACGCCGACATTACCATTATTTTCAGCTCTCGAACGGAATGAGATTGACTTGCAATGTCAATAGGCGTCAAGTACTATTCGCTGGAAAATAAGAGGCATCCGGCGAAACCACTCGACCGGAATCGGCAGATAAGGATGGGCTCGTCATGGTCATTGCAATCGCAATTGTCTTGCTGGTCGTCGGCTCCGTCATGTTTCACATCATGAGCCCCTGGTATCTGACGCCCATTGCCTCGAACTGGTCCACCATCGACGATACGATAGCGCTCACATTCTGGGTGACCGGATTTGTGTTCGTCGCTGTTAACCTATTCATGGCCTACTGCGTGATGCGCTACCGCCACCGGAAGGGAATAAAGGCAGACTACGAACCCGAGAACAAGAAACTGGAGGGATGGCTCGTTGGATTGACCTCGGTTGGTATCGTCGGCATGTTGGCCCCCGGGCTGTTTGTTTACGCGAGAATCGTCGACGTTCCGAAGGACGCGGCGGTGTTTGAAGTCATGGCCAAGCAGTGGCATTGGGGTTTTCGCTTCCCGGGGAAGGACGGCGTACTGGGTACCGTCGATGCCCGCTTTGTCAGTGACAAGAACCCGTTTGGTATCAATCCGGACGATCGCTTCGGGCAGGACGACGTCCTGATAACCAGCCCGGAGCTGCATCTTCCGATCGGCAAACCGGTCAAGGCGCTGCTGCGTTCCATTGACGTGCTGCACGATTTCGCGGTGCCGCAATTCCGGGTCAAAATGGATCTGGTACCTGGCCTGGTAACACACACCTGGTTTACCCCGACGCGGACCGGAAAATTCGATCTCCTGTGCGAACAATTATGCGGCGTCGGACATTACGTCATGCGTGGCAAGGTTGTTGTGGAGGAGGAGCAAGCGTTTCAGGAGTGGGTAAACGGCTATCCGACGTTTGCGCAGTCCATTGCGCAAGTTGCCGGCGACGCCGAAGCCGGCAAATCCCTATTTGCAGTGTGTGCTGCGTGCCACGGCGCGCAGGCGGAGGGTAACCCGGCGATGAACGCGCCTAAATTAAGCGGGCAAGGAGACTGGTACCTGAAACGGCAACTGGTTAGTTTCAAGCACGGCGCCCGGGGTACGCATGAAAATGACGTGTATGGCAAACAAATGGCACCGATGGCCGCGACACTTGCCGATGATGCCGCCATGAACGATGTCGTCGCATATATCAAGACACTGCCGGACAATCGTGCCCCGGTGACACTGAAAGACTATGGCGCCAGCAGCAAAAATCTTTACGCGACCTGCGAAGCCTGTCATGGCGCGGATGGGCAGGGAATACAGGCAATGAACGCTCCCCGGTTGGCGGGAATGAGCGATTGGTACATGGTCACGCAATTGAAAAATTTCAAACACCGCATCCGCGGCGCCGGTCCGGACGACCGCTACGGTCCGCAGATGGCGACCGTGGCGGCAGTTCTGGCCGACGATCAGGCAGCCAAGGATCTCGTTGCCTACATCAATACATTTAAGTGAGTCGCCTTAGGTGCATCGGGCGAAACGAGGAACCAGTGATGAGGAATCCTAAATGAGTTACGTTGCGCATGACGAAACGGATTTTGCCCGACCGGCAGAAATCGAGGAGATGGAGCTCTACCATCCGAAAACGTTCATCGGGAAGTATATCTGGAGCCAGGACGCAAAGGTCATCGGGGTGCAGTACTCGATTACGGCAATCGCGGTGGGGCTGGTGGCGCTGGTTTTGTCCGGGCTGATGCGGCTGCAACTGGGATTCCCGCACACGTTTTCCTTCATCAACCCGAGCAATTACCTTCAGTTCGTAACCATGCACGGCATGATCATGGTCGTCTATCTGCTGACGGCGCTGTTTCTCGGCGGGTTCGGAAATTACCTTATCCCGCTGATGATCGGCGCGCGCGACATGGTTTTCCCCTACGTCAACATGATCAGCTACTGGATCTATCTGTTCGCTGTGCTGCTGTTGATGGCGAGCTTCTTCGTGCCGGGGGGGTCCACTGGCGCCGGTTGGACCATGTACCCGCCGCAGGCCATCCTCGACGGCACTCCGGGCGCGCAGTGGGGAATTATCCTGATGCTGGTATCACTTGCGTTCTTCATCATCGGATTTACCATGGGTGGGTTGAACTATGTGGTGACGGTGTTGCAGGCGCGCACCAGGGGCATGACGATGATGCGCTTACCCCTGACGATCTGGGGCATTTTCATGGCGACCGTCCTGGCGCTTCTGGCGTTTCCTGCACTGTTCGTCAGCTGCATCATGATGACCCTGGACCAGGCGCTGGGCACGAGCTTCTTCCTGCCCGCGCTCGTTTCCAAAGGGCAGCTTCTCGACCACAATGGCGGGAGCCCGGTGTTGTTCCAGCATCTGTTCTGGTTCTTCGGCCATCCCGAGGTATACATCGTCGCTCTGCCGGCTTTCGGCATCGTCTCCGACTTGATTTCCGTCCATGCGAGAAAAAACATTTTCGGCTATCGGATGATGGTTTGGGCGATCTTGATTATCGGCGGCCTCAGCTTCGTCGTGTGGGCGCACCACATGTATGTCAGCGGCATGAACCCGTACTTCGGTTTCTTTTTCGCCACGACAACGCTGATCATTGCCGTGCCCACGGCGCTAAAGGTCTATAACTGGGTACTTACACTGTGGCGGGGTGACATCCACTTCACGGTTCCGATGCTGTTTGCAATCGGATTCATTTTTACCTTTGTCAACGGCGGACTGACGGGCTTGTTCCTGGGTAACGTCCCGATCGACATTCCGCTTTCGAAGACCATGTTCGTTGTCGCCCACTTTCACATGGTGATGGCAGTGTCGCCGGTCCTGGTTGTGTTCGGGGCGATCTACCACTGGTACCCGAAGGTCACTGGCCGCATGCTGAACGATTCCATGGGGAAATTCCATTTCTGGGTCACTTTCATAGGATCCTATGCAATCTACTATCCCATGCATTACCTCGGCTTTCTGGGCGTGCCACGCCGTTACTATGCCGTCGAAAATATCGACTTCATTCCGCAATCGGCGCATTCCCTGAACGTCGCAATCACCGTGGCGGCGTTGATCGTGGGCGCAGTCCAGGTTGTGTTCCTATACAACCTGGTCTGGAGCTATTTCAAGGGCAAACCCTCGGGCGACAATCCCTGGCAGGCAACGACGATGGAGTGGCAAACCGCGCATACGCCGCCAACGCACGGCAACTTTGGCAAAGAGCTGCCCGTGGTCTATCGCTGGGCCTACGATTACAGCGTGCCCGGTGCCCAAACAGACTTCATACCGCAAAACCAGCCACCGAGTAAGTCTACCGGGGGCAATGAGGCGAAATCGCAGTGACCACCGTATTGCTCGTCCTGGTTACGATAATGGCCACCGTAGTTTGGTGGCTGTTTCGCCAAACCATAAACGTCAAGCCCTGGGTGGAGCGACGGCCGGGAAGCGAGTTACAAGGTGATGTTGCATTTTCCCTGCCGTCGGTCAAGGTCGGTCTTTGGGTATTTCTGGCGGTCGCCACGTCGCTGTTTGCGCTGCTGATCAGCGCCTATTACATGCGTATGGCGGGTGCGGATTGGACAACTTTAGCCGTGCCACAAGGACTTTGGCTAAACACCGGTGCGCTGATTCTGAGCAGCGTCGCCATGCAATGGACGCGGGTTTCGGCGCGACGCGGGCAGATCAACGGCGTGAGAAGCGGTCTGATTGCCGCGGGCGTATTTACGTTTTGTTTCCTCGCTGGACAGCTCTGGGTGTGGCAACAACTTAGCGCATCGGGTTACTTTGCAGCAGCCAATCCGGCCAACGCGTTCTTCTACCTGCTCACCGCGCTACACGGCCTGCACATCCTCGGTGGCCTGTGGGTCTGGGTCAGGACGACGGCCAAAGTGGCGCGCGGAGCCGAAGTTGGTGCGGTACGTTTGAGCGTGGAACTGTGCACGACGTACTGGCACTATCTGCTGCTGGTATGGCTGGTTCTGTTTACGCTGTTGTTGACGACGCCGCCGCGTCAGAACAGTTGCAGCCCGGATAACTTTGCCGTTTGTGGTCCAACGAGATAATGAAATGACCGCGTACCAACAAGCCGCCAATATTGGAGTTGTCGCGCAGTCGCGGCTGTCGGAGCATGAAATTTTCGGGACAGCGCCTCAAAATAAGGGGGACAAAGGAACATGACGCATCCAGTATCCGCGAGTCCGGCAGCCGCGCTGCCGATGACTGAAGGATTGCCCGGCTTGGTCGCCGATTTTTCCTCGGACCAGCGTGCATTCAAGAATGTCCCCTGGGGCAAGGCGATGATGTGGATTTTCCTGCTCAGCGACACTTTCATCTTCAGTAGTTTCCTGATTGCGTACATGTGGGTGCGGATGTCCACTACGGTGCCGTGGCCCAACCCCAGTGAGGTTTTCGCCCTGAACCTGTTTGGCAAAGACATTCCACTCATTTTGATTGCGATCATGACGTTTGTCCTGATCAGCAGCAGCGGAACCATGGCGATGGCAGTCAAGTTCGGCTACGAAAAAAACAAAAAAATGACGTTTATCCTTTTGCTGGTCACGGCGGCATTGGGAGCCACGTTTGTCGGCATGCAAGCCTTCGAGTGGACCAAGCTGATTGTTGAAGAAGGCGTGCGGCCATGGAGCAATCCGATGGGTGCGCCGCAGTTTGGCGCGGCGTTTTTCATGATCACCGGATTCCATGGCACGCACGTGTCGATCGGCGTGATCTTCCTGATTATCATGGCGGTGAAGGTATTGCGCGGTGACCTGGACCACGAAAGGCCGGGCTTTATGACCGGCAGAAAAGGTTCCTACGAGATGGTCGAAATCATGGGCCTGTATTGGCACTTCGTCGATCTGGTGTGGGTATTCATTTTCGCATTCTTCTATCTTTGGTAAAAGAAATCATGGCGCACGCACAGGGACAACAACATCCGATTGGCGTTTATCTCAAAATATGGGCGTTGCTGTTTGTTCTCAGTACCGCATCGTATCTCGTCGATTACTTCCACTTTCAGGGTTACCTCAGATGGTCCCTGATTCTCATATTCATGTTCTTGAAGGCCGGGCTGATTATCGCGGTCTTCATGCACATGGTGTGGGAACGTCTGGCGTTGATGTATGCCATTCTGGTCCCGCCGTTATTGTTGATCGTGCTATTGGGTATCGGAACACTGGACGCGGATTACACTTTTTTTACGCGCGATAAATTCTTCGGCCCAGCGCCGGCGTCCACGGCTCCGGCGGCGGCAAAGCATCACAAATAGAGCATTGCCGACAGCGCCTGGGATAGGCGACAGCTGTCGGACGGTTCGCCGGGATTAGTCAGGTTTGAACGCCGCGCAGCGTCGAGGATTTATTCCGAGGCGCGGAAACCGCGACGCGCTCAGGAGTGGCGTACCATCCCGCCTTTTTGCTGCAGCGCGATCAGCCAATACGGCGGCGATGACCCGGTTCCCGCCTGTTCCACCTGCGGGTGGGATTTCATCGCTTTCTCCAGCACCGCCTCCTGACTCGGCTCCAGATCCACGAAGAAAACATGCTTGCCTTCGTTCAGCGCCTGCTCGAAGCGAACGAAGTTGTGATTGGGTTTTTCGATTCCAACCAATCCGCCCATCCATGCAGAAAATCCGAGCAGCGCGACCGCGAGGAAAATGAACGGCATCCAACCGGCGGCGGATCCGGTCCAGCCGGCAAAATGGGCGACGCCGAGCACCAGCGCGGAAGCGCACACACCAACCACGGCGCCGCACTCGGTCGAGTACACAATGTCGCGTTTCATGAATGACTGGACTTCGTGCAGATGCTGGTGGTGCTCCACCTCTGCATCGTTGCGGCTGAGCACATGGATCTGCGGCGTTGAAATACCCGCCGCCTCCAGTTGCTGTTCAAGGACTTCCAAATCGTCGAGGCTGTTGCTCACAAAGTAATGCCTTAGCATTTTCATGATCCGCTCCTCCTGGTCGATGATCCTGGCCACCGTCAATTATTGTTCAGTCTAGTGAATTGAACGGGAACCAGTCTCATCATAGTCTAATGAAATAAACTGATTAACGGAAGCAATTTCATTACGAAGCGCCGTGCCCGCGACCTCTGCCAGGCGGGAGTGAAAAGGGTAGAATCACAGCTGCCTCGGAAATCTGAATTTCCGTCTTTACGGGATGACATCGACATGCGTAAATATCTGCACATCAATTTAAATGACCGCTCGGTCAGGACGGAGGAGCTGCACGGCGAGGACGTGATCCGCGTCGGCCGGCACTTCATCGCCAAGACCCTGCTCGCGAGCGGCGCGGCCAAGGTCGACCCGCTGTCCCCGGAAAACCCCCTGATCTTTTCCGCCGGGCCGTTCGCGGGTACCAACTTCTCCAATGCCAACCGCCTGAGCGTCGGCTGCAAGAGCCCGCTGACCGGGGGCATCAAGGAGGCGAATTCGGGTGGTACCTTCGGCTTCGCGCTCGGCCAGCTTGAAACCGCCGGGTTCACCCTGAACGGCGCCTCGAAGGACTGGGTAGTGATCCGCATCACCAAGGAAGGCGCAATTACCTATGAGACTGCGGAGCCCTTCATGGGCAAGGGCAACAATGAGGCGGCCGAGTTGCTGTTCGCGAAATACGGCAAGAAGATCAGCTTCGCGCTGTGCGGCCCGGTCGGGGAATACCTCGGACTGATGTCGGGCATTGCCTTCGCTGACACGGACGGGCGGCCGT
>QYQC01000134.1 GCA_007280315.1 Betaproteobacteria bacterium | reverse complement strand
GTATCACCATGCCGAACCAGAGTTTCCAGGCAGGCAGGCGCCGCATTACCGACATTACCCTGGTGAACAGATTTCGCGGCGTCATTTTCCGTGATGGGGCGTCGTTAGGGGGCCATTCAAAACTGACTTTCATTCCAAGCGGACATTCATGGGAAATTATTGTACGCTTTCATGAAAATCGGATACCGGCTGGCACAGGAGTCATTTTTTACCGTGAACGATTGGCCTGTCCGGTCGATCGAGCAGATTGCCTCGGCAAATGCCAAAGTCCGAGCTTTGCCCGGCCACCCTAAAAGATGGAGAAATCGATGGACGAAATTCATTTGGTTACCGGCGCCAGCAGCGGCGTCGGGCGCGCGCTCTGCAAAGAGCTTGCGCAGCGCGGGCTCAAGGTACTCGGCATTGCCCGCCGGAGCCCGGAACTGGAAATACTGAAAAATGAACATCCGGGCGAAATTCAGATTCTGGCCGCCGACCTCGGCGACCCGACCGGCTGGAAAAGTGTCGCAGACCGGGTGCGCGATCGCTATCAGGTGTCCTCACTGACGCATAGTGCGGCGATCGCCGCGAACGGTTATCTCAAGGATATGAGCCTCGAGACCTATCGCAAAATGCTGGCCATCAATCTTGACGCTCCCATATTTCTGACACAGTCGCTGCTGCCGCATTTTCGCCGTGGCGCGCGAATACTTCACCTGTCCTCCGGCGCGGCCTACCGCGCGATCGAATACGGGGGGCTTTACGGCATCACCAAGGCGGCATTGCTCATGGCGTATCGAGCCTGGAACGCCGACTTTCCGGGAGGCGAAATTATCGTCGGCAGTGCGCGCCCGGGCGTGGTGGACGGACCGATGCAGGATCGCGCACGCAGTGGTGATTATCCCGGCGTCGAATTATTCCGCGGATTCAAGGAAAAAGGCATGTTGATACAGCCGGCGCGGGTGGCGGAGTTTCTGGCTTGGCTGCTGCTTGGCGCGGGCGACCAGGATTTTGCATCGCAGGACTGGAACATTCTCGACGAATCGCATCATGCCAGCTGGCTGAACGGATCGCTCACCGGCTGAGTTAGAAGCGGATTCCTACAGAAGCGCCAACGAAAAAATCACCGGAAGCATCACGATTTGAAGATGAACATCGATGAAATAGTACACAAGGTACGCCGATACCAGGGCCAGCAGGCCGATGGCCTGGCGCGGCAGCAACGATACTGCGTGCACATCCGTCGATAGCGTCTTGCGCGCTAACCAACCCGCGCCGGATGGCCGGATGGCAGTCGCGGGTAAATCGTTCCGCATGCCGGTCGAACCATCGGTGTTGGTCTCCACGCCGCCGGGCGCCACGGTCATTCCTTCCAGCAGACTGAGCCAACAGGTTGTTCGTGGTGAGCGCGACACCAAACACGATGGCCTGTCGCAATAGAACGGCAATTTCGCTGACGGCCTAAGTTCGAGGATAACGACGCGAAGCTCGCGGCAGTAGGCACGTACATTGTCGATACCGGCGCTTGATTCATTTGCGTCCAGCTCGATCAGCGCGGCGCGTAGTCGTCTGCAGTAGACACGCAGATAGTTGAGTCTCAGGTTCAGACTGGTCCAGGTCGCACTTTCGTCGACCGAGTCGATCACCGCGCGGGCGAGCGCCGCCTCCGCACCGGCGAGCGTGGCACAAAGGTCCACTTCCTGATCCATTATTCACTTCTGAGCGTTGGTGGCCGAACCTACTCCCGCAATGCGGGCATTGTCTATGGACCAAACGGATGAGGGTGGACGTACGTGGAGGCGGTTGTAACCGCCCGCGCTTGCACCCGGGGCGGTCGCGGTTGGTCATCCCCGCGGTTGCTATAATGCCCCTTTCGGACGCGCGACACCGGTCTGCCGATCGCGCGACTATCCGCTTCCTCCTGCCGCCGCCATGAGCCTATTGAAAACCGATCTCAACGCGCGCTCCGCCGAATTCCGCGCCAATGCTGCGGCGATGTCCGCGCTGGTCACCGACCTGCGCGCCAGGATCGACCAGGTAGCGGCGGGCGGGGGCGAAGCCGCTCGCGCCAAGCATGTAGCCCGCGGGAAACTCCTGCCGCGCGAGCGCGTGCGCACCCTGCTCGACGCCGGGTCGCCGTTCCTCGAGCTGTCGCAGCTGGCGGCGCTCGACATGTACGACAACGAGGCGCCCTGCGCCGGCATCATCACCGGCATCGGCCGCGTGCTCGGGCAGGAGTGCATGATCGTAGTGAACGACGCCACGGTGAAGGGCGGCACCTACTTTCCGATGACGGTGAAAAAGCACTTGCGCGCGCAGGAAATCGCCGCACAGAACAATCTGCCCTGCATTTACCTGGTGGATTCGGGCGGCGCCAATCTGCCCACCTGGGAAGACGTGTTTCCGGATCGCGAACACTTCGGCCGCATTTTCTACAACCAGGCGAATATGTCGGCCGCGGGCATCCCCCAGATCGCGGTGGTGATGGGCTCGTGCACCGCCGGCGGCGCCTATGTGCCGGCGATGTCGGACGAAGCCATCATCGTCAAGGAACAGGGCACGATATTTCTGGGCGGACCGCCCCTGGTAAAAGCCGCCACCGGCGAGATCGTCACACCGGAGGAGCTGGGCGGCGCCGACGTGCATACGCGCCAGTCGGGCGTGGCCGACCACTACGCCATGAACGATGCGCACGCGCTCGCGATCGCGCGCACTATCGTCGGCAACTTGAACCGGGTGAAACGCGTCTCCACGGTGCTGCGCGAACCGCGCGAACCGCTGTATCCGGCCGAGGAACTGCGCGGCGTCATCCCCGCCGACACGCGCAAGCCCTACGACGTGCGCGAGGTGATAGCGCGCTTCGTCGATGGCAGCGAGCTGGATGAATTCAAGCAAAACTACGGCACCACGCTGGTGACCGGCTTCGCCCATATCTACGGCTATCCGATCGGCATCGTCGCCAACAACGGCATTCTGTTTTCGGAATCAGCGCTGAAGGCCGCGCATTTCATCGAACTGTGCTCACAACGCGGCATCCCGCTGTTATTCCTGCAGAACATCACCGGCTTCATGGTGGGAAAGAAATACGAAACCAGCGGCATCGCCCGCGACGGCGCCAAGATGGTCACCGCGGTGTCCTGCGCGCGCGTACCCAAATTCACCATGATCATCGGCGGCAGCTACGGCGCCGGAAACTACGGCATGTGCGGCCGCGCCTATTCGCCGCGCTTTCTGTGGATGTGGCCGAACGCGCGCGTGTCGGTGATGGGCGGCGCGCAAGCCGCTTCCGTGCTTGCCACGGTGAAGCGCGACGGCATCGAGGCCAAGGGCGGCAGCTGGAGCAAGGAAGAGGAAGCCGCGTTCAAACAGCCGATCCAGGAGCAGTACGACAAGAACGGGCATCCTTACTATGCCAGCGCAAGACTGTGGGACGACGGCGTGATCGCGCCAGAGGATACGCGCCGGGTGTTGGGTCTCGCGCTGTCGGCGTCTCTCAATGCGCCGATCGAGGCGACGCGCTTCGGCGTGTTCAGAATGTGAGGCCGGGGCAATGACCTACGAAAACCTCGAAATAGCCGTCAACGACGGCGTCGGCGTGATCTGGATGAATCGCCCCGAGGTGCGCAACGCCTTCAACGACGCCATGATCACCGAACTGACACGGGCGTTTCAGGCAGTGGACGCTGACCCGGGCGTGCGTGCCGTGGTGCTGGCCGGGCGCGGCCCGGCGTTCTGCGCCGGCGCCGACCTCAACTGGATGAAGAAGATGGCGGGCTACAGCGTCGAAGAGAACCGCGCCGACGCGCTGGGGCTGGCGACGATGATGAACACCGTCTACATGATGAAAAAACCGACCATCGCGCGCGTGCACGGCCCGGCATTCGCCGGCGGCATGGGCCTCGTAGCCGCCTGCGATATCGCCGTGGCGGCGGAGGCGGCGGAGTTCTGCCTGTCCGAAGTCAAACTGGGGCTGGCCGCAGCCACCATCGGCCCGTATGTGCTCGCCGCCATCGGCGAGCGCCAAGCGCGGCGCTACTTCCTCACCGCCGAACGCTTTTCCGCCGCCGAGGCCATGCGCATCGGCCTGGTGCACAATGTCGTCCCGACGAACGAACTGGACGCCTGCGTCGACGCGCTGCTCGCACATCTTCTCGCGGCGAGCCCGGCCGCAATCGCGGCGAGCAAGGAACTGATACGCAGCGTGGCGCACGGCGCCATCGACCCGGAGATGATCGCCGACACCGCCGCGCGCATCGCCGCCGCGCGCGCCTCGACCGATGGCAAAGAGGGCATCCGCGCGTTCCTGGAAAAGCGCAAACCTGCCTGGACCCGGACGCACTAAGCCTTCCATGTTCAAGAAAATACTTATTGCCAACCGCGGTGAAATCGCCTGCCGTGTGATCCTGACGGCGCAGCGCCTGGGCGTGAAATGCGTGGCGGTGTACTCGGAGGCCGACGCCGGCGCGCGCCATGTGGCGCTCGCCGACGAGGCCTATTGCATCGGACCGGCTGCGGCCAAAGACAGCTATCTGCGCGGCGACAAAATACTGAAGGTGGCGAAGGATTCGCGTGCCGAGGGCGTCCACCCCGGCTATGGCTTTCTGTCGGAGAACGCGGATTTCGCCGAAGCCTGCGAAAAGGCCGGCGTGGTGTTCATAGGACCGCCGCCCGCCGCGATCCGCGCCATGGGCAGCAAGAGCGCGGCCAAATTCATCATGGGCAAGGCCGGCGTGCCGCTGGTGCCGGGCTATCACGGCGAAGCGCAGGGCGTGGCGCTGCTCAAGCGAGAGGCGGACAAGATCGGCTATCCGGTGCTGATCAAGGCTTCGGCCGGCGGCGGCGGCAAGGGCATGCGCATCGTCGACAAAGCCGCGGACTTTGCCGCCGCGCTCGCCTCCTGCCAGCGCGAATCCAAAGCGAGCTTCGGCGATGAGCGCGTACTGCTGGAAAAATACCTGACGCGCCCGCGCCACATCGAAATCCAGGTGTTCGCCGACACCCGGGGCGAAGCGCTGTACCTGTTCGAGCGCGACTGCTCGGTGCAGCGGCGCCATCAGAAAGTGCTGGAAGAAGCGCCGGCGCCGGGCATGAGCCGGACGCGGCGCGGCAGCATGGGCGAGGCGGCCGTGGCGGCGGCGAGAGCCATAGGTTATGTCGGCGCCGGCACGGTGGAATTCATCGCCGAGCCGGGCAAGGGGAAAAGCGCGGGAACCTTCTATTTCATGGAAATGAATACGCGCCTGCAGGTCGAGCATCCGGTGACCGAAATGATCACCGGCCTCGACCTGGTCGAATGGCAGTTGCGCGTGGCCTGCGGCGAACCGCTGCCGCGCACGCAGGACCAGCTTGCCATCAACGGCCACGCCGTGGAAGCGCGCATTTACGCCGAGGACCCGGCGAAGAATTTCCTGCCCTCCACCGGACGCATCACCCACCTGGCCACGCCGGCCGAATCGCGCCACGTGCGCATCGACACCGGCGTGCGCGCGGGCGACGCGATCACGCCTTTCTACGATCCGATGATCGCCAAGCTGATCGTGTGGGACAGCGACCGGCCGGCTGCGCTTTCGCGCATGCGCGCGGCGCTGGAACAGTTTCAGGTGGTGGGCGTCACCACCAACACCGAGTTTCTGGCGCGGCTCATCGCCTGCGACGCGTTCGCCGCGGCCGATCTGGACACCGGCCTGATCGAGCGCAACCGGGCGCAGTTGCTGCCCGAGCCGCCGCTTGCGGGTGACGAGGTGCTGGCGCTGGCCGCGCTGGCTGAATTGCTCGCGATCGAGCGCCGCGCTAAGGAGCGCGCCGCCGCGTCGGGTGACCCCTGCTCGCCTTGGGGCGCGTGCGACGGCTGGCGCCTGAACCAGGACAACCATCACATCCTGGTGTTCCGCCAGGGCGAGCACGAACAGGCGGTCACGGCGCATTACCGCGGCGAGCATTTCGAACTCGAACTGCCCGGCGGCCGGCATAGTTTGAGCGGCGCCTGGCAGCAAGACGGCAGCCTGACGGCCTGGCTCGAAGACGCGGTGTTGCGGGCGAACGTGGTGCGCACGGGATCGTCGCTGGATATATTCTTCCGCGGTACCCGCTACCGGCTGGAGCTGCGCGATCCTTCGCTGCATGAGATCGAAACCGATGCGCACGGCGGCAACCTCGCAGCACCGATGCCGGGCAAGGTCATCGCCGTGCTGACCAAACGTGGCGCCAAAGTGGACAAGGGCACGCCGCTGATTATTCTGGAAGCGATGAAAATGGAGCACACCATCGTCGCGCCCGGGAAAGGCACGGTCACGGAAATCCACTTCAAGGTCGGCGAGCAGGTCGGCGAAGGCGAAGAGTTGCTCGGCTTCGAGCTCGACGCCTGAGCCGCGCTGCACCTCGGCCTGTGTCGGGTAAGCGCGCGCAGTGAATCTTCCGCAACAAATCGTATTCATCGAGCGCGACTGGCTGTCGAGCAACAACATCGTCCTGCACCAGGCCGATGGCGCGGTTCTGATCGACAGCGGCTACCATGCGCACGCCGCACAGACCCTGTCTTTGGTGGCGCAGGCCCTGCGCGGCAAACCGCTGCTGCGTCTGGTCAACACCCACTGCCATTCCGATCACATGGGCGGCAACGCTGCCCTGGCGCGCGCGCACGGCTGCCGCATCAGCATCCCGGCGGGCGAGGCTTCCGCCATCGACGCCTGGGACGAGAATGCGATGATGCTCGCCGCGACCGGCCAGTCGGCCGAGCGCTTTTTCTATTCGGACACGGTGGCCGCGGGCGATGTGCTGGAACTCGGCGGGCTCGCGTGGCAGGCGCTTGCCGCGCCCGGCCACGACCCGAACGCGCTCCTGTTCTACGCGCCCGAGGCGCGCATCCTGATCACCGGCGACGCGCTGTGGGAGAACGGCTTCGGCCTTATTTTTCCGGAACT
>QYQC01000179.1 GCA_007280315.1 Betaproteobacteria bacterium | reverse complement strand
GTACGGGCCTGCTGATTGTTGTCAGTGTTTCTTTGGATTTGGTTCAGCGGATTGAAGCCAACCTGCTGATGCGCAATTATGAAGGATTCTCCGAGGCGGGTAAAATTAAAGGAGCGTACCGGTGAGACTGATACTGCTTGGACCGCCCGGCGCCGGCAAAGGCACCCAGTGCAAACGAATTATTGGTAAGTATGGTATTGCGCATCTGTCCAGCGGGGATATCCTGCGGGCCGAACGCACTGCCGGTGGATACCGGGAACGCCAGCGGATCAAGATAGCGGTCGGTCATGGCTATGCCGGCCTGGTCCATCATCTGCATCAGCTCAGCCAGATTGTTGACGCGTTCGTGCTCGTCCCTGGGCATGCCCTCGCGCCCGCTGGCGTTGGCGAACAACAGTGCATTGCTGGATTTGGCTGCCTTGATCAAGTCTTGCCGGCCGTCTTCGAGATTGACCGAATTGATGGCGGGACGGCTGCGGTTGCCGTCATGCACGCCCAGGCCGGTCATGATCGTTTCAGGGTCGGACGAGTCGATGGCGATGATGGCGTCGGTAATTTTCTGCGCGACCGGGACCAGCCAGGCCATTGTCTGGTGCCGCACGGCGGGATCGACCGCGATTTCATCCACGCACAGATCGATAATATTGGCGCCGGCCGCGGTTTGGGCGTTTATGATCCAGGCGATGTAGTCCAGATCCTTGCGCCTCACCGCATGCGCTACATGCGGGATTTGAAAGGTCCGCAGCTTGGCCGGATCGGTCGGATAAATGTCGGTGACATCGAGCAGCCGTTTGGCCCCGTCGGGTGCCGCATATGCGACGCCGACGCGTCCGTTGTCGTGCACCACGCGCGGACTCGTAATCTTGAGACGGCGGGTGGCGTTGAAGTTCTCGCCGATTATGTCCAGTACTTTCTCGCTCATTTGCAAACTACTCCTGAATTGCCATGTGTAAGTTGAAACTTCCTGTTACCGCGTCCCATGCGCGTAGCCTGCATTACTGCGATCGATGCAGTCCGTAAAGCCCGGAGCGCGACATTTTCGGTGTCATCGCGCAGCTTCCTTCGAGCAGCCGGGCGGGGAGGGTCGATTCGTCAAACAGTGAAAACAGTGGCAACTGGTCCTCCAGCGGCCACTCCACTTTTTGCCCGCCTACACGAGAGGTGTAACCCGGCGCCATGCGGCGGGTCAGCTGCAGGCCGTCGCTTCGCGCCTCTTCATCCAGGTGCGTCCGGAGCAGCCGCGTTGCCTCTTCGATGCCGAGCCATCCGGCGATTTCCAACATATAGGCCTCGACCGAGTGCCCGGAATCGGTGAGATGTTTCTGCGTGCTGTCGAACCGGTTTCCCAGGGACAGGATGAAAATCGCAGCCTCGGCGCAGTCCGAAAGATAGGCGGCGAACGTCGGGCCTCGAAACGACGTACCGGTGGATAGAAGCAACCCCTCCGGGCCGCAGCTCGCAATCTGCACGCGGCGGTAGCGTGCAGTCGGAGTGGCGACAGATGTCAACACGGTCGCCATGGCCTCCGCGGTCCGGCGAATCTGCGTCCTGATCGAGACGCCGTCGCGGTAGCCCATGACGCGCAGCACGCGCTCCGGGGAAATCCGCAGCTCGCGCGCGGCAAAGAAGCCCGTCGCATGCGCTGACTTTGCCGTACTCATATCTGTACTGCATCGTCGATCGGTTCCCTGCGCTTATGGTCTCCGATCAGCTGTTCGCGCAGAAATTTCGACAGATAATCGATCGCATATACGGTGAGAACCACGAGAATGATGATCAGGCAGGCTTCGCGCAGTTCATAGGCGCGCAAGCGGTCGCCGAGTAGAAAGCCGATGCCGCCGGCGCCGACGATGCCGAGTATGGTCGCCGAGCGCGTATTGTGCTCGAACATGTAGAGCGTATTCGACAGCATCATCGGAAGTACCTGGGGCAGCACGCCGAACCAGATCTTGTGCAGCCAGTTGCCGCCGAGCGAAGTCACCCCGTCGATTTGCTTGCGATCGAGATTCTCGATCGCTTCAGAATAGAGCTTGATGAACGTGCCGGTCTCGACGATGGCGATCGCCATGATGCCCGCGAGCGGTCCCAATCCGACCGCGCGTACAAAAATGAGCGCCCAGATCAGGTAGTCGAACGCGCGCAGCAAATCAGCGCCGCGCCGCGTCCCGAACTGGATCGGGCGCGATCGCGTCATATTCTTCGCCGCGAGAAAACTGAAGGGAAACGCGCCAACCGCCCCGAGCAGCGTGCCGAGAAATGCCATCGCGACGGTTTCGCCCATGGCCTTGAGGAACATCGGTACGTTTTCGAACCCGGCAGGAGGAAACATCTGTGATACGACGATATCGCCGAATTTCGTTACGCCATGAAGAAAATTGCCTGAAAGGAATCCGAACCGGTAGAGGCAGTAGATTGTCAGTGCCGTGGTCGCGCCCCATGCCGTCCATACATTCAGCCGCTGGCGCAGGGGCGCCCTGAAAGCGTCTGGATTTCGACTGCGCTCTTCGGCGATGTCCGCTGCGGTAATGTCGGCGTATTGCGTACCCATGCCCAGTGCCTCAGTGCGAAAAACTGGCTTTGCCGATGGCGCTGTGGCGGATGCTCTCGCTCAGAATGTCGATTGCCATGATGGTTGCCACAATGATCAGCAAAATGGCGCCGACATCGGCAAAATAGAGAAGCTGAACGGCGGTGAACAGATCGTGGCCAATGCCGCCGGCGCCGACAAAACCGACAATCGTAGCGCTTCGCACATTCAGTTCGACACGCCAGAATGTATAGGACAGGTAATTGGGCAACACCTGGGGCAACACGCCGAAGCGCATTTCATGGAACCAGTTTCCTCCGGCCGAGCGTATTCCGTCGGTCGGCAGCGGGCTGATGTTCTCATTGACCTCGGCGAACAGCTTTCCCTGCGCTCCAAGCGTGTGGGTGGTGATCGCCATGATTCCAGCGACTTCACCGATGCCGAACGCGAGAACGAACAATAACGCCCAGACAATGTCCGGCACGGTGCGCGCGATTTCGAGCACGCGCCGGGCGATCCAGTAGACCAGATAGTTCTGCGCCAGGTTACGCGCGGCGAAAAAACTGATGGTGCCGCCGATCACGGTTCCGAGTATGGTCGCCAGATAGGCCATCAACAGGGTATTCAACAGGCTGTGAAACCATTCGCCCGCGCCCCAGTACCATTCTGCGAAGTCTTGGGCGAAACTATCCAGATGAATCGGCGGCAGCATTTTGGAAATAAATCCGCTCGCGCGGGGAATGCCGCCGATCAAGGTCAATACGTTGAACTGAGTAGTCAAAAGGGCGGCGATCAGGCACAACAGGAATACGGCGGCGAACACCGCAGCATAGACGCGCTTCTGCCGTCGATACTCGGCGTACTGTTGCTCAAATCGTGCAACGATACCGGACGGATTCGTTCCCACGCTGGTTGGAGTGTCGCTTATCGCCATATTCGTTGTGTCGGCTCGTTGCAATCAGAGCAGCGCAAATAAGGTTCCCGATCTCATTCGCGCCGCTGCATTCATCGGCTATTTCTTTTTGCGTGCCTCGCGTTCATCCACGGCCGCCTGGCAGATCAGCGCGTAGTCCTCGTGCTTGACCGGCACCATGCCCTTGGTGCGGCCCTGGGCGATCGCCTCGGCGATCTTCATGTCGTGATCCTTGAGATCGACGAACAGTTTTTCCAGGTCGTGGCGCATCGCCTTGGGCAGATCGGTGCGAATGACTACCGGCGGTGAAGGCAGCGGCGGCGAAGTCCAGACTACGCGAATCTGCTCGCGCTTGAGCAGCCCCTTGTTCATCATGGCGCGAAGATTGCCGATGTTGTCGTCCTTCGAAGTCCAGGTAAAGGCTCCGTCATAGGTCCCTTTGAGCACACCCAGTACCGCCTGTGGGTGGCCACCCGCGAGCGGGCTCTTGAAGTATTCGTCGACCGGCTTACCCATGGCGCGAAAGGCGGCGGTCGGGATCAGGTAGCCGGATCCGGACAACGGATCAGTGCGCGCGACGACTTTGCCCTTGAGATCTTCAATGGACTTGTACGGACTTTCGGCTTTCACCACAATCACCGATACATAGCCCATCGAGCCGTCCGGCTCCATCGCCGCAACCAGGGGCTCGACACCGCCCTTGCTGTCCATGCGCGTCTGGCAGTATGAAAATCCGCTGAGCCAGGACAGATGGATCTGCTTGGCAATCAGGGCGTTCATCACGCCCGAATAGTCGCTTGCCGTATACAGTTCCATTTTCACGCCGAGTTCTTTTTCAGCCAGCTTGATGAATGCATCCATGTCTTTGACGGTGTTGCTCTGCGTCTCGACCGGAATAACACCGTACTTGACCACCGGAAAGTCTTTCTGCCAGCCGCCGATGTACTTATCTGCCGCCGCGGCCGGTCCGGCCGGAAAATACAATGCTGCAACTGCAAGGGCACCCGCTAAATGACGCAATCGTTTGGTAATCATGCTTACTTCCTCCACGTTGACTGCTTCGTTGTGACCGCTACACTCACATTGCTTCCGCCTAATGCCAACCGCTGCTTCTTCTGCCAACTCATTCGCGGATGATCGCCTTGATCATGCGTCTTTGCCGAGGACAGCCTGCGTCGTTCTGTCCGCCGCAGATAGCGCTGTCTGGGTAGAAGTGAACGCCAGTTCGACTTCGTCGTCCGCCGGCTCACCGGCGCCGTGCTCACCTACACCATAGATTTCGCGCGCTATCGATTCGTCTAGTTCCGAAGGTAATCCATCAAATACAATTTCGCCCTTGCGCATGCCGATGATGCGGTCGCAGTAGTCTTTCGCGGTCTGCAGCAGATGAAGATTGCAGATCACGGTGATGCCGTCTTCCCGGTTAATCCGGCGCAGTGCATCCATGACGATCGAGGCGTTGCGCAGGTCGAGTGAGGCAATCGGCTCGTCGGCTAAAAGAATTTTCGGCTCCTGCACCAGTGCGCGTGCAATGGCCACGCGCTGCTGCTGCCCGCCGGATAACTCATCGGCCCGGTGCAGGGCGTGCGAGACCATGTCCAGCCGCTGCAGCGCGCGAATGGTGAAAGTTCGATCCTGTGGCGAAAACATCAACAGCAGGGCGCGCCAGGTCGGGTGGTAGCTGATGCGTCCCATCAGGACGTTGGTCATTACCGTGAGGCGGGGTACGAGATTGAACTGCTGAAACACCATGGCGCACTGTGCGCGCCATTTGCGCACCCGGCTTCCCTTGAGCGTGCAT
>QYQC01000111.1 GCA_007280315.1 Betaproteobacteria bacterium | reverse complement strand
GGAATGTTGCTTTGCGCGCGCACCTTGATCTGCTTGTCCTGGTCCATGACCCAGCCGTTCAGCTGCTGCCCGGACTTGACCCCCTCGACCACGACTACACCGACTGAATCGTGCTCGTCGTGCACTACGAAATGAATCATGCTCGCTCCTTGCTTGCAGGCGGTTGCGGAAGTGCGAATTCTACCAGCTCTATCGAGATCACCACGACGAACGCGCCGGAAAAAACGTCTGCGTGAAGCGCGTTCGATGGCGCCTGACGGCGCAAAAAACAGTTACCATCAGGGGACAATTCCGCCCGAGACCGGCACGGCCGCGCTTGAAACAAGGCGACGCACCCAAAGGAGCTCAACCACATGTCCGAACTTTTCTTCCTGCCGCATTGGCCTGTCCAGGCAAACGTGATTCCCTGGTACGCGGTGCTGCTGCTGGTGGCACTGCTCGCCGGTGAGGCCGCATCGCGCCTGCGGCTGCCGCGCATCCTGGGCTGGATAATCGCCGGCATCGCACTCGGGCCCAGTAGCTTCAACATCCTCGACCGCGCTGCACTGAATGGCCTGCGTGGCGTGCTCGAAATCGCAGTGGGGTTGGTCCTGTTCGAACTTGGTCAGCGGCTCGACGTGCGCTGGCTGCGGCGCAATCCCTGGCTGCTTGCAACCAGCGTACTCGAAAGCAGCCTCGCATTCGCGGCGATATTCGCGGTGCTGCTTTTTGTCGGTGCGGCACCCCTGCTCGCCGCCACCGCTGCGGCGATCGGGATTGCGACCGGGCCGGCGGTGGTCCTGACGCTGGTGAAGCAACTGCGGGCGCAGGGGCAGGTGAGCGAGCGCATGCTCGCGCTGACCGCACTCAACAATGCCTACGCGTTCCTCTTGTGGAGTTTGCTGTTCGCCTGGCTGCATGCCGAATACCGCGGCGGCTGGCTGGAGGTCGCAGGGCATCCGCTTTACCTTATCTTCGGCTCGCTCGCGCTCGCCGCACTGCTTGCGGCGGTTACGCTGGCGTTGCTCACCGCACTCGGGCGGCGCACCGACGCCCAGTTCGTCTGCCTGATTGCGTTGGTTGTGCTCGCCGTTTCGGCGGCCACAATGCTCAAGGTTTCGGTGGTGTTGACGCTCCTCGCCTACGGCACGCTCACCCGCGCCTTCGATCGCGACCGGCGCTTCGTGTCTCTCGACTTCGGCCGCACCGGCCAGATCCTGGTGATGCTGCTGTTCGGCATCACCGCGGCGAGTCTCGACCTGAGCCTGCTTCCAGCCGGAGCCGCCGCTGCCGCTGCATTGATCGCGGCACGCTACGCCGGCAAGGCAATCGGCGTTTTCGCGCTCGCGCGTCCCTCGGGATTGAGCTTGCGCAAGGCCTCCCTGCTAAGCCTTGGCCTGATGCCGATGTCCGGAGTCGCGCTGATACTGGCGCGCGAGACATCGGACAGTTACCCCGAACTCGGCCCGGCGCTGGTGACCGTGGTGCTTTCGGCCATTGTCATGCTCGAACTGCTCGGTCCGTTGCTCGCAAACTTCGCCATCGTGCACGCTGGCGAAGTCGCAGAGGAGGCCTGACATGGAAAACCTCGTATTCGGGCAATCGGCGCCGCTCACCATGGGCGTAGAGCTGGAACTGCAGCTGGTCAACACGCGCGACTGCGACCTGACGCGCGGCGCCTCGGACCTGCTGGCGGTGGTTGAACGCAAGCCGCATCCGGGCGAAATCAAACCCGAGATCACCGAGAGCATGCTTGAAATGAGCACCTCGATCCACACGCGCCACGACGAACTGCTCGTCGAGCTGCGGCAAATTCGCGACGTGGTCCTCGCCGCCGCAGACCGGCTCAACATCGGCGTCGCCGGCGGCGGCGCGCATCCGTTCCAGCACTGGAGCGAGCGCCAGATTTTCGAGAATCCGCGCTTCAAGCGCCTGTCCGACCTCTATGGCTATCTGGCCAAGCAGTTCACCATTTTCGGCCAGCACGTGCATATCGGCTGCCCCAGCGGGGACGAGGCGCTCTACCTGATGCACGCGATGTCGCGCTACGTGCCCCATTTCATCGCACTGTCGGCCGCATCGCCCTACTATCAAGGTGTCGATACTGCATTCGATTCATCGCGCCTCAATTCGGTATTCGCGTTTCCCCTGAGCGGACGCGCGCCGTTCCAGCGCCGCTGGGAGGAATTCCAGGCCTACTTCAATCGAATGCAAGGCTTCGGCATCGTCGGGAGCGTGAAGGATTTCTACTGGGACATCCGGCCCAAGCCCGAATACGGTACGATCGAAATCCGCGTCTGCGACACGCCGGTTACAGTGGAGCGGGCGGCAGCGCTGGCCGCCTACGCGCAGGCGCTGGCACGCTACCTCCTGGTCGAACGGCCGCACGCGACGGGCGAGGAGGTGTACGACGTCTACAGCTATAACCGGTTCCAGGCCTGCCGCTTCGGACTGGAAGCCGAATACGCCGATCCGCACACGCAGCAAAAGAGCAGCCTGCGCGAAGACATCGTTGCGACGCTGAACGCGCTGACGGTGCATGCGCGCGAACTCGATGCTGAAGAAGGA
The DNA here is from genome assembly GCA_007280315.1 of Betaproteobacteria bacterium. GTDB lineage: Bacteria > Pseudomonadota > Gammaproteobacteria > Burkholderiales > SG8-39 > 2-12-FULL-64-23. Next base: position 3,172 of record QYQC01000111.1, on the reverse strand, counting down.
ATGGAAAATATCGCAGACTGCGTCAATGTTTCCGGGAACGACGCGCGCTGGATGCGCGAGAACTACGCCAAGAGCCGCTCGCTGCCCGATCTGGTGTGGCGACAGGCCGACCGCTGGAGGGGCGAAGGAAGGTGAAACTGCCACCGTCAAGCGTCGCGCCTGCGCCACGGCGGCGCGACCCGCCGCTGAAAATCGGCCTCTCGGCGCGCATCATGCACGATCCACCAAAGGAACTGGGCTTTCGCAACAAGAAAGTGCTGCAGTACCTGGAACAGTCGATTGCGCACTGGATCATGGGACAGGGCGCGCTGGTGTTCATGGTGCCGACTATCGAGGCCGGAAGCAGCATCCAGCGATCAGGCGTCACCATGCGCGACTACGTGCACGAGCTCGACGCTCTGGTGCTTCAGGGCGGCGCCGACGTGAGCCCGCAGAGCTACGGCGAGGAACCGATCCGGCCGGAGTGGCGCGGTGACCGCGTGCGCGACCTGTATGAAATCGACCTGCTGTGGGAATTCGTGATTCAGCAAAAACCGGTGCTCGGCATCTGTCGCGGCGCCCAGCTCATCAACGTCGCCTTCGGCGGCACGCTGGTGCAGGATATTCCGAGCCAGGCGCCGGGTGCGATCCGCCACTACGACCACGACGCCTACGACGAACTGTCGCACGAGATCGCGATCGCGCCGGAGTCGAAGCTGTCGCATCTCTTTTCCGGTCTCGAACGCGCGCGCGTCACCTCGATCCATCATCAAGCAGTGAAGACCCTCGGCAACGGCCTGGTAGTCGAAGCCAAGGCGGCCGACGGACTCATCGAGGCCATCCGCTGGACCGGCGCAAGCCACGTGATCGGACTGCAGTGGCATCCGGAATTTCACCGCGGCGAAAAGGCGCATTTCCTCGATGGCGGGCCGATCCTGCTCGAATTCCTGGAGAAGGCGCGCGTACGCCGCGGCGCTCAGGCCTGATAAAGCAGCTTCAGCTCCGCAACGATCGCATCCCGTCTGATCGGATTGAGCAGGATTTCCGGGGTGACGATGTCCACTTCGCGGCCGCCGAACGCAGCGGGCAACTCCTCCTGCAACGCGGTGATGTCGAATGACGAGGCGCGGCTCTCCGGGAGAAATTCCAGCATCAGATTCACGGCGCTCTCAGACCTCAGCTCGTTTCTGGAAGCTGAGCCGAACAGGCTCAGTTTGGCGACGCCGTACGTTCGGCACAGCGCCGCGAGTTTGGTCTGGGAGATGCGCAGCTTTTCAAACACGGGTGTCGAGCCGTTCGATGCTGCCGCCTTGGCATCGGAAATCGGCAGGTACACCGGCTGCGCCGGCGAGCGCAAGACAAGCGTCGCGTCGGCCGGTTCCCACAATACCGAAATCGGCAGTGCCCACAGCTTGTCGCCGAACGACAGGCGCTGCCCGCCGAGATATAGCACAACGCCGCCGGAAAATTTTTCGCCTGCCGTTTCGGCCAACGCGCGCAATCCGCCGAAGTCGCCCTGGGTCACGTTGGAAGAGGCTTTGACCTCGATACCAGCGATGCGCTGGCCCGGCGCTTCGAGCACCATGTCCACCTCCTGTCCAACAGAAGTGCGAAAGTGATAAGGCGTTGCGGCCTGGCGACTCCAGCCCAGAAGTTTACGAACCTCCTGCACGACGAAGGTTTCCAGCAATGGACCGAGACTGGGCGATTGCGCCAGCGCGACCGCGTCCACATCGCCGCGCAAATGCGCTGCCAATCCGGAATCCAGCAGATGAACCTTTGGCGATTTCACGAAGCGTTTGCCGATGTTGCTGGACCAGGCAGGCAGCGGCTGAATAATGAACGTCGCCTCCAGCAGCGCGAGATAGCGCCGCAGCGTGGAGTGCGCGATGCCAGCGCCACGCGAAACTTCTGACATGTTCATCAGTGCGCCGGTGCGTGCCGCGAGCAGCCCTAGTAGCCGTGGAAAATCGGTCAGTCCGTCGATATTGGCCAGGTCACGCACGTCGCGCTGCAGCAGGCTGGTGATATAGCTGCGAAACCAGGCGTCGCGTCGCTCGCCCGGCGCACGTGCCACGGCCTCTGGAAAACCGCCTGCGATCACGCGTCCGCAAACGCCAACGCGGTCCAACTCCTGTGAACCGGTTCGCCAGCGGGCGGTGCCGAACAACTCGTCCACCAGATTGGCGTCATTGCCTGCCATTTCGCCCTGCGACAGGGGATGCAGCGGCAATATTTCCATTCGCCCCGCAAGCGACTCCGCCAGGCGGGGCAGCAGGAACACGTTGGCTGAACCGGTCAGCAGAAATCGCCCCGGGCGACCGTCTGCGTCGACCATTTGCTTGATCGCCGCAAACAACGCGGGGGCGGACTGCACTTCGTCGATCGCTATCAAATCGCCTACACCGCGAACCAGCGCAGTTGGATCGGTGCGGGCCAAGCCGGCAGTTGCGGGGTCATCCAGCGTCAGATATTGCCCGCCACGCTGCGCCGTCAGCTGCTGCACCAACGTACTCTTACCGGTCTGGCGGGCACCATTGAGCAGGACCACGCGCGTGTCTGCCAGGGCCGCTTTTAGTCTATTTTCTATGAATCGCCGATACATGGCTAAATATTAGCCATTGCGTGGCGAATTTGCAAGGCCTAGCCGGCTGCGCGCGCCTCCAGTATTTCCACCGCAGGAAGCTTCTTCCCTTCGAGGAATTCCAGGAATGCGCCGCCTGCGGTCGAGATATAGCCGATGTCCTTGGCGATGCCGTATTTGTTGATGGCGGCGACAGTATCGCCGCCGCCTGCGATCGAGAACCCCTTGGAGGCGGCGATCGCCAGCGCCAGCGTTTTCGTGCCTTCTCCGAACTGATCGAACTCGAATACGCCAACCGGCCCGTTCCAGACGATGGTGCCGGCACGATCCAGGCTCGCCGCGAGCCGCGCCGCGGTTTCGGGGCCGATATCGAGGATCATCTCGTCCGCCGCGACCGCCGACGCCGGTTTCACCGTGGCGGCCGCGGTTGCGGCGAATTTCCTGCCCACCACGACGTCGGTCGGTATCGGCACCGCCGCCCCGCGCGCCTTCATCGCCGCCATGATTTTCTTCGCCTCGTCCGCCAGTTCGGCTTCCGCGAGCGATTTGCCAATCGGCAGTCCGGCCGCAAGCATGAAGGTGTTGGCGATGCCGCCGCCGACGATCAAT
>QYQC01000258.1 GCA_007280315.1 Betaproteobacteria bacterium | reverse complement strand
TCGCGAATACCGAATGCTGCACCACGAAGCTGCAGCTCACATCCCTGGCCGAAAGCACCGCTTGCGGCTTCTGCTCAGGGGCCGATTGCTGCACCGCTACCGCTTCGCGCAATTCGCCAAGGTGCATGTCTGCCGAATTCCGGCTCCAGCCGGCGGGCAATACGCAGCGGTACGCGTGCGTGGTGTCATCAGTCGAGTTGAGCGGCGGCGGCGCGGTGTAACATGCCTCGCCCGCCCTGCTGCAGCGGTTGGCGAACGCACAGCCCCGAATCTCGCCGATCAGCGAAGGCACCAGCCCCGGAATGCTCCCAAGGCGGCGGCCCGTCTCGTGCTTCGCGCCCGGCACGCAATCGAGCAAGCCCCGCGTATACGGATGCTGCGGATCGCGCAGCACGTCCTGCACGCTGCCGGTCTCGACCAGTTCGCCCGCATACATGACCGCGATCCTGTCGACGGTGCGCGATACGATGCCCAGGTCGTGGGTGATCAGGATCATCGCCATGCCGAACTCGCGCTGCAGGTCGGAAAGCAGCCGCAGAATCTGCGCCTGCACCGTCACGTCTAGCGCGGTGGTGGGCTCATCGGCAATGATCAGGTCCGGCTCGTTCATCAGGGCCATCGCGATCATCACCCGCTGGCGCTGCCCGCCCGAGAGCTGATGCGGATATTGATGCAGCCGGCTGTGCGCGTCCGGAATGCCGACCTTGTCAAGCAGGTAGATTGCGCGCTCGGTAGCGGCTGCCTGCGAGGTGCCGCCGTGCAGCAGCATGGTCTCGGTCAGTTGCCGGCCGATCGTGTACACCGGATTGAGCGAATTCATCGGCTCCTGAAACACCATCGCCATGCGGCGTCCGGCGATGTCCTGCGCGATCTGCTTATCGCTCATGGCGAGCAGGTCGCGCCCGCCGACCTGCATCGCGCCGGCACGCCGGTTTGCGTTGGGCGGCAGCAGCCCCATCAGCGCGAGGGCCGTCATGGATTTTCCGGAACCGGACTCGCCGACGATGCCCAGCGCTTCGCCGCGCGGCAGGGAAAAGCTCAGATTGCGCACCGCGTGCAGCGTGCCGTGGGGCAAGGCGATGTCGACGTGCAGCCCCTCCACGCGCAGCGCAGGAGGTGCTCCGACCGCCTGGTTCTCGCGCGACATCAATTTCTACCCTCGGGCGCGGTGACATCGCGCAAACCGTCGCCCATGAGATTGGTGGCGATCACCAGCAAAAATATTGCCAGTCCCGGCAGAACGACGAGCCAGGGCCGGTAGAACATGGCGGTCTTGCCTTCGGCGATCATCAAACCCCAGGACGGAGTGGGCGGCTGGATGCCCACGCCGAGGAAGGACAGCGCCGCCTCCGCGAGGATGGCGATGCCGACCTCGAGCGTGAAAATCACAATGATCTGGTTGCGCACGTTGGGCAGGACTTCGTAGAGGATGATCTGCAGCGGGGTCGAGCCGATGGCCTGCGCGGCGGTTACGTAGTCGAGCCTGCGGATCTGCATCGTCGCCGAGCGCGTCACCACCAGATAGTAGGTCCAGTGCAAGCCGCCGATAACGCATACCACCACCAGCAGCGACGGGCCGATGAGGAACACCAGCGCCATGGTAAGCAGCAGGCCCGGCAGCGCCAGCTGGCAGGTGAGAATGTAGTTGACCGCCTGGTCGATGCGGCCGCCGAAATAGCCCGCGCACACGCCCAGTGTCACGCCGATGAGGCAGCCGAGACTGGCCGCGCCGAAACCGATCGCCAGGGAGATGCGCGACCCGTACAGCAGCCGGCTCAGATAGTCGCGCCCGAGATGGTCGGTGCCCAGCAGGTATTCCCAGCGTCCGCCCTGCTCCCAAGCCGGCGGTAGCAGGCGCGCGACCAGCTTGGTCTCGAGCGGGTCGTAAGGCGCGATCCACGGCGCCAACGCTGCGATCAGGATCAGCACAAGCAGGATGCCTGCGCCGATCAGGAATCCCTTGTGGCTGCGCATGCGCCGCCGCATCACCTGCATGGGCGTGAACGCGTTCGCCTCGCCGGACGCATGGTCCGCGGCGGCTGCAGCAGCGGGCGTAGATGGGGAAGTCATGGCTCAGCCCAGGCGCAAGCGCGGATCCAGCCAGCCGTTTAGCAGGTCGGACAGCAGCGTGAGCAGAACGAAGGTCAGCGCGAACACGAACACCAGCATCTGCAGCGTGGGGATATCGCCGCCGAGTATCGACTGCAGCGCCAGCCGTCCCAGGCCGTTGATCGCGAACACGGACTCGACGATGACCGAGCCGCCGAGCTTGTGCCCGAGCTGGATCGCCAGCACGCTGACCACGGGGAGCATCGCGTTGCGCAGCGCGTGCCGCAGCAGCAGCCGCAGGCCGCGAAAGCCCTTGGAGCGCGCAGTGCGGATGTAATCCGACCCGAGCACTTCGAGCAGCCCGGTGCGCGTGAGGCGCATGACCGCGGGCACGGAACTCGCACCGAGCACGATGCATGGCAGCACGAAGTGCCAGGTGGTGCCATCACCTGAAACCGGAAACAGCCTGAGCTTGACCGCAAACAGAATGATGAATATCAGGCCCAGCCAGAAGCTCGGGATCGCCTGCGCCGCCACCGCGGTCGACAAGGCCGCCCGATCGATCAGCGTATTGGGCCGCAAGGCGGCGATGATGCCCAGCGGCAGCGCGATCACGATAGTGACGAATATGCTCATCAGCGCGAGCTTGATGGTCACCGGCGCATGCGTGGCGATCAATTCGGAGACCGGACGCTTCCAGTGATAGCTCTCGCCGAGGTCGCCGCGCACCAGGCCGCCGATCCACGCCCCGTATTGCACCGGCAGCGGCCTGTCCAGGCCATAGCGCTCGCGGATCTGCTCTATGACCAGCGGGTCCGCGTCCTCGCCGGCGATCGCCCGCGCCGGGTCGGTGGCAAAGCTCAGCAGCGCGAACGTGGCGACCGATACCGACAGCGCAACCAGCAGCGCAAGTACCAGCCGCTTCAGCGCATAGCGCAGCACGCGATCATTTCCACTTTGCCTGGAACAGCAGCGGCAAGCCGTCCTTGGGCACGGGGAAGTCGAGATCCTTCGACGTCAGATAGTTCACGGTGAACGCATACAGCGGCACCCAGTAGGCCTGCTCGGCGATCAGCTGAACGCCCTTGGTGTAAAGCTCGAGCCGCTTGGCTTCGTCGCGGAATTTCTGCCCGCCTATCATGTACTCCGCCACCCGCGTATCACCGCTCATGTTGCGATCGGTCGTGGGCAGGAAATGGTTAGACATGCCCTCGACGTCGGCCAGCCCGCCCGATCCCCAGGTACCGAAGTAGGCGGCGATCTGGTGCTCCTTGCGCGCCTTGTCGAGGGAAGTCAGCTGCACAAAACGCATCTTGGCTTTGATGCCGGCCTTGTTCAGATCAGCAAGTATCGCTTCGGCGGCCTCCTTCTCGCGATAGACCCAGATCTCGAGCGGGAAGCCGTCCGGATAACCCGCCTCGGCAAGCAGTGCCTTGGCCTTGGCCGGATCGTAGGGATACTTCATCACGTTCTGCACACAGCCGAACTGGTTGGGGTGGCAGGCGGTATGGACGACCTGTGCACCGCCCTTGACGATATTCTTGACTATGGACTCTCGGTTGATCGCGTGATTGATCGCGCGCCGCACCTGCAGCTTGGTCAGGGGGCCACCCTTCTCGGTGTAGCCAGCCGCATCGAGTATCAGAAAGCCGATGCGCATGTCCGGACCGTTCAGATAGGTCGCCTGGCCGGACTCACCCATGTTGGTTGCCACATCGGTAGGCACGTCGTACATCCATTGCACGCCGCCGCTGATGAGTTCCGCCTGTTGCGTGCCCCAATCGGGAATCTCGCGCATCTCGATGCGCTTGATCGCCGGACGGCCCTTGGGGCTGTCCTTGTAATAGCCCTCGAAGCGCTCGACGATGGTCGACTTGCCGGGATCGAGCTTGACCAGGCGGTAGGGGCCGATGCCGTTCAAGGTCTGGCCGTTGGGGATGCGGCCGGCGGCCACGTCCGCATCGAAAGCGCCCTTCTTGCGCAGCGGAATACCGCGGCCGAGTGTGGTCAGCGCCAGGGGATAGGTGTACTTGAGCTTGAAGCGCACCGACATCGGCCCCTTCTTCTCGATACCCTGCAGCCATTCGGCGTACTGCTTGCCGCGGTTGGTCTGGCTCTTCGGATTGAGCGTCCACTTGTACGTGTAGACCACGTCGTCTGCGGTCAGCGCGCTGCCGTCGTGGAACTTGATGCCCGGCCGGATGTCGACATCGAGCGTCACGTCGTCCACCCAGTTGAAGGACTTGGCGGCAAGCGGCACGGGTTTGAGCGTGTCCGGATGGATGTAGAACAAGCCGTCGTCGGTGAGTTCCGACAGGATGATGTATTCGCGCTTGGTCGTGTAATGGTAATCGACCGACAGGATGCCTCGCTGCAGCGCGACCACGAGGGTGTCGTCCGCCTTGTTCGCATGCGCCGCGCCTATGGGCCCGAGAATCGCGAACAAGGCCGCGACAATTCCCTTCAAAATCATGCTCGTCCAGTTCATGTGTGTTCCTCCTCCAGATTGGCCTGCAATAGTATGAAACAGCCCAACCTTGCGGTAAATGTGAATTAGTCGACAAATGCTTGCGATAATTGGAATGGTTATAGAATAATTCATATCAAACAACCGTATGTGATACTGGATCTGTCGCATGAATATTCGAGCTTTGCGCATCTTTCGCCTGACTGTCAGCGAAGGCTCCCTGGCAGCTGCGGCCAAGGCGATGAATTTGAGCGCGCCGGCGGCGAGCCGCCTCATTTCCATGCTCGAAGCCGAGACCCGGTTGCAGCTGTTTCACCGTACACGCCGGCGCCTTACGCTGACGCCGCAGGGAGAAGCTTTCTACCACGAGGCGAGCCACATCCTCGCGGGGTTTGACGAAATTCCCAAAATCGCCGCGGACATACTTCATCGATCGGAAGGCCAGTTGCGTCTGGTCACCGCGCCCCGCATCGGGCAGGGCCTGGTCGCACCGGCGATTGCCCTGTTTCGTCGCCGCTACCCGGACATCAGAATATCGGTCGACATTCGCAGCCGTTCCGATATTGAAGGCCGCGTCGGCGAACGCCTGTATGACCTGGGCGTGATTTCCCTGCCGGTGTCGCATTCGATGGTGGAAATCACCAACTACCCCTTGTTCAGGGTGCGGGTCGAGGCGTTCCTACCCGAGCATCACCGCTTGGCCGCCAAGGACAGGCTGACCGCGGCGGACCTGGCGCAGGAACCTCTGCTCGGACTCTGGCCGGGCCAGCGGTGGCGGGAACAGGTCGATGATTTTTTCGGTTCCGGCGGCGAGAAGCCGCGATACGCAGTGGAGACCCAGTCCTCGCTGATGGCCTGCCAGCTGGCGCACGACGGCGCGGGCATTGCGATCCTCGACCGCGTTTGCGCGCGTGCTGTCGATTTGCGAGGCATGACCGCGCGCCCCCTGGAGCCCGAACGCTGGATCCTTTTCGGATACATCCACCAGACGCGGCAGGCGCTGGGTCGCAATGCCACCGCCTTCATCGACTGCATGCAGGAGGTACTTAAGGAATTTCGCGGCATAAGCGCCGAACATGCCCAGTGCGTCGTGCCTCTATGGGACGGCGACAGTGCAACTTGATTCGGCCAGCCGCATTGAATTCGCCGACCCGCGGCCGGGTCCGGCCCGGCACATCCCGCTCTGGTTGTACCGGCCTCGCGCTCTGGTGCCATCGGCCCCGCCGGTGATCGTGCTGCACGGCATGAGCAGAAACGCCGACGCCTACCGCGATGCCTGGGCTGATTCGGCAGACCGGTTCGGGTTTGCGGTAGCAGCACCCGAGTTCTCCGCAGCCGAATACCCCGATGCGCTCGACTACAACTTCGGCAACATGGTGTCGCCAGACGGCACCTTGCTCCCGCGCGCACAATGGCTGTTTCCGGTGATCGATCAAATCTACCTGCGCGTGCGCGAGGCGCTGGGATCAAACAGCGAGCGCTACTACCTCTACGGCCATTCGGCGGGCGCGCAGCTGGTGCACCGTTTGGCTACCTTTGCCTGGTCGCCACGCATTGCGTTTGCAATCAGCGCGAACGCGGGCAGCTACACCATGCCGGTGTTCGATATCGACTACCCCTTTGGCCTGCGGCGTACGGCATTTACCGAGGCCGATATGCGGTCACTGCTGTCACGGCCCCTGGCGGTGCTGCTGGGTGAAGAGGACAACGATGCGGCGCATCACAATCTGCCGCGGCAAGCCGGAGCGATGGCGCAGGGAGCGCATCGCTTGGCGCGCGGCCAGCGTTATATCCAAACCGCCGGCAGGGTCGCGGCGGAAAGGCAGGTGCCGTTCGCGTGGCAACTGATCACCGTTCCCGGAGTCGGGCACTCCAACCCCGGCATGGCGCCGGCCGCTGCGGCCTTGTTTGCTTCGAATTCGGCCCGCGATCCCGGCTAGTCGAGCGCAAGCTGGCGTTACTTCGTTCTCAGCCCTTGCTGAACTGGATCACGCCGCCCCCGGCCGCGATTTTCACCGTGTCCCGTGCGGCGACTTCACCTTCGAGGATGCGCTTCGACAACGGATTCGCTCGACTGTACCGCGCGCTTCAGCGGACGCGCGCCATACACCGGGTCGAAACCGGCCTTGGCGATCTCCGCAAACACGCTGTCGGCGACTTCGAGTTTGATCTCCATTCCGGCGAGGCGCTTTCCCCAGCGATCATGGTCAAGACACGCGTGGGGGGCGGCTGGCCAGCGCGAACGAAAAACTGGACAAATCCTTCAACGGCCCGCTGGGCAAGGCCGATTGAAGAACCGCAGGTCAAGGTCTCGGCCCAGGCCATAACCGGCCGTTGACACAGATATTCCACGACGCCTGGTTCACACCGCGCACGCCCGCCTATTTCGGTTCAGCGAATCGAGCCGACCCTTTGAGCGTAGGTCGACCGGCAAAAGAAAAAGGCCGCTCATCGTTTGCGATAACCCGCCGGACAACAGCAAGCGAAGCGCCGCTGTTGGACAGTCGCGTTCTTCACGCGGTTAGGCGCCGACCTTTCGCAGGGACTTTGGTGGAATCTGGCCGAGTTCTCTCAGTATGCCCGGCAGCAGCGGTACGAGGTGTTCCATCCGGTTGCTTACGGCCTCAATCACAAGCACAGCGATCGGCAAAGTGGAAATGTTCTGCTGGAACTCTAGGTTCCCGTCCATGGTCAGGAACACGTCGAACTCAGAGGCGGCGAGTCCTAGTAGCTTTCCGTTCTTGACGCCTGTCCATCCGCTACGCTGAACGGTGGAAACCTCGTGACCAACTAGCATTGCCGCGAGACGACGCGGAAGATCCTCGTCAAGCAGGATACGCATCAGGGATGAGTGCGGCGCGCGCCTCCTCAAGCACTGCTACCGCCAGTTCGCGACTGACGGACGGAAAGTCATCCAGGAAGACCTCCAACGAGTCTCCGGCTTCAAGGTGAGCGAAGAGCGACTTGACCGGGACGCGCGTGCCGGCGAAAACGGGCGTTCCGCTGTGGATCTCGGGATCGATGGTGATCAGCTGTGTCTTCACGGCAGAACTCCGGCGAAGGTTTCTGGAACAGTATACCCCACGGACTGTTGATCGGCGGTCTCACGTCTTGGTGAGGGGCAGGTCACCACGATGCTAGTTGGTCTTTCGACGGTTAAATGTCGGACCTAACAGGACCTGAAATCTCGCGTAGGCAATTTAGGGAGAGACGTTTTGAGCGTCCCTTCAGTTTCGGCAAGGCCGGCGAAATCCGCCCTCAGCCCTTGCTAAACTGGATCGCGCCGCCCTTGGCCGCGATTTTCACCGTGTCCCTGGCGCCGAATTCGCCTTCGAGGATGCGCTTCGACAACGGATTCTCGATGCTCGACTGAATCGCGCGCTTGAGCGGCCGCGCGCCGTACACCGGGTCGAAACCGGCCTTGGCGATCTCCACCAAGGCGCTGTCGGCGACTTCGAGTTTGATCTCCATTCCCGCGAGGCGCTTGGACAGGATCCCGAGTTGGATCTTGGCGATGCTCTTGATGTTCTTTTCGTCCAGGGCGTGGAACACCACGATCTCGTCGATGCGATTGACGAACTCGGGACGGAACTGCGTGCGCACTTCACCCATCACCGCGAGCTTGATCACCTGGTAGTCGTCGCCGGTCATCTGCTGGATCATCTGCGAACCGAGGTTCGAGGTCATCACCACCACGGTGTTCTTGAAATCCACGGTGCGGCCGTGGCCGTCGGTCATGCGCCCGTCGTCCAG
>QYQC01000166.1 GCA_007280315.1 Betaproteobacteria bacterium | reverse complement strand
CGTTCATAATGGCATCGGCGGGCCGCCCCGCATTGCAGCGTAGTGAACCTGGTCAGGTCCGGAAGGAAGCAGCCACAGCTATTTACTGTAAGTGCCGGGGGTCCGGCTCGCCATCCACAAAGATTAGTCGCCTGGCGCAGCGCAGGCGATTCACGAAGTTCCCCTCGCCCCGCAGGGGAGAGGGGCTAGGGGTGAGGGTGTAGCGCAAATCGTTCCGCGCTCCCGGAATCCTTTCTCCGCAACCGCGGCGACGCTGGTAAAATTTCAACATGAGTTACCAGGTCCTCGCGCGCAAGTGGCGCCCGCGTAATTTTGCCAGTCTGGTCGGGCAGGAGCATGTGGTGCGCGCACTCACCCATGCGCTGGATCAGCAGCGCTTGCATCACGCCTATCTGTTCACCGGCACGCGCGGCGTGGGCAAGACGACGATCGCGCGCATCCTGGCCAAAGCGCTCAATTGCGAGACCGGCATTACTTCCACGCCCTGCGGTGTTTGCTCCGCCTGTACCGAGATCGACAGCGGGCGCTTCGTCGACCTGATCGAGGTCGACGCGGCGACCAATACCAAAGTCGAGGAAATGCGCCAGCTGCTCGAGAATTCGGTATATACGCCGACCAGCGGGCGCTTCAAGGTGTATGTAATCGACGAGGTGCACATGCTGTCGCGCTCGGCTTTCAACGCGATGCTGAAGACGCTGGAAGAGCCGCCGGAGCACATCAAATTCATTCTTGCCACTACCGAACCGGAGAAGATTCCGGTTACGGTATTGTCGCGCTGCCTGCAGTTCAATCTGAAGCAGATGCCGCGCGAGGCGATCTTCGATCACCTCGGTTTCATTCTGCAGCAGGAAAACACCGACACCGAGCCGGCGGCGCTGCGCCTGATCGCCCGCGCCGCGCAAGGCAGCATGCGCGACGCGCTGTCGTTGCTGGATCAGGCGCTGGCCTACGCTGGCGGCAAGCTCAGCGAGGAAGCGGTGCGTGCCATGCTAGGTGCGATCGATCAGGATTATCTGTTCAAACTGCTGGAAGGATTGGCGCAACAGGACCTTAGTTCCATGCTCGCCGTCGCGAGCGAGATGGAAACCAGAAGCCTTTCTTTCGACAGTGCGCTGCAGGACCTGGCGACGCTGTTGCATCAGACCGCGCTGGCGCAGAGCGCGCCCGAGGCGCTGGGCCGGGATCTGCCCGAGCGCGAACGCATCCTCGCGCTGGCGCAGCAGTTCGACGCGGAAGAACTGCAGCTGCATTACCAGATTGCCCTGCACGGCCGGCGCGATCTGGCGCTGGCGCCGGACGAATATGCCGGATTCAGCATGAGCCTGATGCGCATGCTCGCGTTTCGCCCGGCCGAGGCGGGAGGCGTAAGCACGCCGGCAAAGCAGCAGTCCCGGATTTCCAGCGATTCGGCACCCACCAAGCCTGCACCGGCCAAACCCATGGTGCGCGGCATCGCGGCGGTTGCCGTGGCGACTGCGCCAGCCTTCGATGGGAACTGGCCGGGTCTCGCCGATCAACTCCGCGTCAGCGGCGTTGCCAGGCAACTGGCGCAGCAAAGCGAGTTGCGCAGCTTCGACGGCGAGAGCATGGAACTCGGTCTGGCATTTTCCGCCAAGCATCTTGCGGAGCGGACCTACCAGGACAAGCTGCGCTCGGCACTACAGGAGCAATTCGGCAAACCCATTGCGCTCAAGATCGTGATCGGCGAGATCAGCGGCAACACCGCGGCGGTAAAGGCGCAGAGCGAGCGTCAGGCGCGCCAGGGCAAGGCGCTGGAGGCAATACAAGGCGATGCGTTCGTGCGCGACCTGATGGATACGTTCGATGCCAGCATCGTCAGCGATTCGGTAAAACCCACGTAGAGCGCGCGTCGCCCGGTATTGCCGCATCTAATTGAGGAGGGCTTGCTACAAGTCTATCCTTCGTTTCGTGACTGATAACCAGCAGGAGAGGATTCCATGATGAAAGGTCAGCTAGCCGGTCTGATGAAACAGGCGCAGCAGATGCAGGAGAATATGCGCAAGATGCAGGAGCAGCTGGCCAGCGTGGAGGTGGAAGGGCAGTCGGGTGCGGGCATGGTCAAGGTGGTGATGACGTGCAAGCACGATGTCAAGCGCATCAGCATCGATCCGTCGCTTGTCGGTGATGATAAAGAGATGCTGGAAGACCTGGTCGCCGCGGCGGTCAACGACGCGGTGCGCCGGGTAGAGGCGACGGTGCAGGAGAAAATGAGCGGCTTTACCTCGGGCATGGGACTGCCGCCGGGAATGAAGCTGCCGTTCTGACGCGCACGGATCCCGGGAGCGAGTTTGATGGCTGCGACAATACGTAATGCATTCAGCAACGTACTTCTCGCGCGCGGATGAAACAGCCGTCGTCCCTCGACGCGCTGATCGAAGCCCTGCGCTGCCTGCCCGGTGTCGGACCTAAATCGGCACAGCGCATGGCCTATCACCTGTTGCAGCACGATCGCGACGGGGCGCAAACGCTGTCGCAGAGCATAAGCAGTGCGCTGCAAAGCATACGTCGCTGCGTCAAGTGCAATAACTTCACCGAGGAAGAAATGTGCGCGCTGTGCAGCTCGCCGCGGCGCGACGCGTCGCTACTCGCAGTGGTAGAGACACCGGCGGACCTGTTGATGATGGAACAGACGCTGGCTTTTCCTGGAATGTATTTTGTGCTCATGGGGCGGCTGTCGCCGCTCGACGGCATTGGCCCCAGGGATATCGGGCTGGACCGGCTGCTCGCGCGCGCGACAGACGGCGTGGTGCGCGAAGTGGTACTGGCAACGAATTTCACCAACGAAGGCGAGGCCACCGCGCATTACATCGGCGAAATGCTGCGCAGCCGCGATGTCAAAGTCAGCCGCATCGCCCGAGGCGTACCGGTGGGCGGCGAACTCGAGTATGTGGATAGCGGTACGCTGGCGCAGGCAGTGGTCGAGCGCAGACCGTTGTGAAGGCGAAGAAACCGCTCGAAGGCGTCAAAGTCATCGAGCTCGGACAGCTTATCGCCGGCCCGTTTGCGGGCAAGATATTCGCCGAGTTCGGCGCCGAGGTAATCAAGATCGAGGCGCCGGCAGCCGACGGACAGTCCGGTGGAGATCCGCTGCGCCAATGGCGCAAACTGCACAACGGCACCTCGCTCTGGTGGTACACACAGGCGCGAAACAAGAAATCCGTCACCATCAATTTGCGTCTGCCCGAAGGCCAGGAGGTTGTGCGCCGGTTGGCCCGGGACGCAGACATCGTGATCGAGAATTTTCGCCCCGGGACCATGGAAAAATGGGGCCTGGGTTACGAGCGGCTGAGCGCGGACAATCCCGGCCTCATCATGTTGCGCCTTTCGGGGTTTGGCCAGACCGGGCCCTACCGCGATCAGGCCGGTTTCGGTGCGATTGGCGAATCCATGGGCGGCTTGCGCTATCTCACCGGTTATCCGGACCGGCCGCCGGTGCGGCCCAATCTTTCAATTGGCGATTCGCTCGCGTCGCTGCACGGCGTGATCGGCGCGATGATGGCCCTGCACCATCGCAACGCGAACGGTGGACGGAAATCCGGCAAGGGTCAGGTGGTGGATGTGGCGTTGTACGAGGCGGTGTTCTCCATGCTGGAGAGCACGCTGCCGGAGTTCGACATGTACGGCAGCGTGCGCGAGCGCAGCGGCAGCAATCTGACCGGCATCGTGCCCTCCAACACCTATCTCACCAAGGACGGGCAGCACGTGCTCATCGCCGCCAATGGCGACAGCATATTCAAGCGCCTGTGCCAAGCCATGGGACGCGACGATCTCGGCGACGATCCGACGCTCGCCGACAATGCCGGCCGCGCCAAGCGCGCGGAAGAACTCGATGAGGCAATCGGCGCATGGGCCGGCGCGCTGGATGCGGCGGTGCTGCTCGAAATGCTGGACCAGGCGCAGGTGCCGAATGGCAAGATTTTCAGCATTGCCGACATCGCGCGCGATCCGCAGTATCTGGCGCGCGAGATGATCAGGCAGTTCACGCTCAAGGACGGCACGCCGCTTAAGCTCCCTGGAATCGTGCCCAAGCTCTCGGCTACGCCTGGCGACATAGACTGGGTCGGACCCGAGCTCGGAGAGCATACCGAGGATGTGCTGCACGCCCACGGTTACGACGCGGCCGCCATTGCAGCGTTGCGCGCGAACAAAGCGATCTAGCCGGCGCAAGCGCGCGTAAGCGCGTTGACATGCTGAAAAGGCTGTGTGAGCATGCGGAACAATCTGCAGAGGGCAAGTCCGACGTAGCCCCAAGTCAAATCGAAACGAACAAACGGAGGATGAAAATGTCGAACTGGATCAGGTTGGTGCTGAGTGCCGCCGTCATCGCGCTGGCGTTGCCGGCGCACGCTGCGCTGGAAAAAACCAAGGTGCATATCGCTGTGGGCGGCAAGTCGGCGTTCTATTACCTGCCGCTGACGATTGCCGAACAGCTCGGCTATTTCAAGGATGAAGGACTGGATGTCACCATCAGCGATTTTGCCGGCGGCTCGGTCGCGTTGCGCGCCGTTGTCGGGGGCAGCGCCGACGTCGTGTCCGGCGCCTACGAGCACACCATCAGCCTGCAGGGAAAGAAGCAATTTTTCCAGGCGTTCGTGCAGCAGGGCAGGCTGCCGCAAATCTCCATGGCCATTTCCACCGCGAAGGCGGCGACATACAAATCGCCCAAGGACCTGAAGGGCATGAAGGTAGGGGTGTCTGCGCCGGGTTCCAGCACTAACAACCTGGTCAACCAGATGCTGGGCAAGGGTGGGTTGAAGAAGTCAGACGTTTCCATCGTCGGCGTCGGGCTCGGAGCGGGCGCAATCGCGGCGATGAAAAGCGGGCAGATCGATGCCATTTCAAATACCGATCCGGTGATGACCAAGCTGGAGCAGGATGGTTCGGTGAAAATGATCGCCGATACCCGCACCTTCAAGGGCACGATTGAGGTGTGGGGCGCGCCGCTGCCAGCCGGTTGCCTGTATGCGCCGATCGAATTCATCAAGAAGAATCCGAACACGGTGCAGGCATTGACCAACGCCATTGTGCGTGCCGACAAGTGGCTGGCGACAGCATCGCCTCAGGATATTCTCAAGACCGTGCCGGAGGCCTATTTGCTTGGCGACAAGGCGCTGTATCTATTCTCCTACGGCAAGATAAAGGAGGCGCTGTCGCTCGACGGCTCGATTTCGGATGTCGGCGCCAAGGCAACACTGAAAGCGCTTGCCGCATTTGACGATCAGATCAAGCCCACCGACATCAAGCTGGATCAGACCTATACCAACGAATTCGTGAAAAAGGCGAACGCGAAATATAAATGACGTCGCTACAGGACGCCTCGCAGCGCCGGTGTGACTGCGCGAGTCGGGGCGGTTGTTCGACAGTTGATCTGCTTCCCGGTCTCACCGGGACGTCGCTGCAGTTGCGCCTCATCAGGCCAGCATGATTCCGGCTCTCGCTCTCGAAAATATCAGCTGCACGTTCGTATCGCGCGAGGACCGCAGCCAGCGCTACACCGCGCTGAAGGACACGACGCTGGTCGCGGGAGAGGGTGAATTTGTCTGTGTGGTCGGGCCCACCGGCTGTGGAAAATCCACTTTGCTCAATGTCGCCGCGGGCCTGCTGCAACCCTCCAGCGGCTCGGTCAAGGTTGCGGGCGAGATCTTGTCCGGAGTCAATCGCCGCGCAGGCTATCTGTTCCAGGCGGAGGCACTGATGCCCTGGCGCAACGCGCTCGACAACGTCATCGTCGGGCTCGAATTTCGTGGCGTGCCGAGCGCCGAGGCGGTCGAGCTCGGCAACGACTGGCTAAGACGCGTAGGGCTGACCGGCTTCGGCGGCCGCTATCCGCATCAGTTGTCGGGCGGCATGCGCAAGCGCGTATCGCTGGCGCAGACTTTCATTCTCAATCCGCAGATTCTTCTCATGGACGAGCCGTTTTCCGCGCTCGACGTGCAGACGCGGCAGCTGATGGAAAATGAGCTGCTCGACCTGTGGTCGGCCGAGCGCAAGTCGGTGGTGTTCATCACGCACGATCTGGAGGAAGCGATCGCGCTTTCCGATCGGGTGGTGGTGTTGTCAGCGGGGCCCGATACGCATCCCATCGGCGAGTACAGGATCGATCTCGAGCGCCCGCGCGACGTTGCGGAAATCCGCCTGACGCCGCGATTCATTGAACTGCATACGCAGATCTGGCACACGATGAAGGAAGAGGTGCTTAAAGGTTATGTCCAGCAGCAACGCTAAATGGAAATTACGGCTTTACCAGCTGACATTGCTGGCGCTGTTTTTCGCCATCTGGTACGCGCTCACCAGCCCTACGCTGCTGCCGCCGATCTATTTCGACAACGCGGACAAAGCGGCATTCTTCTTCGGCGAACCGGATAAAGTATTCGTGCGCGTCTGGGAATGGTTCAGTTCCGGCAGTATCTATGAGCATCTCGCGGTGACGCTGGTAGAAACCATGTTGGCGTTCGTCATCGGAACGGTACTTGGATTGGTGATCGGTCTTTGGCTGGCATTGAGTCCGACAGCCTCGGCCGTTTTCGATCCTTACATCAAAGCAGCGAATTCCATGCCGCGCGTGATTCTGGCGCCGATATTTTCGATCTGGTTCGGTTTGGGCATCTGGTCCAAGGTTGCGCTGGGCGTGACGTTGGTGTTTTTCATCGTGTTTTTCAATGTCTACCAGGGCGTGCGCGAAGTGAGTCCCGTGGTGCTGGCCAATGTACGCATGCTTGGCGCAAGCCAGCGCCAGTTGCTGCGACATGTGTATCTGCCGAGCGCAACCAGCTGGGTATTCGCCAGCCTGCACAATTCGGTAGGCCTGGCCTTTGTCGGTGCGGTAGTGGGCGAATATCTTGGTTCCGCGCGCGGCGTGGGCTATCTGATTCTTCAGGCCGAAGGTGTATTCGACATCAACTCCGTGTTCGCTGGCATCCTGGTTCTGACTGGTTTCGCACTGGCGCTGGATGCGGTGGTCAGCGTAGTTGAAAAACGTCTGCTGGTGTGGCGTCCGAGCGCGGGCGAAACCGAGCGCAGCATCTAGCCGTCGGGCCACTCCTGATAGGCCTGCGTGCGGAATCTTCCTGCGTGTGCGCGGTCCCGCAATTTTTGCGGTAGGGTCGGGGCGCGCACCGATTTTCTACACGACGCCCCGGGTTCGTATTTATCGCCCATTTCATTGCGCAAAGCAGCAATTTGTTTGACACAAGCTTGTTAGATTGGCTATAATCTCCCCTCTGTACCGGACTCATGTTCGTGACGGACGGACGCGGGGTGGAGCAGTCTGGCAGCTCGTCGGGCTCATAACCCGAAGGTCGTAGGTTCAAATCCTGCCCCCGCAACCAAAATCGCAACAACGCTCTTTAAAAATTTACAGCCGATAGGTGTGGGTACTGGGTGTGGGGTGAAGGTACTGAAGTGGTGTTTTCGTACGCAAGTGCGGAGGTTCTGCGAAGGTGCCTGACTCGAATAGATACACTTTGGTACTCACGCAAATGATTTAAGTCAGTGACGTAGGAAATCCCTTTTGGGGGATAGCCTTGTTGAGGACTTTGAGAGTAGTGTGAGCGCAGACTGGTAAAACAGTATGCAAACAGTCACTTAGGTGACTATTGATGGATTGAACTGAAGAGTTTGATCCTGG
>QYQC01000206.1 GCA_007280315.1 Betaproteobacteria bacterium | reverse complement strand
GCATAGAGCTTGGCCACACCATAGGGACTGCGCGGATAGAACGGCGTGGTTTCGGTCTGCGGCGTCTCCCGCACCATGCCGTAGAGTTCGGAGGTGGACGCCTGGTAGAAGCGCGTTCTCTTTTCCATGCCGAGGATGCGGATCGCTTCGAGCAGGCGCAGCGTGCCGAGCGCATCCGAATTCGCCGTGTATTCGGGTTCCTCGAACGAAACGGCGACATGGCTTTGCGCCGCGAGATTGTAGATTTCGTCCGGCTGCGTCTGCTGGATGATGCGCACCAGGTTGGACGAATCGGTGAGATCGCCGTGATGGAGAATGAAACGGCGATCGGTCTCGTGCGGATCCTGATAAAGATGGTCGATGCGGTCGGTGTTGATCAGCGACGTGCGGCGCTTGATGCCGTGTACGACGTAGCCTTTGGCAAGCAGCAGCTCGGCCAGGTAGGCACCGTCCTGTCCGGTGATGCCTGTAACCAGTGCGACTTTGGCCGTCATGGTTTCATTTCCTGCCGTAAGTGTCTTCCAGACGAACGATGTCGTCCTCCCCGAGATAATCGCCGCTCTGCACTTCGATCATGACGCAATCGACCTTGCCCGGATTGGAAAGACGGTGTTGGGTCCCAGCCGGAATATAGGACGATTCATCGGCATTCAGTGTGATTTCACGCTCGCCGTTGACTATCCTTGCCATGCCCGACACCACCACCCAGTGCTCGCTGCGGCGGTGGTGATATTGCAGCGACAGTGACGCGCCGGGCTTGACCACGATGCGCTTGATCTTGAACCGCGGCCCTTCTTCCAGCACGGCGTAAGTACCCCAGGGACGATGCACGGTGCGATGCAGGCGCGCACTTTCGTGGCCGCTTGCCTTCAGCTGCTGGACGATGCTTCTTACATCCTGCGCCCGGCTGCGATCGGCCACCAGCAAGGCGTCCGGCGTATCCACCACCAGCAGATTATTCACGCCCAGTGCCGCCACCAGCCGGTCTTCGCTCTGGACAAAGCAATCGCTGGAATCGACCAGCACTACATCGCCCTGTACGCGATTGCCCGCTGCATCAGCCGGCACCAGATCGCCCAGCGCCTGCCACGAGCCGATGTCGCTCCAGTCGAAATGCCCCGGTACCACGGCAACACGCTCGGCTTTTTCCATGACGGCGTAATCCACCGAAATGTCGGCGATGCGCGCGAACGATTCGAGGTCAATGGTGACCGGCGTCTGTTCGCGCTTCGTTGCCTGCCACGCCGCGGCAACTGCCTGGGACACCTCAGGCGCACAGCGCGCAAGTTCGGCGAGGAAGTCGCCGACGCGAAAGCAGAACATGCCCGAATTCCAGTAGTAACCGCCCGACGCAAGATACGCTTCGGCTTTCTCGCGCGACGGTTTCTCCACGAATCGGCGCACCGCCATCCCGCCGCCGAGCTTGCGCGTCTGGTCGGCTTCGATATAGCCAAATCCGGTCTCTGGCGCGGTGGGCGCTATGCCGAAGGTGACCAGATAGCCTTGTTCGGCAAGCGCCGTGGCGGCCTGTACCGCTTTGGCAAACGCAGCGATGTCGCTGATCAAATGATCCGAGGGCAACACCAGCATGATCGCGGCGTCGCCGAACTGCTGGCGCAGGCGCAGCGCCCCCGCTGCGATCGCCGGCGCGGTATTTCGACCGGCGGGCTCGAGCAGGTAGTCGAGGGCTATATTCGGTGCCAGCGCCGTTTCGGCATAGGCGTCGCGGGTGATGAAGAAATAATCGCGATTGGTGATGGTGAGTATCGACGCAGGCTTCAGCGCGGCTGCGCGCAGCAGCGTCTTTTGCATCAGGCTCTGGCCATCGGGCAAAACGATGAACGGTTTGGGATGTGCTTCGCGCGACACCGGCCACAAGCGGGTGCCGGCGCCGCCGGACAGGATGACTGGGATCAGCAAGGGAGGAATTCCGGAATTCTTGAAGGTTGAATTTTAGCTCACATCACTAGCTGGTACTCGGTTGAGAATCGCGAAAGTGTGCGAGCCCCCCTCACCCTAGCCCTCTCCCCGCAAGCGGGGCGAGGGGACACTCTCTTCGCAAGCGGGGCGAGGGGATACTCTACGTGCTGGCGGGGCGTGGGGTTACTCCCTCTCCCCCGGTACCGTGGGAGAGGGAGTATTCCCTCGATTCGCTCGCGCGGCGAGTGTCCCGTCGCCCCGCTTGCGACCGAAGGAAGACCCCGTGGGACAGGAAGCGGGCCAGAGTGAGGGGGAATGGTCATGAAACCTCCCGACACGTTACTGCCACATCCGGACGCATCAACAGTACGTCGGCCGCCCGGCGATGACATAGCGCGGGTCGTTGTATCCCGGTGTCGACGGGTGCCCGCTCTTGACCATGGAATCGACCAGCGCCTCGTCCTCGGCGGAAAACGGGTGCGCCAGCGCGCCGAGGTACTCGCTCCATTGTTCCAGCGTGCGCGGACCCGCCAGCGCCGACGTGATGATGCGGTTGTTCAGCACCCAGTTGAGCGCAAACTGTCCGGCGCTCATGCCGCGCTTCTCCGCATGCGCCTTGAACGCCTGCGCCATGGCGAGCGATTCCTCGCGGAATTCGGTTTCCATCATGCGCTTGTCCTTGTGCCCCGCGCGCGTGTCGGCGGCGGGCGCCTGTCCCGGCGCATACTTGCCGGTGAGCACGCCGCGCGCGAGCGGACTGTAGGGCACCACGCCGAGGCCGTAGCTGGCGCAGGCCGGCAGGACTTCGGTCTCCGGCATCCGGTTCATCGCGTTGTAATAGGGCTGGCAGACGATGGGCGCGGGCACGCCGAGTTTGTCGCACAGCTCGACGATCTGCGCGATGCGCCAGCCGCGATAGTTGGAAATGCCGAAGTAGCGCGTCTTTCCGGCGGCGATGATGTCGCCCATCGCGACCAGCGTTTCTTCGATCGGCGTGGCCGGATCGTCGAGGTGCAGGTAATAGATATCGACCCAGTCGGTGTTCAGGCGCGCGAGGCTGGCATCGATGGCGCGCATCATCCAGCTGCGCGACAGACCGGAATCGTTCGGCCCTTTGCCCATGGCGTTGCCGACTTTGGTCGCCAGCACCCATTGTTCGCGGTCGGAGGCGATCAGCTTGCCGGTGATGCGTTCGGACTCGCCCTTGGCGTAGGCATCGGCGGTATCGATGAAATTGATTCCGGCGGCGCGCGCCGAAGCGACGATGCGTCCGGCTTCGGCCGCGTCGGTGCGCGCGCCGAACATCATCGTGCCCAGGCAGATGGGCGACACTTTGAGGCCACTATTGCCGAGATTGCGGTAGTCCATTTGACACTCCTTGATTAATATTGTCATCCCGAGCGCAGCGAGGGATCTGCTTCTTGGTTATGCGCAACGCAAAAGCAGATTCCTCGGCCAGTGGCCTCGGAATGACAGGTTGTTAGATGGTCGCTCCGAAATGCGCTTCGGGCTAAACCAATTTTCCCCACAAATCGTGCGCGTCGGCACGCTCGATTTTGACCGAGGCCCAACCCCCCGGCTTAAGAGTTTTGCCGCCGACGATATTAACCACGCCGTCGATTTCCGGTGCATCGGCTTCGGAGCGCGCGACCGCGCCTTTCTTGTCGACGGAATCGACCAGCACCTTGAGTGTCTTGCCGATCTTGCGCTTCAGGCGCTTGCGGCTGATTTTCTCCTGCACCAGCATGAAGCGCGCGCGCCGCTCTTCGCGCAGTTCCGCCGGAACTGGATCGGGCAGCGCGTTGGCCTTCGCCCCCTCCACCGGCGAATAGGCGAAGCAGCCGACGCGGTCGAGCTCGGCTTCCTCCAGAAATTCCAGCAGCTGGCGGAACTCCGCTTCGGTCTCGCCCGGAAAACCGGCAATGAACGTACTGCGGATCGTGATCTCCGGACAAATCGCGCGCCAGGCGCCGATACGCTCCAGGTTGACTTCGCCAGACGCCGGCCGTTTCATCAGCTTGAGTATGCGCGGACTCGCGTGCTGGAACGGCACGTCGAGGTAAGGCAGCAGTTTGCCCTCGGCCATCAGCGGAATGACTTCGTCCACATGCGCATACGGATAGACGTAGTGCAGGCGCACCCAAACGCCAGCGCCGCCGAGTTCGCCCAGGGCGCGGGAGAGTTCGGTCATGCGCGTCTTCAGCGGACGGCCCTGCCAGAAGCCGGTGCGATAACGAATGTCGACGCCATAGGCGCTGGTGTCCTGCGAGATCACCAGGATCTCCTTCACCCCCGCCTTGACCAGATTTTCCGCTTCCTGCATCACCTCGCCGATCGGCCGGCTCACCAGATCGCCGCGCATCGAAGGGATGATGCAGAAAGTGCAACGGTGATTGCAGCCTTCGGAAATCTTGAGATAGGCATAATGCGCGGGCGTCAGCCGCACACCCTGCGGCGGCACCAGGTCGGTGTAGGGGTCGTGCGGCCGCGGCAGATGCGCGTGCACCGCCTGCATCACCTCATCGGCTGCATGCGGTCCGGTCACCGCGAGCACCTTGGGATGGGTCTTGCGCACGATGTCGCCCTTGGCGCCGAGGCAGCCGGTGACGATCACGCGCCCGTTCTCAGCCAGCGCCTCGCCGATGGCGTCGAGGGATTCCTCCACCGCGGAATCGATGAAGCCGCAGGTGTTCACCACCACCAGGTCGGCCGATTCATACGAGGGCGAGATGGCATAACCCTCGGCGCGCAGCTGCGACAGGATGCGCTCCGAATCCACCAGTGCCTTGGGGCAGCCGAGCGAAACGAATCCGACTTTAGGGGCGGTGGTCATTTTCTATTCATTGTTGGAAGCCTGCCCCGGGCCGACCAGACTTCGAAATAGCACCGATCGCGGCGAGGGCGCCGCTCCCACAAAAGCGTCGGCGAGGGCGCCGCGCCCACAGGGAACGGCTTCAGGACTTGTCGTCCTCGTCCTTCTTCGGCGGCGCGGGGAAGCCGGGGAAGGGAAAACCGGTGAACATGTTCTTGGTCTGGTCCTGCAGTTTTTCCTGCATCTGCATGAACACATTTTTGCTTTGATCCATGTAGGCGGCCATCATGCCCTGCATGGCCGAACCCTGGAAGCTCATGAACTGCGCCCACAGATCCTTGTTGATCTTGCCGCTGTCGCCGTACATCGAGTGCGACTGCTCCTGCAACTGCTTTTGCACCTGGACAAAAGTCTGCATGTTCTTTTCCAGATAATTGCCGACCATGCCCTGCATCGCGTTGCCGTAGAAGCGGATCAGCTGCGACAGCAGATCGGAAGTGAACATCGGCATGCCGCCCGCTTCTTCCTCCAGGATAATCTGCAGCAGGATGGCGCGCGTCAGGTCCTC
>QYQC01000015.1 GCA_007280315.1 Betaproteobacteria bacterium | reverse complement strand
TCGCTGGCGCGCGCGCGGCCGGCGGCGAGGCCGGTCACCCCGGGCGGGCCGCCGGTCACGAACGGCGCGATTTCCGTCCCGAGCAGGTCGAGCTTCTTCCGATCCGCGCCTTTCGCGCCGATGCGCATCATGATTTCGTGCGGCTGCTTGAGTTCGGGCACGATGCCCTTGTACAGCACATTGGTGCCGAACAGCTCTAGAAAACGCAGTTCCTGCGGAATCGGCGCCCCGTGCATCTCCATGCGCTTGAATACTGCATCGGCGATCCAGTGCGCCTTGTCCACCGCGTCCGGACCGCTGATGCACAGCGTCGCCAGTATCTTGTAGCCGTTTTCATACGCCATCGACACTTTATAGGTCGGCGTCGGCGCGCGGCCTTTTACGCCGTGGATTTTCACGCGATCCGGCCCTTCCTGCTCGATGTTGATGGTGGTGAAATCCGCGGTGCAATCCGGACCCAGGTAGTTCTTCGGATCGCCCAGTTCGTACAAAAGCTGCGACGTGACGGTCTGGACGCTGACCAGGCCGCCGGTGCCGGCGTGCTTGGTGACGACGAAACTGCCGTCCGCGCTCGCCTCCGCGACCGGATAGCCGATGCGCGCCAGATCCTTGACCTCGCGCCAGTGGGTGAAATTCCCGCCGGTGCATTGCGGGCCGCACTCGAGCACATGGCCCATCACGGTGGCGCCGGCAAGTTTGTCGTATTCGTCCATGGACCAGCCGAATTCGTGAACCAGCGGCGCAACAGCGAGCGTTGGATCGGTGCAGCGGCCGACGATTACGATATCCGCACCCTGGGCGAGCGCATCGGCAATCGACTTGGCGCCGATATAGACGTTGGCGCTGGTCAGGCGGTCGCGCACCCTTTCGATGCCTTCACCGGAATCGAAATTGGCGAACGCCTCTCCCGACGCGATCAGCTCCGGCAAGCGTCCGAGGATGTCGTCACCCTCGACGATGCCGATCCTGACGCCGGCGACGTTCTGCTCGGCGATCACCTTTTTCGTCGCAGCGAGGCAGGCCCTGAGATTGACACCGCCTGCATTGGCAATGATCTTGATCTTCTTCTCTTTGCATTTGCGGATGATCCGGCCGACCAGCTTGACGAAATCGGTCGCATAGCCGAGCGCCGGATCACGCGCCTTTTGCTTTTGCATGATGCTCATCGTGACTTCGGCAAGGTAGTCGAAAGTCAGATAGTCGATCGGTCCTTCGTCGACCAGGCGCAACGGGCCGAGCATGCTGTCGCCCCAGAAGCCCTGCGCGTTGGCGACCAGCACTTTTTTCGAGCTCATGAGCTGTGTCCTTGAAGTGTGTGAATCTTTGCGGAGAGAGAAGGCGTGGTGCCCTTCACGGATAAGAGGCAATGTATCCCGCAGCGCCGACCATGGTCAAGTCAACCGCCGCGAAGCGCGCGCCAGCGCGAACCTTTCGCAGTCGCACCTTCCATCACGGTCCCTTCCATGGTATCGCCGTACACCCGGCCGAAGAAATGCAACGGCTCGGACGGTCGGCGAGTCTCGTCGATCAGGGCGAAGCGTATCTCCGGCCCGCGCAGGTGCGCGCTTTGCAGCAGCGTGCGCCCGCGCGCGCGCGCGGCGACTCCGGCAATTTCCTGAAATCGTTGCGTGAACTCAATTGCTATCGATTCCTGTCCGGCGGCGCCCTCGACCTGCAGGTTCCAGGTGCCGGCGACCCTGGCGGGCACGATCCAGAGGTAGACGGTGCTCGTTTTCATCGGCATCACCGGCTTCGCCTGGCCTTGCAACACCACCTTGGCGTCCGGCTGCCATTCGCCCATGTCCCAGTCGTGCGAAACCACGCGAGTGCCGGGCCTGAGTTCGGCCAAGAGCCGCGGCCGCAGTAGCAGATTCACCGAGGGCAGCAGGTACATGGTGAGTACGCTCGCTTCGCGAATATCGGTGTCGAACAGGTCGCGCTCGAAGAACTGCGCGCGTGCTGCGACGCCGGCCATGCGCGCGGCTTCATTGCTCGCCTCGACCAGGCTGGCGTCGAGCTCGACGCCGAAACCGCGCGCGCCGCGCTGTTGCGCGGCGGTGATCACGATGCGGCCGTCGCCCGACCCAAGGTCGATCAGAAAATCGTCAACGCCGATTTCGGCCAGATCGAGCATCTTGTCCACCACTGCCTGCGGCGTGCGCACGTAGGGAACTTCCTCGGCGGACACCGGCTGCGCAACGGCCGCCGAAGCGCCAAGCGCGAACAGCGCGACCGCCGGAACGCAACGCCAGCGCATGCGCGCTACTTGTCCTTCTTGCCGCGCGGTATCGGCTTGCCGCTGTCGCGCCACTTGACTGCCTTGTGAAAGCCTTCCTTCTCCGCATAGCCCTTGAACCACAGGCCTTCGGGTGAGTGGCGCGTGATGCCGTCGAAAATCGTGGCGAACATCTGCGTCGTCGCCAGGCCCATGTTTTCGTAGGCCTGGTTGATCATCAGTTTTTGCATCATCAACTGGTTCCTCGGCACGCCCGCCATGCGCCCGGCCAGCGTCTCCACTGCGGCGTCGAGTTCGCCCGCAGGTACCGCATCGTGCACCAGGCCCCATGCCTTCGCCGTTTTGCCATCGATGGTGTCGCCGGTAAGCAGCATGCGCTTGGCTTTTTCCGCCCCCAGACGGAATACCCACATGGCCGTCGTCGGGCAGCCCCAGACGCGCGCCGGCATGTAGCCTATTTTCGCGTCCTCGGCCATGATCACGATATCGGCGCACAGCGCAATGTCGCTGCCGCCGGCCACTGCGTAGCCCTGCACCTTGCAGATGGTGGGCTTGTAGCTTCGCCACAGCGAAAAGAAATCGTCGGTGTTGGCTTTCATGCCGCGGTAGTCGATCATCGGGTCCCACGGCATGTCCTGGGTATAGGAATTCCTGCCTTTCTTCTCGGCGAAATCCTTCAGGTCGTAGCCGGCGCAGAACGCACGGCCCGCGCCCTGCACCACGATCACATGCACGCCGTCGTCGGCGTTGGCTTGCTCCACTGCGAGTCGGATTTCGCGCGGCATCGCCTGGCTGATGGCGTTCAGCCGGCGCGGCCGGTTAAGTGTGATGCGCGCGATGCGGCCGCGTTTTTCGTACAGCAGTGTCTTGTATTTCATTGCGGCCTCCGGAGTTTTGACTGGCGCGCGGCCGCCTCAGGCGTCAATCGTACTTGCGCGTGTCGTCGATGACTTTGCCGTCATTGGGCAGGCTGCCCCTGGGCACGAATTCGATCTCGCCGCGCAGCTTGGTCACATCACGGATCGCGGCCACCAGAGCGGCTTTCAGGCCTTTGCCCTCGTTTGCGACCTCGCACTTGAAGGTCATGCTGTCGTTGCCGGTTGCGCCGGAAACCACCAACCGCGCCTTGAGAATTTCGGGGTGGCGCCGCACGATTTCGCCCATTTGCTTCGGCGTGACGAACATGCCGCGCACCTTGGTGGTCTGATCGGCGCGTCCCATCCAGCCTTTGATGCGCACGTTGCTGCGGCCGCACGGACTCGCGCCTGCAAGCACTGCGGACAGATCGCCGGTGCCGAAACGAACGAGCGGATAGTCCCGGTTGAAGCTGGTAATCACCACCTCGCCCACTTCGCCCTCGGCGACCGGATCGCCGGTGCCGGGGCGCACGATTTCGAGCAACAGGTCCTCGTCGAGGATCATGCCCTCGGTGACGCTGCCGTCGGGCAGCGCGGATTCGTAGGCGATCAGGCCGAGATCGGCGGTGGCATAGGACTGCATGACGCGGATGCCGCGCGCGCCCAGGGCCATGCGCAGCGCGGGCGGCAGATACTCGCCCCCGACCATGGCGTTTTTCAGGCAGCCGATGTCGGCCTTCAATTCGTCCGCTTTGTCCACGATCAATTTCAGAAAGGACGGCGTGCCGATGAACGCACTGATGTGCAGATCGGCGACGGTGGACACCTGCATTTCGGTCTGACCGATTCCGGTCGGAACCACGGTGCAGCCGAGCGCACGCGCGCCCGACTCCATCATCGAGCCCGCCGGTGTGAAGTGGTAGGCGAAAGTGTTGATCACCAAATCGCCTTCGCGAAAACCGGCGGCGTAGAGGGCACGCGCCGTGCGCCACCAGTTGGCCGCCTTCCCTTCCGGGTCATACACCGGCCCGGGCGATACGAAAATTTTCGCCAGCTTGGCGAGCGGCGTCGCGTTCAGGCCGCCCAGGGGTGGGTCGCGCTGTTGCAGCTCCGCGAGATCGGATTTGCGCGTGACCGGCAGCCTGGCCAGCGCCGCGCGCGTCGTCACTGTCGCCGGATCGACGCCGGCAAGGATGCGCTCGAAGCCGGGCGCACGTGCTTTTGCGTGCGCGATCTGCGCCGGCAGCGCGGCGAACAGCGCTTCTTCGCGCCCGTCCGCAGCGCGCGTTTCGAGAGTGTCG
This sequence comes from Betaproteobacteria bacterium, assembly GCA_007280315.1. GTDB lineage: Bacteria > Pseudomonadota > Gammaproteobacteria > Burkholderiales > SG8-39 > 2-12-FULL-64-23. The sequence continues at coordinate 8,842 of QYQC01000015.1, read as the reverse complement.
TAATGCTCGCTCATGGGAAAGATTGGTCTTTTGGCAAGAAAATGAGAGGCGTGATGTCGACTGCCTGGAAACACCGGCGGGCTCCGCGCGGCGACCGATGCGGCTTCAGGCGAGCCAGCGCTTGCGCCGTTTGTAATGCTTGACCTCGGAAAAGCTCCTGCGCCCGCCGCTGGAAATACCCAAGTAGAATTCCTTCACGTCCTCGTTGGCAGCGAGATCGGAGGCAACACCATCCATGACCACGCGGCCGTTCTCGAGGATGTAGCCGTAATCGGCGTAGCGCAGCGCCACCATGGTGTTCTGCTCCGCCAGGAGAAAACTCACGCCCTCTTTCTGGTTGAGGCTTTTCACAATCTCGAAGATTTCTTCCACCAGCTGCGGCGCGAGGCCCATCGACGGCTCATCCAGCAGGATCATGGTCGGCCGCGCCATCAGGGCGCGCCCGACGGCGGTCATCTGCTGTTCGCCGCCCGAGGTGTAGCCGGCCAGGCTCGCGCGCCGTTGTTTCAGACGCGGGAAGTAGGTGTAGACTTTTTCCAGGTCGGCGGCGATTTCGCTGCGGCCGGCGCGGCGGGTGTAGGCGCCGGTCATGAGGTTGTCCTCGATCGACAGGTGCGGGAAACAGTGCCGCCCTTCCATCACTTGAATCACGCCGCGCCTGACCAGCTCCGACGGCGTGAGTTTCTCGATGCGCTCTCCCTTGTATTCGATGTAGCCCTTGGTCACGTCGCCGCGCTCGCCCCTCAGCAGGTTGGACACCGCACGCAGCGTGGTCGTCTTGCCCGCGCCATTGCCTCCCAGCAAGGCTACGATCTTGCCTTCGTCGACAGTCAGCGACACGCCCTTCAACACCAGAATGACGTGGTTATAGATGACTTCAATGCCATTCACCGTGAGCATGGTGGTACTCATCGGGGCGTTCTCCTTGGAGCGAACTGCAAAATAACAATCTCGGCAATTGCCATTCCGAGCATGGCGAGGAATCTGCTATTGAAGCAATTAGAAGCAGCTTCCTCAGCCTTAGGCTTCGGAACGACAGGCCATTTTCAGGCGGCCTTTTAGATTTCTCGGTTTTTCCGGAAACTCAAACCGAGCCCCTGGAAAAACCGCCTGTGCCGCGAACGGCGCAGGCGGAAATTCACACGATCAGGACGACGCGTCCTTGGCGCAGTCGCGCACCGGGACGTGTTTCTCCGCCGCGTACTTCGCCGCCGAGGCGCGAATCAGCGGCTTGATGATCTGCAGATCTGACTCGTACGGTCCGGCGGTGATATGCCATTTCTTCCCGTCCCAGGCCTGGACACTGCCGGTATGCGCGCCCTCGTGATCGACGCAGGTGGTCCCGACTGGATTCATGAAGCCCTCGAAACCGATCTTTTTGATCGCGGCGGCGTCGATCGCCAGGTTTTCCAGTCCCCAGCGGACCTGTTCGCCGGTCAACGGCTTTTTACCGTACTTGAACTGGGCGCGCTTGACGCCTTCCACGGCCATCATCGCCGATACCATGCCACGGTTGTACAGCACCTCGCCGACGTCTTCCGCCTTGCCGCTGCCCTGGCCTTTGTCATAGACATACTTGATCATGTCCTTGTGCACCTGGCCCTGGCCGGCCGGCGCGAGGAACACCAGCGCGTTGTAACCCTTGGCGCCATCGCCAGCCGGCGTGACATCGGGCTCAGCGCCTGACCACCACACGCCGTACATCTTCTCGCGCGGATAGCCGCTCGCGACCGCTTCCTTGATCGAGGTCGAGTTCATCACACCCCAGCCCCAGAGGAAGACATAGTCCGGACGCTGCTGGCGGATCTGCAGCCAGGTGGCTTTCTGTTCCACGCCGGGGTGGGTTACCGGCAGAAGCAGGAGTTCGTAGCCGTGCATCTTGGAACGCTCCTGCAGGAGCGGAATCGGCTCCTTGCCATAGGGCGAGTCGTGATAGACCAGGGCGATCTTCTTGCCCTTCAGCTTGTCCAGGCCGCCTTCCTTCTTGCCGATATGCTGGATCAGAATGTCGGCGGCGTCCCAGTAGGTTCCACCCAGGGGAAAGTTCCACTTGAACACGGTGCCGTCAACCGAGTCGGCGCGACCGTAGCCGGCGGTGACCAGGGGAATCTTGTCCTTGAACACCTTGTCGGTCAGGGCGAAGGTGATGCCGGTCGACAGCGGCTGGAACAGTGTGGCGCCGGTGGGACCTTTGCCCTTCAGACGCTCGTAACACTCGACGCCGCGATCGGTGGCATAACCGGTCTCGCATTCCTCGAAGGTGATCTTGACTCCGCCAATGCCGCCGTCGCGGGCATTCACCAGCTTGAAGTAGTCCACATAACCATTGCCGAACGGCACGCCGTTGGGCGCATAGGCGCCGGTGCGGTAGGTCAGCGACGGGAAGAATTGTTCCTTCGCCTGCGCCTGGACCGGCCCGCTGGCCATGACCGCAGCCACCGTAGCGACCGTCCCTACTGATGCCGCCAGTATTTTCATTTTCTTTGCTAATTTCATCTCCATTACCTCCTTAGAAAAAAGCCGAAGGCGAAACGCCTACGACGGCCACACAAAAACCACAGGCGCCTGGTTCATCCGCTAATGCGGGAACGGCCACAGACGCAGTTTCTCCTTGCCGATCGACCACAGCCGCGCCAGTCCCTGCGGCTCCACGATCAGGAAGAACACGATCAACGACCCGAATATCATCGACTCCAGATGCGACACCATCGCCGTCGACATGGCTATGCCCAGCCATTCCGGCGCCCGGTTCAGCAATATCGGTAGCGCCACAATGAAGAATGCGCCAAAAAAGCTGCCGAGGATGGAGCCCATGCCGCCGATGATAATCATGAACAGCAGATTGAGCGACAGCGTGATATTGAATGCCAGCGGTTCCCACGAGCCCAGGTGCACGAAACCCCACAGCGCGCCGGCGACGCCGACATAGAACGAACTTACGCCGAAAGCGGTGAGCTTGGCATAGACCGGGCGGATGCCGATTACCTCGGCGGCGACGTCCATGTCGCGCATCGCCATCCAGGCGCGGCCCATGTGGCTGCGCACCAGGTTCTTCGCCAGTATCGCAAACACCGTGACCACCGCCGCAAGGAACAGGTATTTCCTCACCGGCGAATTGACCTGCCAGCCGAAAATGTCGATGGTGGCCGTGGATACCGATCCGGAGGACGCGTAATTGGTAAACCACTTGACCCGGGCGAAGGCCCAGTCCATGAAAAATTGTGCGGCCAGTGTGGCTACCGCAAGGTACAGGCCACGGATGCGCAGGCTCGGGATGCCGAACAGCAGGCCGACCACGGCGGCGATCAGGCCTGCCAGGATCAGCGCCACCAGAAAATTGAGCTGCGGCACGCGCAGCACAAGATTGTATGCGGCATAGGCGCCGACCGACATGAACGCCGCGTGGCCGATGGAAATCTGGCCGCAGTAGCCGACCAGCAGATTCAGGCCGAGCGCCGCCAGGGACAGGACCAGGAACGGAATCAGGATCGACAGGAAGAAATAATCGCTGAATATGAATGGGGCGCCGACGAACACGAACAGCAGCAGCAGGCCCATAAAGATACGATCCTGCAGGATCGGCAGCATCTGCTGATCCGCGCGATACGAGGTTTTGAACTGTCCGTTTTCTCTGTAGAGCATGGTCTATCAGTTTTCGCTAAACGCGATCAATGTGCTTTTCCCCAAACAAGCCTTCGGGCAGGACCAGCAGGAACAGGAGCGCGAGTACATACGCAAACCAGTTTTCTATGCCGCCGCCGGCCAAGTCGAACGCTTTGACCATCACCGGTCCGAGAAACACCTCGGCCATTTTCTCGCCGACGCCGATGATCAGGCCGCCGATGATTGCGCCCGGGATCGACGTGAATCCGCCCAGGATCACCACCGGCAGCGCTTTCAAGGCCACCTGCGAAATTGAGAACTGCACGCCGAGTTTGGCCCCCCAGATGACCCCCGCCACCAGCGCCACGACTCCGGCGAGCGACCATACGATAACCCAGATGCTGTTCAGCGGAATGCCGATCGACTGCGCCGCCAGGTGATCGTCGGCAACCGCCCGCAACGCGCGTCCGGTCTTGGTCTTCTGGAAGAACAGGGCAAGCAGGATCACCAGCAGCGCCGCCGCCGCCGTGGCCGCGACGTCGTCCTTGTTGATCAGGATGCCACCATCAAACAAATTGCCCAGGATCATCACCGGTTCCTTGGCGATGCCCAGCTCGATTTCATAAATATCGCTGCCCCAGACAGTCTGGCCGAAGCCGTCGAGGAAATAGGTCACGCCCAGCGTCGCCATCAGCAGCACCACCGGGTCCTGGTTCACCAGCGGCCGCAGCACCAGCCGCTCGATCACGAACGCCAGCGCCACCATGATGACTACCGCTAGCAGCATGGCCGCCCACAACGGCATTTTCTCGGCCATGCGCGCCACTGACAGCGCCGCGAACAGCACCATCGCGCCCTGGGCGAAGTTGAACACACCGGATGCCTTGAAAATCAGCACGAAGCCGAGCGCGACCAGCGAGTAGAGTACGCCCGCCATAAGCCCGCCGAGCAGCACCTCGACCCAGAATCCGGCGGAACTCGCGCCGGTAGCAAGCGGCGCGATGAGGCCCGCCAGCAGCGCAACGAACAAAACAATCAGATTTCGTTTTCCTCTCATATCTGCAGCCAGCCTTAGTGTCCCACGCCGAGATAGGCGCGGATGACAACAGGATCGGAACGAACCTCGTCGGGCGTGCCTTCAGCAATTTTCATGCCGTGATCCAGCACGACGACGAATTGGGAAATATCCATGACCACGCCCATGTCGTGCTCGATCAGAAGAATCGTCGTGCCGAACTGGTCGTTGACATCGAGAATGAAGCGGCACATGTCCTGCTTTTCCTCGACGTTCATTCCCGCCATCGGTTCGTCGAGAAGCAGCAGCTTGGGCTCCATCGCCAAGGCGCGCGCGAGGTCAACGCGCTTTTGCAGGCCATAGGGCAGGCGTCCGACCGGGGTTTTGCGATGGGCCTGGATTTCGAGGAAGTCGATAATCCGTTCGACCGCCTCGCGCTGCTGCAATTCCTCGCGTTCGGCCGAGGGCAGGCGAAACGCCTGTGCCAGCAATCCGGACTTCATGCGCAGGTTTCGGCCGGTCATGATATTGTCGAGCACCGACATGCCCTTGAACAGCGCGATGTTCTGGAACGTGCGCGCGATCCCGCGCTCGGCGGCGGCGTGCGTATTCATGTCGTGGCGCTTTGCGCCCATGAAGGTGACGGTACCCTGCTGCGGGTGGTAGACGCCGTTGATCACATTCAGCATCGAACTCTTGCCCGCGCCGTTGGGCCCGATGATCGAGGTGATTTCGCCGCGCTTGATCTCGAAACTGACACCGGTAATCGCCTTGACGCCACCGAAACTCAGGCTGACGTTTTCGATGCGCAGGAACGCATCCGCTGCAGCGGCTTTCGTGCCCGCGTCGGCGGCGCGCTGGCGCTTGCGCATTTCACCCAGGGCCGCGATGGCCTGTTCGCGCGTATCGAAGATGTTGGCGCGGAAGAACGCGCGCCCCGCGTGTTCCCGTATCGCGTCGCGTGTCTGCGCGGCGGCGCCGACGCGAACCGTGCCCAGGCTGGAGTTGATGTTGCTGTTCTTGCCGCGCTCGGCAAAACGCTCCCAAGCCTCCGGCGCGATGACGCAACCGGGATAAACCACGAGGAAGTACCAACGCCGGCCGCTCGCCGCGAGCTGCCTGTCGACCTCGTCGTAGAAGGTGTCGACCTCGGCCGTGTCGGTAAAGGTGAGGTCGGAAAAATCCACCTCGAACGTCTCCATGGCGTCGTGAAAGGTGAGGCGCTGCGCTGTGGTCCGGTCTTGCATGAGTCCTTCGCCGTGATCGAGGTTTCCTGCCTACGCCGCCTGCTTGACGCCGGCGCTGAAGGTTTTGGAATCACATATTTTCAGATCGGCCGCCACCTTGCCGCTGCGCCCGTCTTCGAACTTGACCTGGGTCTCGATAAATTGCGACGCCTTGTCCGAATACAGCGCATCGATCAGCACGCTGTATTTCTCGGCGACGAAACCGCGGCGCACCTTGCGCGTTCGCGTAAGCTCATCGTCGTCCGGATCGAGTTCCTTGTGCAGGATGAGGAAACGATGCACCTGGGAATCGCACAGCGCCGGATCGAGCGCAAGCTCCGCATTGGCTTTTTCCACGCACTCGCGCACCAGCGCATACACCTCGTCCTTCTGCGCCAGGTCGGTATAGCCGGAGTAGGGAATATTGCGCCGCTCGGCCCAGTTGCCGACCGCGCCGATGTCGATGTTGATGAACGCGCACACCATCTCGCGCCCATGGCCGAATGCGACCGCTTCCCGGATGTGGGAGAAGAACTTGAGCTTGTTCTCGATGTAGTTCGGCGCAAACAGGGCGCCGTTTGCCATTTTACCGACGTCCTTGGCGCGATCGATGATTTTCAGCTGCCCGTCCGCGTCGAAAAATCCGGCGTCACCGGTGTGGAAGTATCCCTTGGCGTCTATGGTCTCGGCGGTGGCGTCGGGCCGCTTGTAATACTCCTTGAACATCGCCGCGCTTTTCACCAGCACTTCGCCGCTGTCGGCGATCTTCACCTCCACCCCGGGCGCGGGCACGCCCACGGTGTCGAGTTTGATCTCGCCGTCCTTCTGCAGACATACGTAGGCGCATGTTTCGGTCGAGCCGTAGAGCTGCTTCAGATTGATGCCGATGGAGCGGTAGAAGCGGAACAGATCAGGTCCGATCGCGGCCCCCGCGGTGTAGGCCACGCGCACGCGGCTCATGCCGAGCACGTTGCGCAACGGTCCGTACACCAGCACGTTGCCCAGTGCGTACAGCCAGCGCTCTGCGCTGGCGACGGGCTTGCCGTCGAGTATCTCGGCGCCGCAGCGGCGCGCCACATCCATGAAATAGTGGAACATGCCGCGCTTGATCGCCCCCGCATCCTCGATGCGGATCATCACCTGGGTGAGCAGGTTCTCGAACACCCGCGGCGGCGCGAAGTAATAGGTCGGCCCGATTTCGCGCATGTCGGTCATCACCGTTTCGCCCGACTCCGGACAGTTGACGGTAAACCCGGACATCAGCGACTGGGCATAGGAAAACAGGTTGTCCCCCACCCAGGCCATCGGCAGGTAGGACAGGATTTCGTCATCCGCGGTCAGCCGGTCGAAGCCGCAGCCGCCGCGCGCCGCATTGATCAGTGCGTCATGGGTAATGCACACGCCCTTGGGTTTTCCGGTGGTGCCCGAGGTGTAGAGCATGATCGCCATGTCGCCGGCCTTGCCCTGCTCGATTTCGCGCACCATGAACTCCGGCTGTTTGGCCATGAGGCTGCGTCCTGCATCCTGCACCGCGTCCAGGCTGCGGATGAACGGCTGGTCGTAATGGCGCAGGCCGCGCGGGTCGTCATACAGAATTTGTTCGAGACCGGGCGCGCGCGCGGCACTCGATCAGCTTGTCCACCTGTTCCTGGTCCTCGACCACGGCGAAGCGGATACCTGCGTCCTGCAGCACGTATTCCATTTCCTGCGCCACCGCGTCCTGATACATCGGCACCGGAATTCCGCCCAGGCATTGCGCCGCGGTCATGGCCCAGTACAGGCGCGGACGGTTGTCACCGACAATGGCGAGGCTGTCGCCGCGGCGAAACCCCAGCTCGGACAGACCGCAGGCGAGCGCACGCACTTCCTCCGACACCTGGCTCCAGTTCCAGCTCTGCCAGATGCCCAGGTCCTTTTCGCGTATCGCCGGATGCGACGGGCGTACGGCGGCGTGCTGCAGCATCAACCGCGGAAACGTATCCAGAGACCCGTCCGACATGAACCCTCCTCGAATGCGTTGCGCCCCTGTCCCGGGACTTTCTGAATTCATTCTATCTCAAACAAACAACCTCCCCCAACCGCGCGCCGCGGCAGTTACGGCCGACTGGACCAAGCAGGGGATTAGCCAAACCATCATACAGTACAATTTTCGTGCAAAATGTCGCCTGACCGACACTCGAACGTGGCTGGCAATGCGATCCTTGGATGACATGTTGGCCCTGAGCACCTGGACCCGGGAACTGCCGGCGGAGCAATTGCGCAAGGTGCGTGCAGCCATCGCGGTGCGCGATTTCGACGCCGGCGCCTGCATCTGCCGCAAAGGCGATCCGGCGAGCGCCTGGCTCGGCGTGATCGACGGGCTGATCAAAATCCACAGCCTGTCGCCCGCGGGCAAATCGGTGACGTTTGCCGGGATACCCGCCGGCGGCTGGTTCGCCGAAGGCTCGGTGCTGCGGGGAAAGCCGTTCATGTACGACACCGTTGCGCTGCGCGATTCGCGCATCGCATTCCTGCCCGAAGCCACCTTTCGTTGGTTGCTCGATACCAGCATCCCGTTCAACCGCTTTTTGCTGCAGCAACTGAACGAGCGCCTGGGCCAGTTCATCGGCATGGTCGAGCACGACCGCCTGCTCGCGCCGGATGCGCGCGTCGCGCGCGCCCTGGCGGCGCTGTTCAACCCTCACCTTTATCCCGACGCCGACCCGCAGATTCAGATTTCGCAGGAAGAACTCGGCTATCTCGCCGGCGCCTCGCGCCAGCGCGTCAACCGCGCGCTGCAGGTGCTGGGCAAGGCCGGCTTGATCAAAGTCGATTACGGCCTGGTCACTGTGCTCGACCTGGACGGTCTGCAGCGTTACGGCAGTTGAGTACGCGGCGTCATTTCTTCAGCGAATAAGCGATTCGGGACACTAGCAGCCTGTCGGACTTGAGTTGATCATACGAGCAATGATGGCGATGGAAAGTGAGCGGGACAAAGAAAATTGTGAATTTGGCACTG
>QYQC01000243.1 GCA_007280315.1 Betaproteobacteria bacterium | reverse complement strand
TCTCGGTGCGCAGCCGCCGCAGCGACTGCTGCATTTCGGCGATCGAGTTGTCGCGGCCGGTGGCGCGCACCTTGGTCGCGAGAAACACCTGGTCGCGCACGTTCAGCTCTGAAAGCAATTCGCCGACGACGGACTCCGCATTCCCGTACGAGGGCGCGGTGTCGATCAGGCGCGCGCCGCCGGCGAGCATGGTCTGGATCACGGCGCGCCGCTCGGCGAGCTTCGCATCGTCGTTCGCAAAATCGAATACGATTGCGGTGCCGATGCCGATCGCCGGCAGACGCTCGCCGCTGCGCGGGATCGCCCGCGTCAGCAACGGGCCGACAGCGGCAAACGCCGGCATGCCGCGCAGCGCGACCGCGGTGCCGATGCCTGCGCCCAGCGCCAGCACTTCGCGCCTCGAAAAAACGCGATGCGAAGCTACACGGGACTCTGTCATGCTACGCTCCGGCGGATCCGACTACATGAATATGCATTCTACATCGCGGATTTTCAGTTTGATGCGGAAGCTGCGCCGCTGGATGTTTTCGTTGGCTGCCGTGTCTGCAATTGCCGGTTCGGCGCTGGGCGCGGAGACCATCACCGCTGCGCACTACGCTGTTCCGGTCGAGCGCTACGGACATTTCGCCCTGGGGCGGCCGCACGAATATGCGCAGCTGGTTGCAACGACCAGCAGCGGGCGCAGTTTGGCGCTGGATCTGGGGCAGGACGAAGTGTTCGAGGATCTCGAGCCGCGCCTGGTGCGCATGGCAGCGGACGAGCCGGAGGTAATACTCGCGATCGTCAGCCAACGCGACAGGGGGTCGCGCCTGGTGCTGATCCGCCTAAACGCCGACGGACTTGCGCTCAGCGCGCAGTCCCCTGCGATCGGCACCCCCAATCGCTGGCTCAATCCGGTGGCTGCAGTGGATCTGGACGGCGACGGCCAGGCAGAGATCGCCGCGGTCATTACGCCGCATATCGGCGGCCCGCTGAAGGCATACCGTCGGCGCGGCACTGACCTGGTGGAGATCGCGGCTTTGGCGGGATTTTCGAATCACGTCTACGGCACGACTGAACTCGCCTTGTCCGCCGCCATGCAAATCGGCGGCCGCGTGCGCCTGCTCGTGCCGGATGCGGCGCGTCTGCATCTGCGCATTATCGCGCTGGAGAACGGCCGTCTGGTCGAGACCGGCCGCTGTGCGCTGTCGGCCCCGATCACAGGCGCGATCAGGCAGCTTTCGCCGGGCGAAGTCTCGGTCGGCGTGCTCTCCGGCCGCCAGCGCATCGTCATCGGCGATTGCCAGCGCTAAGCGCGCAACACGCAGCAGCGATTCAGGCCGGACCAGGCGATCCGGCCGGCGCCTTGACAATGACCGAAATAATGCATACATTACCGTATGCGCCATGCAAAGAGCGAAGCTATGGAATCTGCAGCCGGCAATGCGCCACGGATCGCGCTTTCCGCGCTTCGTTTCACCGGCAGCGGACTGAAACGACCCGAATGCGTGCTGGCGACCGCAGGCGGCGCGCTATATACAGCGGACTGGCGCGGCGGCGTGGCGCAGACACGGTCAGACGGTAGCCAGCAGCTTTTTTCCGCCAGCCTTCCCGCCGGCCGTCCGCTCCGGCCCAACGGCATCGCCCTGCGTGCGGACGGCAGCTTCCTGCTTGCCGATCTGGGCGATACCCAGGGTGGCATTTTCCATCTGCAGCGCGACGGCACGGTCACTTCATTTCTTGCTGCGATCGACGGCGTTCCGCTGCCGCCGTCGAATTATGTGGTCGAGGATGGCAAGCGTACCTGGCTCACCGTCAGTACCCGCCACCAGCCGCGGGCGCTGGCGTACCGGAGTGACATCGCCGATGGCTTTGTCGCCGTGGTCGACGAGCGCGGCGCGCGCATTGTGGCCGACGGCCTGGGCTATACCAACGAGGCGCTGCCCAGTCCGGACGGCCGCTGGCTTTATGTAAATGAAACATTTTCACGGCGCCTGACGCGGTTTCGCATCGGTGCCGACGCGTCGCTTTCCGGCCGTGAAACCGTCACCACCTTCGGTCACGGCACCTATCCGGACGGCATGACCTTCGATGCAGAGGGCGGCATCTGGATCACTTCCATCGTGTCCAACCGCGTCATTCGCGTCCTGACCGACGGCAGCCAGGAACTGATGCTGGAGGACTGCGACGCGGCGCATGTCGAAAATGCCGAGCAGGCTTTCCTCTCGGGCACAATGGGCCGACCGCACCTGGACCATGCAGGCGGGCGGCTGCTGAAGAATATTTCCAGCCTGGCTTTCGGCGGTCCGGGCTTGCGTACGGCCTACCTCGGCTGCCTGCTCGATGAGCGGATCGCGTATTTCGACGCGCCGGTGGCCGGTCATCCGCCTTACCACTGGAACTTCTAACGCCGCACATTGCGGAATCGCGAAAGAGGGTATGCCATAGCATGAGCAAACAGAGCTTCAACATCGCCGTCCTGCCTGGCGACGGCATCGGCTCCGAAATCATGGACGCCTGCATCAAAGTTCTCGATCGGCTGCTGGCGGACCAGCCGCGCTTCGATCTGCGCTATACCCAGGGTCCGGGAGGCGCACAGCACTACGCCGATACCGGCGTGGCTTTGCCCGACAGCACGCTGCGCGCCTGCGCCGACGCCGATGCGATTCTTTTCGGCGCCATGGGCCTGCCGCACATTCGCTATCCCGATGGCACCGAAATCAATCCGCAGCTCGATCTGCGCAAGGATTTCGATCTGTACGCCGGCGTGCGCCCGATCCGCGCCATCCCCGGCGTGCCTTCGGTGCTGGCCGACCCGCATGCCGCGCAGATAGATTTTGTATTGGTGCGCGAACAGTCCGAAGGTCTGTTCTACGGCCGCCTGTATCCGGAGTTGCAACCGAAAGCCAACGACGACGAGGCGTTCGATCTCGGGCGCATATCGCGCAAGGCTTCCGAGCGCGTGTTCGATTTCGCTTTTCGCCTGGCGCGCCAGCGGCGTTCGCTCAACCCCGCAAAAGGCCGGGTGACCTGCGTGGACAAATCCAATGTGCTTTCCAGCATGGCGTTCTTCAACAAGATTTACTGGGAGCGTGCCAAACTCAATCCGGACATTGGTGCTGACCATTGCTATGTCGATGCGATGGCACTGAACCTGGTGAAGCGGCCCTGGGACTACGATGTGCTGCCGACGGAAAATCAGTTCGGCGACATTCTGTCGGATCTCGCAGCCGGATTGATCGGCGGCCTGGGTATGTCGCCCTCGGGCGATATCGGCGACAAGCACGGTCTGTTTCAGCCCAGCCACGGCAGCGCGCCGGATATCGCCGGGCAGGGCAAAGCCAATCCGACGGCGATGATCCTTTCCGCGGCGATGATGCTCGAATGGCTGGGTGAAATCCACTGCATGCCGGAGGCAGGCGCGCAAGCGGCCCGCCTCAAGCTGGCGGTCGATGCGGCGTTCGCGCCGGGCAGGCTGCATTCATTCGAACTCGGCGGCAAGGATGGCACGCGGGCGATAGCCACGGCGGTCATCGAAGCGCTCGCCCGGTCGCAGGTGACGGCCTGACGGCGATGCCGAAGAAACTCAAAGTCGCGGCAGTGGGCGCCGGTTACTTCAGCCAGTTTCAGTATCAGGGCTGGCGCAACATGGACACGGTCGAACTGGTCGCGCTGTGCAATCGAAGCGCTGCCAAAGGCGAGGCGCAGGCGGCGCGCTACGGCGTGCCCAAAGTATACGGCCGACTCGACGAGATGCTCGATGCCGAGCATCCCGACCTGCTGGACATAATTACGACGCCCGCGACCTATGGCGACTACATTTCTGCCGCCGTCGCGCGCGGCATTTCAGTGATCTGCCAAAAACCCTTCGGCCGCAGCTTCAGCGAAGCGGTGGAGCTGACCGCGATTGCGGAAGACGCCGGCGTGGCGCTGATCGTGCATGAAAATTTTCGCTGGCAGCCCTGGTACCGTGAGGCCAGGCGACTGATGGACGGCGGCAGGCTGGGCACGCCGCACAGCGTGGCGTTCCGTTTGCGTCCCGGCGACGGCCAGGGGCGCGACGCCTACCTCGATCGCCAACCTTACTTTCAGCAGATGCCGAGACTCCTGGTCTACGAGACGGCGATTCACTGGATCGACACCTTCCGTTTCCTCATGGGCGAGGTCAGCGCGGTCTACGCGCGCCTGCGCAAGCTCAATCCGGTAATCGCCGGCGAGGACGCCGGCTATATCGTGTTCGAGTTCGAATCGGGATCTAGCGGAATGTTCGACGGCAACCGGCTCAACGATCACGTTGCCGGCAACCCGCGCCGCACCATGGGCGAGATGTGGCTCGAAGGCAGCGCCGGCGTGCTGCGCCTGGATGGTGAGGCGCGGCTGTGGTGGAAGCCGCACCACGGCGGGGAGACCGAACACATCTATGACAAGGGCCAGTCAGACAGTTTCGGCGGCGGGGCTTGCGAATGGCTGCAGCGCCATGTCGTCGCGCATCTGCTGCACGGTGCGCCGCTGGAAAACACGGCGCGCGAATATCTGGTCAATCTAGAAATTCAGGAAGCGGTGTATCGCTCCCACAAGGACGGAAAAAGGATCGAACTGGCCGGCTTCGATCCCGCGCATTCCCCCGTGCTGCAAACCTTTGACGGCCATTAACCGAATTTACCCAGGAGGACACAAGTATGCAACGCAGAACATTCTTTACCCGTACATTGATCGCCGCCGGCGTCGCCGCAGCCCTGGCATTGCCGCTGTCCGCGGGCGCCGTGACGACGCTCAAGTTCAGCCACACCGACCAGCCCGGTGGCGCGCGCCACAAGGCGGCGGAGCTGTTTGCCAAGAAAGTCGCCGATTACACGCAGGGCCGCTATGAGGTCAAGGTGTTTCCGGCAGGCCAGCTCGCCAACGATCCGAAGGCGGTGGAGCAGCTGCAGTTGGGCGGCATCGATTTCACCGTGTCGAGCACCGGCACCTATGCCACGCATTTGCCCACGCTCAACCTCTCGCTGCTACCGTACCTGGTCGAGAACTATGAGCAGGGATGGAAGCTCTACGACGAATCGAAGTGGCTGCATCAGGAGTTCGCGAAGGCACCTGCAAAGGGCTTCCGCTTCCTCGCTACCTGGGAAGCAGGCTTTCGCGACATGACGACCAAGGATGCGCTGGGCTCCCCGGCCGACGCCAAGGGCAAGAAGCTGCGCAGCTTTCCCAACGAGATGATGCGCTGGACGCTGGAGGCAATCGGCTTCAATGTGCAGATCATGCCGCTGCCCGAGGTCTACCTCGCCATCCAGCAGGGTGCGGTCAGCGGACAGGAAAACCCGATCGACACGATTTACGCGAACAAATTCTACGAGGTCGCGCCGAACGTGACGTTGACGCATCACGTCTACAGCCCGATACCTTTGACCATGTCCGAGAAGACCTGGGTGAAGCTTTCGCCGGCGGACCAGGCGGCGGTGACCAAGGCCGGCGGCGAGACCGCAGCGTGGATACGCAACGAGATCCGCTCGAACGACGACAAACAACTGGCGGAGATGCAGTCCAAGGGCGCCAAGATCGCGCGTCCGAACCTGGCGCCGTTCCGCGACTCGGTCAAGCCGGTCTACGTCAAGGCCAAGGAGAAGTACGGTGCTGACGTCGATGCTTTCCTCGCCGACGCCGAGGCCGTGCGCAAGGCGTTGCCGGCGAAATAGTACGGCTGCACGCCCGAGGTCGCGCGCCTACTGCTGAAAGGCGGAGGCGCGCGCGGTCGGGCAGCGCCAGTCCATCGGGAACCAACCATGACTCAGTCTGAAATGTCTACTGCAACCCGGCAGCGTCTGCCGCGCGCACTCCTGCGCAGTGATCTCCTGCCGGCCGCGCCGGCTGCTCCCCCGCTGCTGGCGGCGTTCGGCACACTGGTCGACTGGAGCGTGGTCGCCATGGGCGCGGTCATGATCGTCCTGGTGTTCTTCAACGTGCTGCTGCACGTGATCGGCAGGGATATGGCCGCTGTCACCGAACTCGCCGAATTGATGATGGTTTGGGTGACATTTCTCTCAGGCGGATCGGCGACGCGACGCGGCGCGCAAATGACGATTACCGAGTTTATCGACATGCTCGGCGGCGGTGCGCGCTCCGCCGCCGACGCCGTTATCGATCTGCTGGCGGTCGCGGTGCTTCTGCTCCTGATCTGGTTCGGCACCAACCTGGTCGTCGCCGGGTGGGGGAACGAACTCACCGTGCTGCAGATACCGATGTCGTTCCAGTATCTGGGCATGCCGGTGGGAGCGTTCGCGATGCTGGTCTGGATTGTCTACGACCTGTACCTGATCGCGCAGGGCAGGACGCGGGACCAGCGCTGGCCGAAGGCGTGATGCGATGCTAGCCGGGCTGCTCTTTCTCGCATTCTTCCTGCTGGCGCTCGCCGGTGTGCCGCTGCTATTCTCGCTGCTGGCGACTACGGTCGGGACCATCGTCATCGGCAGCCTGGGCCATCCGCTGGAAACCATCTTTCTGTCATTCATCGGCGGCGTCGAGCCGTTCATCCTGATCGCCGTGCCCTTGTTCATCTTCGCCGGCGAGATTCTTTCCTCGGGAGGTATCGGCCGTCGCATCGTCGAATTTGCGCGAGCGCTGCTTGGATTCCTGCCCGGGGGGCTGGGGATCGTCACCGTTGCCTCCTGCCTGATGTTCGGCGGCGTTTCCGGGTCGGCGATCGCGGATACCGCGGCGATCGGTTCGCTCGTCATCCCGTCGATGAAGCAGCGCGGCTACGAGCGCGGATTCGCCGCGGCGCTGCTCTCCGTAGCCGGCACGCTGGCACTGCTCATGCCGCTGTCGATCCCATTCCTGGTCTACGCGTTCATATCCGGGGTATCGATGCGCCAGCTGTCGATGTCCGGCCTGGTGCCAGGCTTGTTCATGGCGGTCGCCCTGATGGGAGTTTGCGTCTGGTACGGCAAGAAGACCGGTTGCGACAACGGCGACGTGCGTTCTTCACCACGGCAGATCTGGGCGGCGACGCGCGACGCCGGTCCGGCGCTGATAATGCCGCTGATCATCGTCGGCGGGATCTGGTCCGGCGTGTTTACACCGACGGAGTCGGCTGCCGTCGCAGTGGTCTATGGCATTATCGTTTCGCTGTTCGTCTACCGCGACATCTCCGCGCGCGACCTGCCGCGCCTGCTGGTGAACGCGTTCCAGACCAGCGCCACGGTGATGCTGGTGATCGGCGCGACCGGTGCGCTCGCCTGGCTGATCACTGCCGAGCAGGTGGCGGTGCAGCTTGCGGCCTGGATCAAGCTCGTTGCAGACGAGCCGTGGCAGTTCCTGTTTCTCCTCAATGTCGCCTTGCTGCTGCTCGGCATTTTCATTGAGCCGCTGCCGGCGATGCTGTTGACTGTGCCGCTGCTGATGCCGATCGCCAAGACCTTCGGCATCGATCTTGTACATCTGGGTGTGGTGATCACGGCGAATCTCGCCATCGCCTTGTATACGCCACCAGTGGGCGGTACGCTTTTTGTCGCCGCGAAACTCGCCGATGCGGGCATCGGGGAAATTACCAAGGCGCTATGGCCTCTGCTCATTGCTGCAGTGGCTGTGCTGTTCGTGATCACCTACCTGCCGTGGACAACCAGCGTCATCTGGCGGATGGTCAACTGAAAGGGGAACCATGCTGCTCGGCTGCATAGCTGACGATTTCACCGGCGCTACCGACCTTGCAAACATGCTGGTGCGCGCAGGTATGCGCACGGTGCAGACCATAGGCGTGCCGCGGGATGCGACGGCGACGAAGAACGCCGACGCGATTGTGATCGCTCTGAAGACGCGAACGCTGCCCGCCGGCGATGCGATCGCGCAGTCGCTTGCGGCCCTCGCCTGGCTGCGAAGCGCCGGTGCGCGCCAGTTCTATTTCAAGTACTGCTCGACCTTCGACTCCACCGATGCCGGCAACATCGGCCCGGTGGCAGACGCGTTGCTCGACGCGCTCGGGACGCCTTTCACCATCGCCTGCCCGGCGTTTCCAGCCAACCGCCGCACCATCTACCTCGGCCACCTGTTCGTCGGCGACGTGTTGTTGTCGGAGTCCTCGATGCGCGACCATCCGCTAACGCCGATGCGCGACGCCAGTCTGGTGCGTACGCTCGGACGCCAGACGCGGCGCAAGGTCGGGCTGGTGCCCTGGACGGTGGTGCGCAACGGCCGCAAGGCCATAGGTGCCTGTTTCGACGCGCTGGCCGCGGCCGGCGTTAGCCACGCCGTAGTCGATGCGCTCGAGGATGCGGATCTGATGGAAATCGGCGCCGCCTGCGCCGCGCTGCCGCTGGTTACCGCGGGTTCCGGCATCGCGCTCGGATTGCCGCAGAATTTCCGCGCCGCGGGTTTGCTGCCCGAACGCGCGGACGCGGCGCTGCTGCCCGAGGTGAGGGGGCCGGCTGCAATCCTTGCCGGCTCGTGCTCGGCGGCGACGCGGGCGCAGGTCGCGCGCTGGGCCGAGTCGCGGCCTGCAGTCGCGCTCGATCCGCTTGCAGGAGGCGATGCGGCCGCGCTTGCCGCGAAGGCCCTGGCCGCGGTGGAAGCGGAGTTGTCTGCCGGCAGACCATTTCTCGTTTATTCCACCGCGGATTCGGCAACGGTCGCTGCCGTGCAGCAGCGCCTGGGTCGCGACCAAGCCGCCGCGCTGGTGGAATCGGCTTTCGCGCTGCTCGCGCAGCGCCTGGTGGAGCGGGGCGTGCGCCGGCTGGTGGTCGCCGGAGGCGAGACTGCGGGCGCGGTGGTTCAGGCGCTCGGCATCGAGGCGCTCGCCATCGGGCGTGAAATCGATCCCGGCGTGCCGTGGACAGGCGCGCTCGGGCGGCAGACCATGCTGCTTGCGCTCAAGTCCGGCAACTTCGGCGGCGTTGACTTCTTCAGCCGCGCGTTGGAAATGGCGCAATGAGCGAGGAGTCCAGCGCGCACGCAGTGTCGCGCCGAACCGGAGCAGCGGCCTAACGGCGGAGGTTCAGGCAATGTATGTTATTACAGTTGAATTCACCATCCACACGCAGCACCTCGGCGCGTTCATGCCGCTGATGCAGGAGAATGCGCGCGTTTCGCGCGAATCAGAACGCGGCTGCCTGCGCTTCGACCTGTGCCGCGATCCAGCACGGCCGCAGTGCGTCTTTCTGTATGAAGTGTACGACGACCGCGCGGCGTTCGAGGCGCATCTGGCTACGCCGCATTTCAAGGCATTCGATGCCGCGGCAAAGGCCATGGTGGCGAACAAGGCCGTGCGCGCTCTGGAGCTGGTGAACAGCTGAGGCATCTGACCAAGTACAATTGCGCTCCTCAGCCTCCATGCCCCGAGTCATGAAGTCAGCAGCTTCCCGCGCGGCCAGCAAACCGCGCAAATCCGCTCCGTCGTCGTCAGGGCCGGCGCCAAAGCCGGCGGCGGCAAGGAAATCAACTGTAGTCGCGCCGGGCGGGCGCAGGCGCCTGCGCGAGCCGTTTGCCGACCGCGCCTATCGCGAGCTGCGGACACGCATTCTTGACAACCGGCTGCGTTCCGGCGAGCAGTTCACCGAGGAAGGACTCGCGGCCGCGCTGAAGATGAGCCGAACGCCGACGCGCGAAGCCATGCTGCGTCTCGCAGCTGAAGGGTTGGTGGAGGTGCGACCGCGCCACGGCATGACGGTGAAGCCGGTGTCCACCGAGGATATGCGTGAAATCTACGAAGTGCTCACCGCCCTCGAATCGACGGCTGCCGCGCTAGCGGCGGTACGTTCAGACCAGGGTGATTCGATCGCGCAGCTGCGCGCCGCGATCAAGGACATGGATTCGGCGCTTGAGCGTGACGATCTCAGCGCCTGGGCGCAGGCCGACGAAAGATTTCACAAGCTGCTGGTTGCGGCGGCGGGAAACGCCAGGTTGACCGAACTGGTGCAGACCTTCGTCGGCCAGTCGCAGCGGGTGCGCATGCTCACGCTGCGACTGCGGCCGAAGCCGACCATGTCCAACCGCGACCATGAGTCGGTCGTGGACGCGCTGGAAGCGCATGACGCCGCGCGCGCGCGCATGCTTCACTATGCCCATCGCGAAAAGAGCGGGCGGATGCTGGTCGAATTGCTCGCGAGCCACGGCCTGACGCACCTGTAAGCCCCTGCCGCACGCAGAGACTGCGAATCGTCGCGGCCTTGGCTACAGCTTGGTGGCGGTGATGATCTGGAAGTTGCCGAAGAAGTAGGTCGTGCGCTCGCACGCCCATCCGCCGGAGCGTTCCAGGTAATTGAGCGGGTCGTGCGTATCCCACAGCGCCAGGCCGAGCGGCTCGAATACCTTGAAGTAGGTCCAGCTCAGCGCGCGCAGCACCCACAATTGCGGGCGGTGAAACTCCGCCAGAAACAGCTTTCCGCCCGGAGCGAGCATACGCCCGGCTTCGTTCAGCGCCTGGCCTTTCAGGTCGTGCGGCAGTTCATGCAGCAGAAAGAACATGACATTGGCCGCGACCCCGCCATCGGGCTGCGCCATCGACGTGGCGTTGTCTTCGACGTACTCGATTTTGCCGCCGTATTCGCGCAGCTTGCTGCGTGCGTGAACCAGTTCGTTCTGGATGATGTCGGCGATGAGTACGCGACTCGCGCCTGTTTCGACCGCGGCTTTCACCACGCGCGGGATCACATTGCCGAACGCGCACGAAGTAATCAGCACTTTCTTGCCTCGCAGATCCAGTTGCGTCAGTTCGGAAACGATCTTCGACACCAGATGGTGATACTGAAACAGCAATATGGCCGAGATGATCGGTTGGAAATCGACCAGCTTGATCAGACGCATGTTCGAATAGATCGGATAGACATGCGATTTTTCCGACTGCGAGCCCGGTGACAGCCCGCGCAATACCAGCGCGCCCCGTGTCACCACGAAGAAAAACAGTCCGGTAGCTGCCAGAACGGAAAAAACGGCCAGAAACGCGTTCATCAACCATGCATTCATCGCACTTCCTCAGCTATGCCAGTATCCTGGCTTTTCCCGACCCCATCCGGCCGTAAGATCAAGCTACCGCCTGGAGCAATGTTGGCCGAAATGGTGAATTGGCATGTTGATGTATATCAAGGGTTAAACATGGCCCCGAAAGTCCGTTACCATAGGGCCATTACCGATCAAGGAGTTCCCATGTCAGGGCTAGACCAGACCACCCCTTCCCCGACCGAAATCAAGCTGCACCAGAAGTCGCGCCTGCTGGAAATCGCGTTCGCCGACGACCAGCGCTTTTCGCTGCCGTTCGAGTTCCTGCGCGTGTATTCGCCCTCGGCCGAGGTGCGCGGCCACGGGCCGGGGCAGGAAGTGCTTCAGGTAGGGAAGAAGGACATAGACATCACGCATATCGAGCCGGTCGGCTCCTACGCCGTGCAGCTGGTGTTTTCCGATGGACACGACAGCGGCCTGTATTCCTGGGACTACCTGTACAACCTGGGCACCAACCAGGACTCGATGTGGGCGCACTATCTCGATCGCATGCGCGAGGCGAATGCCAGCCGGGAAGCGGCGACGGGCGTATTCGCGCAGCGTCCCAAGTCGAAATAAGCGGGAATGGACAGCCGCGGCGATTCGCGTCCGCTTGAGGACGTCGTGGACGACCGGCCGGGGCGCGCGTCGGTGCCGTTCGAGGTGGTGCTGATCAACCCCTATGAACTCGGCCGCCAGCCGTTTGCCCTGGCCGAGCCCGCGGCCTGGCTCAAGCGCGACGGATTCGGCGTGCGCTGCCTCGATCTGTCGCTGCAACAACTCGATCCGGACCTGCTTTCAGGCGCACGCCTGGTGGCCATCTATGTCGGCATGCATACCGCCACCCGCATTGCGATCGAGGCGCTGCCGCGCATCCGCGCGCTGGCGCCGCGCGCGCATTTGTGCGTATACGGGCTGTATGCGCCGATGAACCAGGAAATGCTGCGCGGCCTCGGCGTAAAAACCATCCTCGGCGGGGAGTTCGAGCCGGGGCTCGCGAGCCTGGCACGGCGCCTGCGCGAGGGCGAGGCGTGTGACGTGCAGGCCGGGCCAGTGGTGCATCTGGCCAAAATCGATTTTCTTACCCCCGACCGCTCCGGGCTGCCCGGTCTGGAACGCTATGCCCATCTGATGCTGGCCGACGGAAGCAAAAAGACGCTGGGCTTTGTCGAAGCCAGCCGCGGCTGCAAGCACCTGTGCCGGCACTGCCCGGTGGTGCCGGTGTATCAGGGCAAATTCCGCGTGGTGCCGGTTCTTGTAGTGCTGGCCGACATTGCACAGCAGGTGCGCGCCGGCGCCGCGCATATTTCGTTTGGCGATCCGGACTTTTTCAATGGCAGCACGCACGCGATGAAAGTGCTTGCGGCGATGCATGCCGAATTTCCCGGCCTCAGTTTCGACGCCACCATCAAGATTCAGCACCTCATCGCGCACGCCGAACTGCTGCCTGCGCTCAAGGCGGCAGGCTGCCTGTTCCTCACTTCCGCGGTCGAGTCGGTGGACGACCGCGTGCTCGGGCATCTCGCCAAGAATCACACGCGGGCCGATTTCGAGCGTGCGCTTCAGTTATGCCGTGACGCCGGTATCGGCATGGCGCCTACGTTTGTGCCGTTCACGCCCTGGACCACGCTCGAAGGTTATCTCGATCTGCTGCAAACGCTGTTGCGCCTGCATCTGGTGGAGGCGGTGCCGGCGATTCAGCTGTGCATACGCCTGCTCATCCCCCAAGGTTCCTGGCTGCTGAAATTGCCGGGATTTGGCGCAATGATCGAGCCGTTTGACGGGAAACTGCTGGGCTATCCATGGCGGCATGCCGACCCCCGCGTCGACAGCCTGCAGCAGGCACTGCAGGCGCTGGCCGCGCAGGGCGACCTGCAGGGATGGTCGCGCAGCGAGGTGTTCGGGAAATTCTGGCAGACTGCGCACGCCGCGCTGGGGCAGGATGCGCCGCCGCTGACACGGGTGGATTTCGGCGAACCGCTGGCGCGCCTGTCCGAGCCCTGGTATTGCTGCGCCGAGCCCACCGAACAGCAACTGCAAAGTTTTTGAGCGCACGGCCGTGAAGCATGTTGTGCTGCTGTTGCCGACCACCAGTTATCGCAACGACGATTTTCTTGTGGCGGCGAAGGAACTGCAAGTCGAGGTCATCAGCATCGCCAACTATTGCCGCCGGCTCGCGCCCTTGTGGGGCATGAATTCCATGCAGTCGGTGCCCTTCGACCAGCCCGAGCTTTCGCTTAACCGGGTGCTGAAAGCGCTCAAGAGTCAGCCGGATGCGGTGCTCGCCGTGGACGATCTCGGCCTGGATCTTGCGGCACAGCTGCGACAGCACCTGGGGCTGGCGGGCAATTCCCCGCTGGCGGTGCGCCTGACGCGGGATAAGCTGGCGTTTCGGCGCATGCTGCAGGGTGCCGGGCTGAACTGTCCCGAATTTATTCATCTGAGCAGCGACGAGAAGATTGAATCATTGCCGCTGCCACTGCGCTTTCCGGTGGTGGTCAAGGCGCGCCAGCTCAGTGCCAGCCGCGGCGTGATCCGCGCCGATACGCAGCCAGCATACGAACAAGCGGTGCGATGGGTGCGTGGCATCCAGGCGAAAGCCGACAGGGACGGCGCTGCGCTGGGCCTGGTGGTGGAGCATTTCATCCCCGGCCGCGAATACGCCCTGGAAGGCCTGTTGCAGGACGGGCGACTGCGGGTGCTGGCACTGATAGACAAACCCGATCCAATGGATGGTCCGTATTTCGAGGAATCGCTCTATCTCACGCCATCGAGCCTGACGCAGAGGGAGCAGGACGAAATCGCGCAAGCGGTGCAGCGCGCGTGCACCCTGGCCGGACTGGAAAGCGGGCCGGTACATGCCGAGATGCGCGTCAATGCGCATGGCGTGTGGCTGCTCGAGATAGCCGCGCGGTCCATCGGCGGATTGTGCGGCAGAATGCTGCGTCCGGCGCTGGGCATGAGCCTGGAGGAACTGATCCTGCGCGATGCGCTTGACCTGCCGCTGCCCGAGGTCAAGCTGTTTGGGGCAAATGGCGTAATGATGATCCCGATTCCAGGGCACGGTATTTATCAGAAAGTGCACGGCCTGGCCGAAGCGCAACGTGTCGCCGGCATCAGCGACATCCAGATCACCGCCGCTCCGGGCCAGCTGATCGCCGCGCCGCCCGAAGGTTCGAGCTATCTCGGATTCATTTTCGCGCACGGACCGACGCCCGGCGACGTCGAATGCAGCCTGCGCCAGGCGCACCGGCTGCTCGAATTCGACATCCAGGCGGATATAGCCGTGAGCGAAGCGCGGGTGTAGACGAATGCGGAAACTTGGAGCAATCGAAACTACGGCTCCGGCGCCCGGACCGGCTGCCGATACTCTTTCGGACAAACGCCAGCCGCCGGGAAGTGATTAATGCGGACTGAGCGCGTGAGGGCATAATCGATTTGCGTCCGGAAATCGGGGGGGATGAAATGTCGAACGTGCTTGCCGAACTGAAGGACCGGGCATCGCTGCTGCCGGAAGCCGAACGCGCAGAGCTTGCACTTTCCCTTATCGAGTCCCACGACGGTCCGGCCGACGCCGACGTTGACGAGTCGTGGCGGCTGGAAATCGAACGCCGGGTCGGCGAAATCGCGCGTGGAGAAATTTCGCTTATCCCGGGTGACGAGGTGTTCACGCGATTGCGCCGCCGCCTCGGGTGATCGGTTATTCCTTTCGTCCCGAAGCGGAAACCGAGCTTGGGCAGGCGTCGCTCTTTTACGAATCTCGGAGTGTAGGATCAAACCATGCTGATCACCAAGAAAATCGTCGCGGACAAGATCGCGGCCTGCCTGCACCATGACTGCACGCTCGCGCAATTGGTGGATTGGGCGGAGCAGGCAATGATGGAGGACGAGTTCGAGGAAAGCGCTTTGCCCGCCATCCGCGCGGCGGTTTCCCGTCTGGGCGTCGCCGACGTGCGCGCGTTCGGACTTGCGTAGGAGGAATGCGAGGAGTTGCTCAGTCAGCTCGGTTTTTCCGCCCGCGTGAGCATCATAGCGGCGTAAGCCGGAACATGAAGTTTGGCGGAAGCCGGATCGACGCAACATCCACAATCGCCTGAAGAGCCGCATGGATTGTGCGTCTTCAGCCATCTGCCCGGTCACCAAGGAAGACGCGGATTGGTGGACGGAGCGAATTTTACCCACGGGTCCAACAGGCGCCGGACGACTGCCGAAGTCAGTCACATGTTATTCAGCAGGGAATAGAAGGGGTCGTGTTCGCGTTTGTTTCCAACGCGTAGCCCCCTGCCACACCGCGCCATCGCGAGGGCGTTTTAGCCGCGCTTCTTCTCCTCCGGGGTGATGAATCCGATAGGCCGAGGCTTGCGCTCCGGCGGGCCCATCAACTGACGGATGGCTTCGAACACCTGCCGCAACTGTGTGTGGGTGCTGGCGGCAAGGGTGTCATGGCGCAGGGCGAGCGCCTCGGTCTTTTGTTCGAGTTCTTCAAGTTTCGTGGCCAGACCCTTGTGTTCGACGACCGTTTCGCGCAAACGCACGAAGGCGCGCACTACATAGAGGCTGACCTCGACGGCGCGGGGAGTGTTCAACACCGAGGCCGCCATGAGCGCGCCATGTTCGGTGAACGCGAACGGCATTGTTGGGGAAAACTTGAGCTGCCGGAGGTGGTCACAATTTGCAACCACCTCGTCGCGCTCGGCGCGAGCGAGCTGAAACATAAAATCTTCCGGAAAGCGCTCCGCGTTACGTTTGACCTGTTGATTTAGGCGCTTGGTGGGCACGTCGTAAAGCGTCGCGAGATCGGCATCGAGCATGACCTTCTGGCGTCGGATGACGAGAATTCGCTGGGCGATACGCTCGGCGACGAGGGGCGCCGTCGTTTCGTTTTTCTTTGTAATGATTCGGTTCCGCATATTGGAGGTAACGGCGCGGATAGCTGGCGAGTTGACAGCGCGGCCCGTTCAAATGTCCGGCCGGTACCGCGCCGGTTCGACGACAACCAGGGTGGAGATGCCCGAGGATCCGCGTGGAACGGGCGTCTTCCGGCAGTGACGCGGTCAAGCTGCGAGCGGCTGGTGGACATTTTCGATGCCATCGCAGTCTTGGTGAGGCTGGCCGCCCGCGTGAGCATCATAGCGGCGTAAGCCGGAACATGAAGTTTGGCGGAAGCCGAATCGACGCAAGAGCCGTAATCCCCTGAAGAGCCGCATGGATTGCGCGCCTTCAGCCATCTGCCCAGTCACCAAGGAAGAAGCGGATTGGCGGACAGAGCGAATTCTACCCACAGGTTCAACAGGCGCCGGACGACTGCCGAAATCAGTCGCATGATATTCAGCACCGTTTGATCGTTCGCATTGACAGATACGACTACCGAGCTTAAAGTCGGTTCATCCGACCGGGAGAGCGCCGCCGAAACAGGGTGGCCGCCGAAGGCGCAATACCCAGAAACTCTCAGGCAAAAGGACCGGTCGGGCGGGAGCGTAGCTTCCGTTACTCTGGAGAGCAGCCGCCGAACGCGGGCGGCCACCGAAGGGGCGCGCAGCCGGGTGAACACCGGGCTGTAATCTCTCAGGTACAAGGACAGAGGGGTGATGTGGACCGCAAGGTCGGCATCGCCCTTTTTTCATTGCTATCGGGGACAACGTGCTCAAGACCACACCGCTCAACGCCGCCCACCGTGCCCTGGGCGCGCGCATGGTCGATTTCGGCGGCTGGGACATGCCGGTAAATTATGGTTCGCAGATCGACGAACATCACGCAGTGCGGCGCGCCGCCGGGATGTTCGACGTGTCGCACATGCTCGCTGTCGACATCCGCGGCGCCGACGCCACGGCGCTTCTTCGGCACGCCCTCGCCAATAACGTGGACAAATTGCGCGACCCGGGGCGGGCGCTCTATTCCTGCATGCTCAACGACGATGGCGGCGTCGTCGATGATCTGATCGCCTATTTTTTCACCGGCGAATCTTTTCGCCTGGTGGTGAATGCAGGCCGGGCAGACGCGGACCTCGCCTGGCTGGCGTCGCTGAAGGACCGGTTCGGCTTCGTTTCGGAACTGCGGCCGCGGCGCGACCTTGCCATGATTGCGGTGCAGGGCCCGCGGGCGCGCGAACGCGTGTGGCAGGTGTTGCCTGAGACGCGCGCCGCAACGGAAGCGCTGCGAAATTTTCAAGGCGTGCAACTGAATGAACTGATGCTGGCGCGTACGGGCTACACCGGTGAAGACGGTTTCGAGTTGATGCTCCCGGCTGAGGGCGCCGAAGCACTGTGGCGGCAGCTCGTCGCCTGCGGCGTGAAACCCTGCGGCCTGGGGGCGCGCGACACCCTGCGCCTGGAAGCGGGCATGAACCTGTGGGGCCAGGAAATGAACGAGCGCGTATCGCCGCTGGACGCGGGGCTCGCGTGGACGGTCGATCTCGAGAGTCAGCGTGACTTCATCGGCAGGTCAGCCTTGCTCGCGCAGGGTCAGCGCCGGCAGTTGCTCGGACTGCTGCTGAGCGAGCAGGGCGGGGTGCTGCGCGGTCACCAGAAAGCGGCAACTGCACAAGGCGACGGCGAGATCACCAGCGGCACGTTTTCGCCCACCCTCGAGCTTTCGATTGCGCTGGCGCGTCTCCCTCTGGGTGTGGAAATCGGTGCGACGGTGCGGGTGTCGGTACGCGACAAGCAACTCGCGGCGAAGGTGGTGAAGCCGCCGTTCGTGCGCAACGGCAAAATCCTGGTCAACTGAAGGTGGAAAAACAATCATGAAAAATCCGGAACATCTGAAATACACCGAAACGCACGAATGGGTCGCCAGCGAAGCCGACGGCACGCTCTCGGTCGGAATCACCGACCACGCGCAGGAAGTGCTCGGCGACATGGTGTTTCTGGAACTGCCGCAGATCGGCAAACGCTATGCACAGGGTGAAGCCTGCGCCGTGATCGAATCGGTGAAAGCCGCCTCCGACATCAATATGCCGGTGGCGGGCGCGGTGGTCGCCGTCAACGAGGAACTGGCGAAATCACCGGAGAAAATCAACGCCGACGCCTACGCCGCCTGGTTGTTCAAAATCAAACCTGATGACTCCGGCGACGTAGGCGGCTTGATGGACGCCGCCGCTTACGCCGGTCACGCGGCAAAATAGGAGGGGCGATGCAAGATACCCTGACGCGGGTCCCGTCACCGGCGCCGCGCGAATCTCTGGCAGAACTGGAACAGCGCGACGCGTTTTGCGCGCGCCACATCGGGCCGGATGCGGCGGACCAGGCCGCCATGCTGGCTGAACTCGGCTACACGACGCGTGCGGAATTGATCGATGCCGTCGTCCCCGCCGGCATCCGTAATCGGTCGGCGCTGGATCTGCCGCCCGGGGTGAGCGAAACCGCGGCGCTGGCCGCGTTGAAGAGCATCGCCGCGCGTAACCAGGTGTCGCGCTCATTCATCGGCCAGGGCTATTACGACACGCATCTGCCCGGCGTGATTCAGCGAAATATACTGGAGAGCCCGGCCTGGTACACCGCGTACACCCCTTACCAGCCGGAAATATCCCAGGGCCGCCTGGAAGCGCTGATCAATTTCCAGACCATGGTGTGCGATCTCACCGGCATGGCCATCGCCAATGCCTCCATGCTGGACGAGGCGACCGCCGCGGCCGAAGCGATGACGCTGTGCCGGCGCAGCGTCAAGACTGAAAGCAATGTGTTCTTTGTCGCCGACTCGGTGCTGCCGCAGACGCTGGATGTGGTGCGCACGCGCGCCGAGCCGTTGGGGATCGTGGTGAGAACCGGCGCGGCGCGGGCGGCTGCCAGCGTCGAATGTTTCGCCGTGCTGTTGCAGTACCCGGGCGTCAATGGCGAAGTGGAAGACTATGGTGCATTGGTCGAAGCGCTGCACCGGCGCGGCAGCATGGTCGCGGTCGCCGCCGACCTGCTCGCGCTGACGCTGCTCAAGCCCCCGGGCGAGTGGGGCGCGGATGTGGTGATCGGCTCGACCCAGCGCTTCGGCGTGCCGCTCGGCTTCGGCGGGCCGCATGCGGCGTATTTCGCCGCGCGCGACGAACTGAAGCGCAACCTGCCCGGGCGCCTGGTCGGCGTGACGCGGGACAGCCAGGGCGATCCGGCTTACCGGCTGGCGCTGCAGACACGCGAACAGCATATCCGGCGCGAGAAGGCCACCAGCAACATCTGTACCGCGCAGGTACTGCTGGCTGTGATCGCCGGCATGTATGCGGTGTATCACGGCCCGCGCGGGCTGACGCGCATCGCACAGCGCGTACACCGGCTCGCCGGCGCATTCGGCGCCGGACTGCGGCAGATGGGCGTCGCCATCGATAACGCATCCTGGTTCGACACGCTCACCACCGTCACCGGGGAACGAACGCAGGCAGTGCATGCCGCGGCTGCCGAATGCGGCGTCAATCTGCGCCACATCGACGAGCGCCGCGTCGGGGTCTCACTGGACGAAACCAGCACCGGCGCCGAGGTAACGCTTCTGTGGCAGATAATCGCGCCTGCCGCCGCGGTTGCGCCCGATTTCGATGCGATCGAGCGCAGCGTCGGCGATGCATTCCCGCAGGCGCTCAAGCGCAGCGGCGGATTTCTCACGCACCCGGTATTCAACAGCCACCACTCGGAGACCGCGATGCTGCGCTACCTGCGCCAGCTCGCGGACCGCGACCTCGCGCTCGACCGGGCGATGATTC
>QYQC01000150.1 GCA_007280315.1 Betaproteobacteria bacterium | reverse complement strand
GGACGCCGTCCGCGCAAGCCAGATTACTGCGGCTCGACCATTGCGCGCCCTGCGCGCCAACCGTGTTTTCCGCGCGGATGAAAAGCACATCCGCACGGAAAACACGGTTACGGTTAACCCCAAATGCGATGCGATTCAAGTCGTCACGTAGGAAATTGGACAAGAACTAAGGACGAGCGACATGATATATACCCACGAGCACGAAGAGCTGCAGCGGCAGTTGAAGAAATTCATCGACGCTGAAATCAATCCTTTCGTCGACGAATGGGAAGCCGCCGAGATTTTTCCGGCGCACGAAGTGTTCAAGAAAATGGGGCAGCTCGGGTTTCTCGGCGTGTGCAAACCCGAAGCTTACGGCGGACAAGGGCTGGACTATTCCTACTCTGTGGCGATGGCCGAGGCGTTGGGCCATATCCAGTGCGGCGGCGTCCCGATGGCGATCGGCGTGCAGACCGACATGGCGACGCCGGCGCTGGCGCGATTCGGTACGGACGAGTTGCGCCGTGAATTTCTGGCGCCGTCGATCGCGGGCGATTTCGTTGCCTGCCTCGGCGTGTCCGAAGTCGGCGCCGGGTCCGATGTCGCTTCGATCAAGACCACGGCAAAGAAGGACGGCGACGATTACGTCATCAACGGCGGCAAGATGTGGACCACCAACGGCACCCAGGCCGACTGGATGTGCCTCCTGGCCAATACCAGCCAGGGCGCGGCGCACAAGAACAAGTCGCTGATCTGCGTGCCGATGAAGGCCAAGGGCGTGAGCGTGGCGCGCAAACTGAGGAAACTAGGCATGTGGTCTTCGGACACGGCGCAGATCTTCCTCGACGACGTGCGCGTGCCGCAGCGTTACCGCATCGGCGACGAGGGTATGGGCTTTACCTATCAGATGCTGCAGTTCCAGGAAGAGCGGCTGTGGGCCGCGGCGCGCAGCATGTCGATGGGCAGACTGATCGAGGAGACCGCGAACTATGCGCGCGAGAGAATGGCGTTCGGCAAATCGATTCTGGACAACCAGTACGTGCATTTCCGCCTGGCCGAGCTGAAAACCGAAGTCGAGTGCCTGCGCGCTCTGGTGCATCGGGCGACCGAACTTTACATTGCGGGGCAGGACGTGACCGAACTCGCGTCCATGGCGAAATTGAAAGCCGGGCGGCTCGCGCGCGAGGTTCCCGATGGCTGCCTGCAATTCTGGGGCGGCATGGGTTACATGTGGGAGAACCCCATCGGCCGCGCGTATCGGGACGCGCGCCTGTCCTCCATCGGTGGCGGCGCCGACGAGATCATGCTCGGCATCATTTCCAAGTGCATGGGCATGCTGCCGAGAAGGGAGTAATCGATGTCCAAGCTGCGCACGCTGCGTCAGGGCGTCTTTCTGTTCCTGACCCTCGACGATGCACCCACGCGCAATGCGCTCAGTCCCGAAATGGTGGACGCACTGCGCGCGGCGTTCGCGGCCGCTGCGACGGATGAAGACGTGCGCGCAGTGGTGCTGCGCGGCGCCAATGGCACCTTCTGCGCCGGCGGCAGCATGGGTGATTTCCAAAAACACCAGTTGACGTCAGTGGCAGCGGGAAAGCCCGATCCGATCGCGCTGAACAACCGGCGCTTCGGCGAATTCATGACCGCGCTGCAGCTGTTCCCCAAGGTGTTGGTGGTGGTGGTCGAAGGTGCGGCAATGGGCGGCGGCCTCGGCCTGGCCAGCGTCGCCGACATCCTGCTGGTGCGCAAGGACGCGAAGTTCGCGCTGAGCGAGACCACACTTGGACTGGTGCCGGCGCAGATCGCGCCGTTCGTCGTCGCGCGAATCGGGCAGGCGCAGACGCGCCGGCTTGCGCTGTCGGGTGAGCGCATCGACGGCACCGAAGCCGCGCGCATCGGCCTGGCAAATATCGTTTGTGACGACGCAATCGGGCTGGAAGGCGCTCTGGTAGCCATTCTGCGAGGCATTGGAAGCTGCGCCCCGGGCGCCAATGCGGCGACGAAGTCGCTGATCGCGCAGTGCGGGGTGCTGCCGCTGGCGCAGGTGCTGGACCATGCGTCGGCGCTGTTCGCGAGGCAGATGCGCAGCGAAGGCGCGGAGGGCGTGGGCGCGTTCCGCGACAAGCGCGACGCCGCATGGGTGAAAAGAATCGAACAGCTCCCAGAGCCATGACCGAAAAAATCGTGCGCATCGGCGGTGCCTCGGGATTCTGGGGCGACAGTTCGGTGGCCTGCGCGCAACTGGTGCGCCGCGGGCAGGTCGATTATCTGGTGTTCGACTATCTGGCCGAACTCACGATGTCGATTCTGGCGGCGATGCGGGCCAAGGCGCCGGACGCAGGTTATGCCACGGACTTTGTCGAAGTGGCGATGAAAAGCGTGATTCGCGACATCGCCGCGAATGGCATCAAGGTGGTGAGCAACGCAGGCGGCGTCAACCCCGCCGGTTGCGCCGCGGCGCTGTCAAAACTCGCCGACGAAGCCGGAGTGAAGCTGAAAATCGCCGTTGTCGAAGGCGACGACGTGCTGCCGCGCATGACGGAGTTGCGTGCTTCCGGCGTGCGCGAAATGTACTCCGGCGCCGAGCTACCGCCAAGAATACTGTCCGCCAACGCCTATCTCGGTGCGCTGCCGATCGCACGCGCGCTTGCCGCCGGCGCCGATGTGGTCATCACCGGGCGTTGCGTCGACAGCGCGGTAGCTCTGGGGCCGCTCATATTCGAGTTCGGCTGGGGCGAGGACGATTACGACCGGCTCGCCGCGGGCAGTCTTGCCGGCCACATCATCGAGTGCGGTTGCCAGGCAACAGGCGGTCTGTTCACCGACTGGGAGACGGTGCCGCGCTGGGACGATATCGGCTATCCGATTCTGGAGTGCAGCGCCGACGGCAGCTTCGTCGTCACCAAGGCGCCGGGCACCGGCGGCCTGGTTAGTCGCGCAGTGGTGGCGGAGCAGATGCTTTACGAAATGGGCGATCCCGGCGCCTACCTGCTGCCCGACGTGGTGTGCGATTTCACTGCGGTGAAGATTGACCAGGTAGGGACGGATCGCGTGCGCGTGGGCGGGGCGCGCGGCCTCGCGCCGACGTCGACCTACAAGGTATGCGCGACCTACCCCGACGGTTACCGCTGCAACGCGATCCTGAATATCATCGGCATCGACGCGGCGAAGAAGGCGCGGCGCACGGCGGAGGCGATTCTCGCGCGCACCAGTGCGCTGTTTCGCGAACTCGGCCTGCCTGATTATTCCGCCAGCCGCGTCGAAGTGCTGGGCGCTGAAACGGTGTACGGCGCGCATGCGCGCACCGGCGGCACGCGCGAAGTGGTGATGCGGCTTGCGGTGGCGCATGGGAATCGCCAGGCACTGGAAATATTCGCGCGCGAAATCGCGCCTGCGGGCACCTCCTGGTCGCCTGGCACCACCGGCATGGGCGGCGGCCGGCCGAAGGTGACACCCGCGGTCAAACCCTGTTTTTTCCTGCTGGAAAAATCCCGGCTGAAGGCCAGCATCATCGTGGACGGCGCTCGCGCGGAGGCAATTGTCCCAGTCACCGGTGGCTACGCAGAGGCCTCGCGCAGGCCAGCGCCGGCGCAGGGCGGCAACCTGGTGCCTCAGGGCGCGACGACTGTGTTGCCGCTGGTGCGGCTAGCCTGGGGCCGCAGCGGCGACAAGGGCGACACGGCCAACATCGGCATCATCGCGCGGCGCCCCGAGTTTCTGCCGCTATTGCGCGCGCAACTCACCGGCGCGGCGGTGAAGCAATACTTGTCGCATCTGGTGCAGGGCGAAGTCGAACGCTTCGAAGTCCCCGGCATCGATGCGCTGAATTTTCTGCTGCGCCAGGCGCTGGGCGGCGGCGGCATGGCCTCGCTGCGGGTCGATCCGCTGGCCAAGGGTTACGCGCAGATACTGCTCGATTTCCCGGTTGCAGTGCCCGAGGACTGGCTGCAGCGCTACCTGCGCTGACGCCGGGCACGCCCTGCTCCCGCCTGCCGCGGCCTGCTCCCGCATTACTGCCGTTCGTCGCAGGCGGCTTAACCCGCGCGCGTGCGGCGGGTTAAGCTGCGATCTATTCGAAACGTCAAACCGCGAACCGGCAACATTTCACCCATGAAGCACGTCCTGAAAGCCATTTTCGACCCGCCTTTGTGGTTTTTGCTGCTTGGCTGGCCGCTGATGATCGCCGCGGCCGTCTATTACGCCTGGCCCGAAGGCATGGAAAACTATATCGATGCCGCTCCGGCACCCGAAATGAAGCTCGCCGTGATGCGCGAGATTAAAGGCTCGGAGCGCCGGGTGGCGCTGGAGTTCGCCGCCGCCACGCTGGGAAAGATTTCCCGATATATAACGGACGAGAACGGCATCGAAGGGATTGACAAGGCGCTCGAGAAGATCGACGCGCTCATCGAGCAGGGCTATCGTCCGCCGCCGCAGAAGGCGGCCGCGAAAAAGCCAAATGCCGATGAACAGGCAAACGCCGGAAAGAAGCCCTCGAGTTCCGCTGAGCAGGGCGAGCTGGAGCGCCTGCGCCGCGCCGACCGCTTCGGCATCGAAGTACACGGCGACGACGATCCGCGCATAAACCTGGGCATGCTGGACGAGCATCGGCTGAAATCACTGGAAGCGAAATACGGCGCAGGATCGGTGCCGGCGCTCGACCCGGCTTTCTCGGAGCGGATCTATTCCGAGGTGAAGCAGCGCATCCACCGGATCGGGATCGGTATCCTGATGGTGGTGCTGCTGGTGCTCGCCTTCCCGTTTTTTGTGTTCTCCAAGATCGTGGCCTCTATCATCCGCGCATTTTCGAGCCGCGCCGAAGTGAGCGAAAAGTCGGCGCAGCAGAATGCGCTCGCGCGCCAGCTCACCGAAGCGAAGCTCGCCGCGATGCAGGCGCAGATCGAACCGCACTTCCTGTTCAATACGCTTGCGTCGGTGCGCCAGCTCATTCTCACCGATCCGCCTGCGGCGGCGAAAATGCAGGCCGACTTGATACGCTACCTGCGCGCCGCGATTCCGCAGATGCGCGAAAGCACGACCACACTTGCGCGCGAAGCAGAACTTGCGCGCGCCTACCTCGATATCCTGAAGGTGCGCATGGAGTCCCGCCTTACCTGGGTCATCGATATTCCGCCGGCGCTGGGCGCGGCAAATTTTCCGCCGATGATGCTGCCGACTCTGGTTGAAAACGCGATCAAGCACGGCCTCGAGCCGCGCATCGAAGGTGGAGAGATCCGAATCAGTGCAACCACGTCCGGTGGTAAGCTGCGTGTGAGCGTGGCCGATACTGGAGTGGGCTTCGCCAATCAGCCCGGCCGGGGCGTCGGCCTGACGAACGTGCGCGAGCGCCTGGTCGCGCTCTACGGCAACAAGGCGCTGCTGACGGCGGAACCCAATCAGCCGTGCGGCGCAAAATTGACAATCGAGATTCCGTATGGCGGCAGCAGATAGCGCGAAATGAAACCCAAAGCACTCATCATCGACGACGAGCGCCTGATGCGTGACCAGGTGCGGGATGCACTGACGAAGGCGTGGCCGGAACTGGAAATCACCGGCGAAGCGGCGAACGGCATCGACGCAATCACTGCCATCGAAGCGCATCAACCCGATATAATTTTTCTCGATATCCGCATGCCGGGTATGACTGGTCTCGAAGTTGCGGCGCTGGTCGCGGACCGTGTGCATATCGTATTCGTCACTGCCTACGACCAGCACGCAATCGAGGCGTTCGAGCGCGGCGCCGTCGATTACCTGCTGAAACCGGTCGACGACGAGCGCCTGGAGGTTACGGTCGCGCGCCTCAAACAGCGACTCACAGGCGGCAAAGCAAGCGGCCCCGCGAACGTACAGCCCGAGCTTGCCGAGCTCATCGCGCAGCTGGCGCAGAAGCTGCATCCGAACCTGGGAAAGCCGCAACTGAGATGGATCAAGGCGACGATCGGGGGCAACCTGCGCTTGATTCCGGTGGAGGAGGTAGTGTATTTCCAGGCCGACGACAAGTACACGCGTGTGTTCACGGCGCAGTCCGAGGCGCTGATCCGCAGTCCGATCAAGGAACTGACCGAGGAACTCGACTCAGACAGATTCTGGAAAATCCACCGCGCCACTATAGTCAATGCGAGTGAGATCGCGGGCGTCGCGCGCGATGTGCGTGATCGTCTGATGGTCGCGCTGAAGAGCCGCTCGGAGAAACTCGAAGTCAGTCGCAGTTTCACCCATCTATTCAAGCAGATGTAGGCGCGAATCGCGCGCTACCCCAGCGACGGTTCGACGTCGCGCCCATCGCAGGGCCCGCCCCCGCGGACCCGCTTCCGGCCGGGCCCCGGTGCAAGCTTCCCCCGACCGCGGTATCATTGCCAGTCAGCACCAACAACCATAGGTAGTATGCGAGAGCTTTATGGCAACAAAATCTAGGGCTTACAACGCCGAGGACATCGAGATCCTGGAGGATCTGTCGCCGATCCTGCATCGGCCCGGGATGTACACCGACCCCTCCAATCCCAATCACGCCCTGGTCGAGGTGATCGACAATTCATCGGACGAAGGCCTCGGCGGCTTTGCCACGAATATCGCCGTGACGCTGTACGAAGACGGTTCGGCCGAGGTCACCGACGACGGCCGCGGCATTCCGGTGGACATACATCCGAAGAAGAAAGTCCCGGCAGTGCAGGTGATTTTCACCACACTGCATTCGGGCGGGAAATTCAGAAAGACCGACGCGGACGCCGCCTATCGCATCGCCGGTGGCCTGCACGGCGTGGGTATCTGCGTCACCAACGCGCTTGCCACCCGGCTCGAAGTCGAGGTCAGGCGCGACGGCGCCTGCCATCGGCTGGTGTTCGCCGACAACGGCAAGGTGAAGGAGCCGCTGAAGAAAATCGGCAGCGCCGCGCCGCGCGACAGCGGCACGCGCATTCGCTTCTGGCCCGACCCCAGGTATTTCGACTCACCCAAGATCGTCACCGCCGACATCGCTGCGCTGCTGCGCGCGAAGGCGATGCTGCTGCCCGGAGTGCGTTTCACGCTCGGCGTGGAGAAGAACGGCAAGATCGAACACAGCGAGTGGCATTTTCCCGAAGGCATCAGAGGCTATTTTGCCAGCGCCGTGGCCGGCCTCGATCCGGTGGCCGAGACCTTTTTCGGCGAACGCTACATCGCGGCGCAATCGGAGTCGGACAGTTTCGCTGAGGGCGAAGGCGCGTTGTGGGCCATCGCCTGGACGCCGGAAGGCGAGGTGGTGGCAGAGTCCTACGTCAACATGATTCCAACCCGCCACGGCGGCACCCACGTCTCCGGTTTGCGCGAGGGGGTGTATAACGCGATCCGCAATTTCATCGACCTGCACGCCATGGGCCAGCGCGGCATCAAGATCGTGCCCGAAGACGTCTGGTCGCGCTCTTCCTACGTGCTGTCGGTGAAAATGCTCGATCCGCAGTTCAAGGGTCAGGTGAAAAACGAATTGATTTCGCGCGACGGCGTCAAGCTCACGGCGCAGATGGTGCGCGACCCGTTCGAGCTGTGGCTCAACCAGCACGTTGACGAAGGAAAACGCATTGCCGAGCTGGTGATGCGCCAGGCGATGACGCGCACACGCGCGGCACAGAAGGTGGAGCGGCGAAAGAGCTCGGGCGTGGCGGTGCTGCCGGGCAAGCTCACCGACTGCGCGTCCGACGATCCGGAGCGCAACGAATTATTCATCGTCGAGGGCGATTCGGCCGGCGGCTCGGCCAAGCAGGCGCGCGACAAGGAATTT
>QYQC01000081.1 GCA_007280315.1 Betaproteobacteria bacterium | reverse complement strand
TTTTCTCCACCTCCTCGGCGGCGCGCCCCGGGTAGAGCGTGATCACCGTCACCTGCGTGTCGGTGACATCGGAAAACGCTTCCACCGGAAGCGCTTTGACCGCGATGATGCCGCCGCCGATGAACAGGATCACCCCGAGGATGATGAACAGCGGCTGGTGCAGCGCGAAGAAGACGATGCGCTTAATCATCGCGCGGCCGACCGCAGTGCAAACATACCCGCCACTGGAGCGTCCTAACCACCGGTAAGCTGTCTGAGCAAACGCTGCAGCAGCAGGCTGCCTTCGACCACCACCTTCTGTCCCGGCGCCAGTCCGGCCACAACGCCGATGCTGCCGTTGGCCTCACCGCCGGTCTTGACCTCGACTCGGGTAAAGCTGCCGGGCGCATCCTCGGTGAACGCATAGTACTTGTCTCCCACCAGAAACACCGCCTTGGCCGGGACCTGCACGCCGGGTCGGGTGCCGATGTCGATTTCCGCGGTGACGAACATTTCGCCCTTCAGTTTGCGCTCGCGGTTGTCAACCGATCCACGCACCTTTATCACCCGCGTCACCGGATCGATGAAATCTGACACGAGGTCAACCGTGGCGGAAAAGGAATCTTCGGAATAGGAGGAGGTTCGAAGCCGCAGTTTCTGTCCGCGCAGCAAATACGGCAGGTCGCGTTCGCCGGCGTCGAGCTGAACCCAGAGGTGGCCCGGATCGGTGATCACGAACATCGCCGGCGCATTCGCCAGCATCAGGTCGGAGCGCAGCTCCTGGCCCGGATTGATGTTGCGCTCGACCACCGTTCCGGCGATGGGGCTCTTGAGCGTGAAGCTTTGATCTACTGCGGTCTCGTTGCCGCCGTAGAGGTTGATTTTGGTCTGCGCGCGCTGCATCTCCGACTGGGCGCGCGCGTAATCGGCTTCGGCTGCGTGCAGGTCCTTGCGCGGCGCAACACCGTTGGCGTGCAGCTCGCGCAGCCGCGCAAGATTTTTCTCGGCGAGTACAAAGTCGGTAGTACCACGGCGCGCGTCGGCCTGGGCCTGACCGAACTCGGGCGAAGCGAGCAGCGCCAGCGCCTGTCCCGGTTTCACCGTGCTGCCGGGATTGGCGAGGATGCGTATTACCCGCCCGGAGAAGGGCGGAAACACGCGCACGGTCTTGCTCTCGTCCCACACCAGCCTGCCGGAAATGCGCAGCGTCGCGGGTTTGCCCGCCGCGGCGGGCTCGGATTTGATCGTGGTCAGCTGTGCCGCGCCCGCTGGAAACACAATCTTGTTGCCCTCGAGTATGGCGCGCGGCGCCTCGGGTTTCTTTTCGACCTGGTCGCAGCCGGTCGCGAGCAGCGCCGCAAACAATACCATCCACAGCGAACCAACCACTCGACCTCCATTCTGCAGGAGGGGCGCCCTCGCCCCGACCGATGTTTGAACGTTGCTCATCATTCGCCGCCTTTCGCAATGCCGAATTGCCACGCCGCCAGCGCCCTGGCGTGATCCGCCTGGGCCGCGGCGGCGTCCAGCTGTATCGCCCGCAACGTGCGCCGCGCATCGAGCAGGTCCATCACGCCGATGGCGCCGTTCTTGTAGGCGAACTCGGCCGAGTCGGCCGACTTCTTTGCTTCTTCGAGCATGCTGTCCCGGTAACGCGCCAGCCGCTCGGCCGCGGCGGCCACATCCGAACGCGCGCGGGCGATCTCGGCCCGGGCGACGGCGCGGGTGCGTTCGAGATTGTCCGTGGCGGAATCGTAGGCGGACTCGGCCTGAGCGATCTCGCCCTCGTAGTAATAGCGCGTGAAAATCGGAATGCTGAGCGCGACGCCATAGCTGTTGGCGCTGTTGCCGAAATTGTCCGGGAAACGCTCGTACTGCACCCCCACGGACACGTCGCGCGTGCGCAGGCTGCGCGCAAGCTCCCGCGCGGCGCCCGCCGCCTCGATGCGGGCGCGCGCGGCGCGCACATCCGGCCGGCGCTCGATCAGCGCGTCGGCATCGACTGCCTCCAGCGCTTGCGGCGCGGGCCATGCATCAGTGGCCTTGAGCTGGTCGGCGTGCAGCTCTGCGCCGATCAAGTAGGCGAGTGCGAACTGCGCGCGCCTGCGCTCGGCTTCGGCGGCGCGCGTGTCGTTCTGGGCGCGCTGCGCATCGACGCGGATGCGCGCCACGTCAGAGGCGGCGATGTCGCCTGCTTTCAGGCGCAGGTCGGCCGCGCGCAGGCTTTGTTGATACAGATCGGTGGTGTCAGAGCTGATCGCCAGCCGGTCCTGCGTCAGCAGCAGGTCGTAGTAGCTCGAACGCAGCGCAAGGCGCTGCTGGCGCAACACGTCGGCGAGATCCTCGCTGCTCGCCGCCTCGAGTCGTTTCGCCGCGGACAGGCGAAGGTCACGCTTGTTGCCGCGCTCGATCAGTTGATCCAGACGTATGGTGCTGTCCACGGTTTTGTCTCGCAGGCCGCCGCTGCCGATGCCGCGGCTGGGACTGATGTTCACCGTGCTCACCGAAAGACTCGGGTTCGGCTGCTGGCCGGCGCTCAGCGTTGCGGCCGCCGCGGACTCGACCGCGCGCCGCGCCGCCTGCAGCTCGCGGTTCTTTTGCGCGGGAAGCGCGTCAGCTTCGGCGAGGTTTAGGTGCGCGAGGTCGGGCGCCTGAGCTTGCGCCTGCGCCGTCAGGCCCAACACCAGCAACAGAGATATCAGTAGATGCAATTGTTTTCCATGAGCAGGCAGGACCAGATCGTTCGCCCGCTGAGTGAAGTCGCGTATTATATAGAGCGACGCCCGCACCTTTCCGTTAGGGATTACCCTGAGAGTCTACGCTTTCCGCCGATGCTGATCCTGGGCATTGAAACCTCCTGCGACGAAACCGGCATCGCCCTGTATCACAGCGAACGCGGCCTGCTCGCGCACGCGCTGCACACGCAGATCGCGATGCACCAGGAATACGGCGGCGTGGTGCCGGAACTCGCGTCGCGCGATCACATTCGCCGCGTGCTGCCGCTGATCCGCCAGGTGATGCGCGAGGCAGGCGTCGCGTTCGCGGAGCTTGACGCCATCGCCTACACCCAGGGACCGGGACTGGCCGGTGCGCTGCTGGTCGGCACCAGCATTGCCAACGCGCTCGCCTTCGCCCTCGATATCCCTGCGCTGGGCATACACCATCTCGAAGGCCACCTGCTTTCGCCGCTTCTCGCCAGCAATCCGCCGAAGTTTCCGTTTGTCGCATTGCTGGTTTCGGGCGGGCATACGCAGTTGATGCGCGTCGCTGCAGTGGGCGAGTACGAACTGCTGGGCGAGACCGTGGACGACGCCGCCGGCGAAGCCTTCGACAAGACCGCGCAGCTGCTCGGCCTCGGCTATCCGGGCGGACCGGCGCTGGCGCAGCTGGCGGGGCAGGGAAAGGCAGGAACGCACAAGCTACCGCGGCCCATGCTCGAGCAGATGCGCAAGACGGGCAATCTGGATTTTTCTTTCAGCGGCCTGAAGACCGCGGTGCTGCTGCTGGTGCGACGGGAAGCGCCCGACGCCGCCGGCAAGGCCGACATCGCGGCGTCGTTTCAGGAAGCCGTGGTCGACGTGCTGGTGACTAAATCGCTCTACGCACTAGAGCGGACCGGTCTAAGCCAGCTCGTCGTCGCCGGAGGCGTCGGCGCCAATCGACGTCTGCGCGAGCGGCTAGACGGCGCGGCGGCGGAGGCGGGCTATACCGTGTTCTATCCGGAATATGAGTTTTGCACCGACAACGGCGCGATGATTGCGCTGGCGGGGGCGCTGCGCTTGGGCGCCGGATCCGTAGGAGCGAGCTTGCGCCCTGAAAGAAGTCCCCTTGGGGGACTCGCGAATATGCCTGCAGCACAACGCACCTACGCCTTCACCGTCAAACCGCGCTGGGATCTATCGACAATGATTTTGTAAGCGGCGCCCTCGCCGCGATCGGACTAACCAAGCCTAAGAAAACAACCCCCCCGGAGGCTATCCCCCAGTAAGCAATGCGCTACGTACCTTTTCGCGCTACCACTACGACGGTGGTTTTCGCGACGTATGGAAGACGCGCAGGATTTCGATGCGCCGACCGCGTACGCGATAAGGAATCAGATACCGGGTGTTGGCGACTGGCAGCTCGCGGGTCCCCGGGACTCGGCCGGGTCGTCCCAGCCCTGGCTGAAGTATTAGCAGTTCGACCGCGTCGACAATTCGTGCAACGACCTGTTGTGCGGCCTGCGGATTATCCTGCGAAATATAGGTAGCCTCTTCATCAAGGTTACGTAGCGCCTTGCGCAGCCAAGCGACTTCCAGGGGCTTTAGCGCGGCTTGCGCCATTTTCCCAAGACTTTATTCAGCTCGGAGGGTTTCGCGAAATCTCCCGCGTCGGCTTCTTGAAGAGCACTCTTAATTTCGCCGATCTGCCACTCGTTGAGGTCTACATAGGCGCGAATAGCTTCGGCAGCTAGAAAAGACTTGCTGCGGTGAGTGGCATCGGCCAGGTGATCCAGGCGCTCTTTCACGGTCTCATCGAGGCGGATTGAAATGGTGGTGGAATCGGGCATAATGAACTTTCGTGTCAGGATGTATACATTCTGGCACAACGTGCCTGCGAATTCCAGCGAAGATTGACCGCGATCGGTCTTTCGCCCGAGTGCGTTAGTGCGACGTTGTTGCGGCGGCGCTGGTTACATCGGCAGCCACGTGGCCAAGCAGCTCGGCGAAGCCGGGCACGATGTTACGGCACCTGCATCCGCGACAACGTCCACTTCGAAGATCTCGCCCAAGCCCATCTTGAGGCGCTCGCCTACCTCCAACGCGGCGGCGACTCTGCCGTGCTCAATTTCGGCTACGGCCGCGGCTCCAGCGTGCGCGAGGTGATCGCGGCAGTGAAACAAGCCTCGGGCGTGGATTTCGCGGTGCGCAGGGGCGCGCGGCGCGTGGGCGACCCGGCGCGGCTGGTCGCATCCAACGATAGACTAAAGGCTGCGTTCGGCTGGCAGCCGCGCGGCACCAGCCTGGACGAGATCACGCGCTCGGCGCTGGCTTGGGAAAAGCGGTTGCTTGGGGCGAAGCGCTAGCCGCGGCCGGCGCCAGAGGCGCCCCGCAAACCACCGTCACAACTCCCGCAGTAATTTAAGCCAGGCATTGAGCGCGATTTTCTTGTCATAGCGTTCGCACAACAGCGCTCGCGCCCGCGCGCCCATGGTCTCGCGCAATGCTGCGTCGCCGGCAAGCCGCAGCAACTGTCCGGCCAGGCCGTTTGCGTCGCCCTGCTGTACCGCGACGCCTACACCCTCGCGTTCCACCAGTGAGCCAATCTCTCCATTTGCGTCGCCGATGAACACCACCGGCCGCCCGGCGGCGAAAATGCCGTAGAGCTTGCTCGGGAACACATAACCCTCCACTTCGGGCCGTTGCGACACCAAATGCACATCCCCGACGCCCAGGCTCAACGACAGCCCGGCGCGGTCCTGGTAGGGCCGGAACTGCACGTTTGG
Organism: Betaproteobacteria bacterium; assembly: GCA_007280315.1. Lineage (GTDB taxonomy): Bacteria > Pseudomonadota > Gammaproteobacteria > Burkholderiales > SG8-39 > 2-12-FULL-64-23. Next base: position 1,867 of record QYQC01000081.1, on the reverse strand, counting down.
CAGCGCCCGGCGGCGAACTTCGTCTTCGAGCAGGCGAAGCTGCGCACCGCCGCCGATGAACAGGAATTCGATCGGCGCAGCCGTGCTCGCTAGCGCTTGCGCTGCATCAAGGATGGTATCGAACTCGTGCACGCGACCCATGTTCCCCGAGTAGCACACGACGAACTTCTCGGCGAGCCCCCATTCGCGCCGCAACGGGTTGTCCGCCGGCGCAACCGGTCGTATTGCCTCTATGTCCGCCCAGTTGGGAATCACATGGGTGCGGTTGTTGTAGGAGCGATCTTGATCGCGATCAGCTAGTCCACTCGCTCCTGCAACCACCGCGGCCATGCGCTCGCTCAGCACAACATTGGCTACTGCCGACCGGAACGCAGCGTTTCGCAGCCGCCGCAGTATCCCCGCCTGCGGTCCGGCGAGCGCGCGCACGCCGAGCGCCTCGGCCACTTCAGGGAACACGTCCTGCACCCAGTTGACCAGCCGCGCGCCGCGCCAGCGCGCGACCACGGCCGCCACCACGGAAATCAACGGCGGATCGGTCTTGGCGACAACGACGTCTCCCGCACGCGCGATGCGCCACAGCCGCGAGCCTGCGGCGAGGTAGAAGGTCGCATAGTCCAGCGCCCGGCCGATGAGCTGGTCCCGGCCGAAACGCGTGGTGCGCACACGATGCACGTCCACTTCGTCGATGCGCTCGTGCGACGGCAGACCCGCGGTAGCATCGTCATAGCGCTGGCAGCTTGTTACCACGCATACTTCGACTCCGGACGCGGCCAAGAAAAAAGCCAGATCAGAAAGCATCTGGCTCGTCGCAGAATGGTCGGGATAGAAGTAGCGGTTGAGGAAAATGACTCTCATGGTGCCATGCTCAAGACCATGAGATTACTGCAGACTCACGCACTGTAATCGCGTTTTATCAAGACGCCAGATACTAGCGGTCTGCTCGCAAGTGCTTCAATGCCCCTAAGAACGCGCGAAACGACCGGGGGATCAAGCGACTGCAACTCTTTGCGCGCCGAGCGCGCAAAGACGACGGAGAACTCAGCCACGCGCTTTGCGCTTGGCTTTGGACTCAATCATTTTCTTCACCGCCGCCAATGATTCGCGAGGATCATTGCGGCGGTGGTGTGCGACATAAGCGTCGTAGAGATCTTCCCAGAGATCCTTGTGCTTCTTCAGGTCTATGAGAACCGCCTTCTTTCGCCCCAGGCGGTCAATCAAGAACTCGATACCAGGCATGTTCATGGCTATCCTCGATGCGTACTCCGCTTTGGAGTATACCTCTGCGGAGCCAAGGTGGTTGATTCACGGGCGCTCGACCAGCCAATTCTCCATCACCAGCACATCCATTTTCGTGCGCAGGAAGCAATCAAGCGCCTCCTGCGGCGTGCACACTACGGGTTCGTTCTCGTTGAACGATGTATTCAGAACCATCGGTATTCCCGTAAGCTCGTGAAACGCGTCGATCAGCGCGTAATAGCGCGGGTTGGTATCGCGCGTGACGGTCTGCAGTCGTCCGGATCCATCCACATGAGTGACCGCCGGAATCAGAGCGCGCTTTTCCTCACGGATCGGATACACCTGCATCATGAAGGGCACGTCGTCGTCGACCTCGAACCACTCGGCAACGTGCTCGCGCAGGATCGAGGGCGCGAACGGCCGGAACGACTCGCGCCGCTTGATCTTGAGATTGAGCAGATCCTTCATGTCGGCGCGCCGTGGATCGGCGAGGATGGAGCGATTGCCGAGCGCCCGCGGCCCCCATTCCATGCGTCCCTGAAACCAACCCACCACTTTGCCATCGGCGATCGCCCTGGCGGTCCGAGAGCAAAGCGCAGCCGCGTTCTCCAGCCGATTCACCACACAACCC
>QYQC01000199.1 GCA_007280315.1 Betaproteobacteria bacterium | reverse complement strand
GCCTCAGTGAGCACGCGCGTGAAACTGGTCGAAACCACAGACGTGCACGTCCTGGTCAAGGCGCAGGGGAAATATTACATTACAAAAAAAGAAGTCAAAGTCACCATCGGCGGATGCGGCGGCTGAGCGCCGCCCATAGTCCACGATAAACTGGAGGAACAACATGGCAGATCCGATGCGCATTCGCGCCACCGCCAAGGACGGCGGTATAAACGTCAAAATATTGATGGCCCACGAAATGGAAACCGGCCAGCGCAAGGATAGCGCCGGCAAGCCCATACCCGCGCATTTCATCACGCATGTCAGCGCAATGTGGCAGGGTAAAGAAGTGCTGTCCGCGAATTGGGGCCCGGCAATCGCAAAAAATCCGTTTCTCGAATTCAATTTCAAGGGCGGAAAGAAGGGCGAGAAAATTCAGGTAACGTGGACCGACAACAAGGGCGAAAAGCGCACCGACGAGGCCAGCATCAACTGAAGCAGAACACCCGCCGGAAGAGCGGGGCATCAATCGCGCGGGGCCACCCGCGCGGCCAGTCAATTCTGAAGGAGGATTCCATGACAAGCATCAAGCTGAGGGCGGTTGTTGCGCTATTCGGGCTCGCGCTGGTCTGCGCGGCGCAGGCGCAGCAGGCAGCCGCACCCAAGAAGGCGGCCACACAAACAAAGAAGGCTGCAAATTCGTCGCCAAGCGCGATCGCGGCCGAGTTCGAAAAATTCCGCGACATCATGGAGGACGCGAGTCCGGCGGAATTGTTCGAAGCCAAGGGCGAGGAATTGTGGAAAATGAAGCGCGGGCCGAAGAACGCCTCGCTCGAACAATGCGACCTGGGCCAGGGACGGGGCGTGGTCAAGGGCGCCTATGTGCGCATGCCACGTTACTTTGCGGACGCGGACCAGGTAATGGACGCCGAACGGCGCATCGTCTACTGCATGGTGACGCTGCAGGGATTCAAGGAAGCGGATCTGGCGAAGAAGCCGTTCAGCAGCGGATCGCACACACCGGACCCGGTTTCGCTGGTCACGTATGTCGCCGCGAACTCGCGCGGCATGAAAATAGCCGTGCCGCAGAAGCACCCGCGGGAGCGCGAAGCTTTCAATGTCGGCAAGGAGATATTCAACTACCGCGCCGGGCCCTGGGATTTTTCCTGTGACACCTGCCACGGCGAAAGCGGTCTGCGCATTCGCACCCAGGATCTGCCCAACCTCACCTCGAAGAAGGAAGCCATCGCCGCGTTCCAGAGCTGGCCCGGTTACCGCATGACCGGCGGCCTGATGCACAGCCTGCAATGGCGGCTGAACGACTGCTTCCGCCAGCAGCGCTTTCCTGAGCCCGGATACGTTTCGGAGACGATTTCGGACCTGATGACTTACTTGGGCGTAAACGCCAACGGGCATGTGTACAAGGGCCCGGGAATCAAGCGCTAGCCAGGAGAACACCATGAAAATATTCCAGGTATCGATATTCGGCGCCATCGTCTTTGCGAGCGCGTTCGCGGTGCAGGCGCAGGACTACCGCGGCAAGGCGGTCGCCAATATGCAGCGCGATTTTCACACCCGCGGCATCGCCCACAAGGACCGGTTGGACGAGGACGTGCTGCAAAACATATGCAATCGCAGCGACAATAAACCGCCCAAAGCAATGGCCGAAACCCTGCAAAACGATCAGTTGCGGGACATCGAGTATCCTGCGGACGGAAAATTCCTGGGCGATTGGAAATCCGGCGAAAAAATTGCGCAGCGCGGGCGCGGAATGACTTGGAGCGACAAACTCGCCAAGACGTCGCGCGGCGAGCCGAACGGCGGCAGCTGCTACAACTGTCACCAGATTGGGCCAAAAGAAACTTCCTTCGGCACTATCGGCAACAGCCTGTTCCATTTCGGCAAGATTCGCGGCTACGGGCCGGATACACAGAAGTACGTCTACGGCAAGATCTACAATGCCAAGGCGTTTAACCTGTGCTCGAAGATGCCCCGCTTCGGCCATTCAGAAACACTCACCGAAGAGGAAATCAAGGATCTGGTCGCGCTGCTGCTCGATCCGAAATCACCGGTAAATCAGTAGGCCGCGTCGGAGCGTGAACCGGCGCGAGTTCCTGCATGTCATGGGCATGGCCGCAGCCTGCGGTCTGCCCCTGGCACAAATCTCAAAGGACGCCCAAGCGCAAAATGCGGCACGGCTCTACGACCTGCCGCGCTTCGGCAATGTGCATTTTCTGCATTTCACCGACTGCCACGCGCAACTGCTGCCGCTCCTGTTCCGCGAACCCAATGTCAATCTCGGCGTGGCGGACATGGCGGGACGGCCGCCGCATCTGGTCGGCGATGCGCTGCTGCGGCATTTCGGCATCAAGCCGGGCTCCAACGAAGCGTACGCTTTTACCTATCTCGACTTCGAAAACACTGCCCGGACTTACGGCAAGGTCGGTGGATTCGCGCATCTCGCTACGCTGATAAAGCAGCTGAAGGCGAGCCGCCCCGGCGCACTGCTGCTCGACGGCGGCGACACCTGGCAGGGTTCGGCCACTGCGCTGTGGACCAGGGGCCAGGACATGGTCGACGCCTGCAAACTGCTCGGCGTGGACATCATGACCGGGCACTGGGACTTTACCTTGGGCGCCGAACGCGTAAGGCAAATCGTCGACAACGATTTCAAGGGCAAGATCGATTTCCTCGCGCAAAACATCAAGACCGCCGATTTCGGCGATCCGGTATTTCCACCTTACGTGATCAAGGCCATGAACGGCGTGCCGGTGGCCACTGTCGGCCAGGCGTTTCCTTATACGCCCATCGCCAACCCACGCTATATGACACCTGACTGGAGTTTCGGCATCCAGGAAGAAACGATGCAAAAGGCAGTCGACGAAGCGCGCGCCAAGGGCGCGCAGGCGGTGATCTTGCTGTCGCACAACGGCATGGACGTGGATCTCAAGCTCGCGACGCGCGTGCGCGGCATCGACGCGATCCTCGGCGGGCATACCCACGACGGCGTACCTGCGCCGGTGATCGTGAACAATGCGGGTGGCAAGACGCTGGTGACCAACGCCGGCTCCAACGGAAAGTTCCTGGGCGTATTGGATCTCGAAGTCAAAGGCGGCAAGGTCGCCGATTTCCGTTACCGCCTGCTGCCGGTGTTCGCCAACCTGCTGGCGGCCGACACCGAGATGGAAACGCTGATAACCAAGGCGCGGGCGCCTTATGCGGCGAAACTGGGCGAACAGCTCGCACTGACCGAAGGTCTGCTTTATCGCCGCGGCAATTTCAACGGTACTTTCGATCAACTGATACTCGAAGGCCTGATGGCGGAAAAGGATACGCCGATCGCGTTTTCGCCCGGATTCCGCTGGGGTACCAGCCTGTTGCCGGGGGAACCCATCCTGATGGAACACCTGATGGACCAGACGGCGATCACTTACCCTTATACAACAGTGACCGAAATGACCGGCGAAACGATCAAGGTGATCCTCGAGGACGTCGGCGACAACCTGTTCAATCCCGATCCCTACTATCAGCAGGGCGGCGACATGGTGCGCGTCGGCGGCTTGAGCTATACCTGCGACCCGAACGCGAAAATGGGGGCCCGCATCAGCGCGATGTCGCTCAAAGGCAAGGCGCTGGAGGCCACCAAGATCTATAAGGTCGCCGGTTGGGCGCCGGTATCGGAGGATGCGAAAACGACGGGCGGCGAGCCGATCTGGGATCTGATGGCGCGCTACCTGCGCAGCCGCAAGGTGATCAAGCCGTTGCAACTCGAGCTTCCGCGCCTGAAGGGCATGGAAGGCAATGCCGGCATGGCCTGATTGCGGCGCACGCATCGCGCGCGCGCTGCTTATCTGCGCTTGCACGCTGCTCACGTACAACGCGACGGCAGCCGAATCGCTCAGCCTGAAACCAATCCGGCTGAGCGAGCACATCTGGTACGTGCAGGGCCAGGCGGGCCCCGCGTCCGCCACCAATCAGGGCTTCATCTCGAATGCCGGCTTCGTCGTCACGCCCGAGGGCGTGGTCGTGATCGACGCGTTGGGCACGCCGGCACTGGGCCGGGCGCTGCTCGCGGCGATCCGCCGCGTAAGCGACAAGCCGATCCGGCGCGTCATCGTCACGCATTATCATTCAGATCACTTCTACGGCCTTCCGGCGTTCAAAGCGACCGGCGCCGATATCTGGGCACACAGGAACGCGCGCGAGTACCTGGACGGCAGTATTGCGCAAGCCCGCCTGGCACAGCGCCAGCGCGAACTTGCCCTTTGGGTGAATGAACGCACACAGCTCGTCCGGCCCAACCGCTGGCTCGAGGGCAGCCTGTCTTTCGTGCTGGGCGGACTGCACTTCGATCTGATTTACGTCGGACCTGCGCATGCGCCGGACGATCTGGCGGTGATGGTGCGCGAGGACGCAGTACTGTTTTCCGGGGACATCGTATTCTCCGGCCGCATACCCTTCGTCGGCGACGCCGACAGCCGGCGCTGGCTCGCGGCAATGGACGAATTGCTGCAACTCAATCCCAAGGTGCTGGTGCCAGGCCACGGTGCGGCGTCGCGCGACGCTGCCGCCGATCTCGTGTTGACGCGCGACTATCTGCGCTACCTGCGCGCTGCCATGGGCAAGGCGGCCGAAGAACTGCTGCCGTTCGACGAGGCTTACCAACAGACCGACTGGAGCAAATATAAGCACATGCCCGCGTTCGAAGCATCCAACCGCATCAATGCCTACGGCACGTATCTGCTGCTGGAGCGCGAGTCGCTGCAGAGGTAATTGCGCGCCGCGTGGGCAATCGGAATTATCGCCTGATCGCCTATGCAGTCTCCCGATAGATATTTCGACAATGCGTTTCCGTAATCAGGAAGGTGCACAGCCAGCCAAATAGCGTAAAGGCGAAGAGCACTGCAATACCGAGGCGCCAGTCGGACACGCCATGCACCGCACCGCGGCTGGAGAGGTCGAGCGCCAGCCCCACCAGCGGCTGCAGCAGGGCCGGGCCGAGGAAGCCACCGGTATTGACGACGCTCGTTGACATGCCCGAGTACGCCGGCGGATTGACTTCCTTGGCGCATGCCCATACCAGCGTGACACCGGCGATCGAGACACCCATCAGTGCGAAGAGAATCAAACTGGCTGCCAGCGGCAACTGCCCGCCCCACAGCCAGGGCAGCCAGCACAGCACCTGGATGAAACCAAGTCCGCGCATCAACGGCGTGCGCCGGCCGATTCGGTCGGACAGCACGCCCACGGCGAGCGCGGACAATGCAAAGCACACGATCATCAGGCTGACGTGCCAGGCTGCAAGCTGGCGCTCCATGCCATGCGCCTCTTGAAGATAGGGTATCGCCCACAACCCGCCCCACGAGAGATAGGCGCCGATCTGACCGAACTGCATCAGAAATCCGGGCCAGGTGCGGCGATTGGCAAGCACGGTTCGCAGCGCCGGCCGCCAATCCGCGTTCGCCGGCGGATACTCCGGCTGGCCTTCCAGCTGCTGCATCGACGGCAGGCCGAGCTGGCGCGGATTGTCGCGCAGGAACAACCAGGTCAGAACGGCCAGCAATATCGATATTACGCCAGCGACTACGAACACGAGGCGCCAGGAGACATAAGCCACCACCACGGCCAGCGGCGCCGCCGAAAGCAACCCGCCCATATTGCCGATGAACATCAGCAGACCGGTCATGGTGGCGAAGCGGCGCTCCGGAAACCAGGCGGCATTCAGTTTCAGCACGGCGATGAAGGCCACCGAGACACCCAATCCGACCAACAGGCGCCCGGACACCGCCGTACCGAAATCCGGCGCCAGTCCGAACATAACCGATCCCACGCCGGCAACCAGCGCCCCGGCGGTGAAGATCTTGCGCGGCCCGAGCGTGTCGGCGAGAATACCGGAGGGCACCTGCATGGCGAAATAGACGTAAAAATAGGTCGCGGCCAGGACTCCCAGCGACGCGCTCGATCCGGCGAACGCCTGCTGCAATTCGCCCGCAATCGCGCCGGGCGCGAGGCGGTGAAAAAACGCCAGCACGAAAGCCATGGCGCCCAGCGCGAAGGCCGTCCAGCGCAGGCGCTGGACGCGTTTCAGGGGATCGATGATGTTGCGCTCCCGTCGATTTGCGGCGCACACCAGCTGCGGCCGCGTCGATATCGGCTCGAGTTTAGCACCCCGGCTTGTCTACACGAATACATGAACAATTGATATACTCCGTGCATATCAGTGGTGAAGAAGGAGCGCAGCGTGGCCCAGACAGCCCCAGGCGCGGAGCGAAAAAAACGCACCATCCAGGAAATCCGCGATTCCAAGACCAGCGGCGAGAAGATGGTGTACATGTCGGTCCCGGACTATACCGCGGCCAAGTGGGCGGAAACAGCGGGAGTCGATGTCGCCGTTGTCGGCGACAGCCTGGCGATGATCGCGCACGGACACCCGAGCACCATCCCGGCGACCATGGACATGATGGTGATGCATGCCGCGGCCATCCGCCGCGGCGCTCCGGCCACCTTCGTCCTCGGCTGCATGCCCTACCAGAGCTACAATACCGTTGACCGGGCGCTGGTGAACGCCACCCGTTTCATGCAGGACGCAGGCAGCGACGCAGTCAAGCCGCAAGGCGGAAAGTCCCAGGCGCATATCCTCAAGGCGCTGGTGGATGCAGGCATCCCGACTGCTTCGCATATCGGCCTCACGCCGCACACCATCGCCATGTTCGGCGGCTTCCGCATCCAGGGGCGCAGCGCCGAGGCGGCGATGAAAATTCTGGGCGACGCGCTGGCGATCCAGGACGCGGGCTGTTTCATGCTCGAATTCGAAGCAGTCCCGGCAAAGATCGCGGCGGTGATTTCGAAGCAGCTCGAAATTCCCACCATCGGCATAGGTGCCGGCGTCGGCACCGACGGCCAGATACTTTTGTGCCACGACCTGCTCGGCGTGTTCACCGATTTCAAACCGAAATTCACCAAACGCTACGCCAACCTGACGGAGGTCGCGGTGAACGGGATCAAGGCCTATATCGCCGACGTCAAAGGCGGCACCTTCCCCGACGACGATCACAGCTACGGCGTTGACGAAAAAGAGTACGAAAAATTTCTCAACCTGGTCGAAAAACGCAAACAGCAATGACGCCGCACAAAACCGCCCGCAGAAAGCCGCCACGGCGCGCGCGCGCACCGGGACCGTCCCTGACCGACCGCGCCTACCGCGACCTGGAAGAAATGATCGTCACGCTGCACCTGCCGCCCGGCAGCGCGGTGTCGGAGACCGTGCTGTCGCAAAGTCTGGGGATCGGACGCACGCCGATACGCGAAGCCCTGCAGCGCCTGGCGCGCGAGCGCCTGGTCAACATCCTGCCCCGGCGCGGCATCATCGTTTCCGAAATCAATGTAAAAAGTCAGCTGCGCCTGCTGGAAGTACGGCGCGAGGTGGAGCGGCTGGTGGCGAAAAGCGCGGCGCGGCGCGCAACGCCAGAGGAGCGCGGGCAGTTCATCGAACTCGCGCGCCGATTCGAAAAAAGCGCCAAGACCAACGATGACGTCGCGTTCATGCGCGTGGACCGCGAGTTCAATGAACTCTCGGCGGCGGCCGCGCGAAACGAGTTCGCCGCCGGAGCGATGAGCCTGATGCACTCGCTGTCGCGGCGCTTCTGGTACATCCATTACAAGCAAGCCGCCGACATGCCGCTCACGGCCAAACTGCATGCCGACATCGCGCGCAGCATCGGTGCCGGCGACGAAACGGCGGCGGGCAAAGCGATGGACAAGCTGCTCGATCTGGTCGCGCAATTCACGCGCGATACGGTAACTGCGGACTGATTATTTTTCGTTTCCGCGTGCGGACCACGACGGATTGAGCCGGCGCGGGGAAGGCGCGCACGGGTTATCGAACCGCTAATGGAGGATGGACATGGCCAACGTCGAACACCTGCGCCGCTTCGTCAGGGACATGACGCAAGCGGTCGAAAGATTCGGCCGGGATGAACCGGCGATGCTGCGCGAGGGAAAACAATTGCTCGCCGGACTGATCGCACGCGATGACTGGCTGCCCGATGCATTCGCGCAGCCGCATCCCGACACCTACCGCCAATACCTGCTCTACTGCGATCCGCTCGAACGCTTTTCGGTGGTGAGCTTCGTCTGGGGTCCCGGCCACACCACGCCGGTGCACGATCATACGGTCTGGGGCCTGGTCGGCGTACTGCGCGGGGCGGAGAAATGCGAAGAATTCGAGCGAACCGGCGACGGGCAGGCGATGCGCAAGACCGGCGAGCACCTGATCGAACCCGGTGGCATCGATGCAGTGTCGCCGACGTTAGGTGACATTCATATCGTATCCAACGCCCTGACCGATCGCCCGTCGATCAGCATCCACGTCTACGGCGCCAATATCGGCGCGGTGAAGCGGCATGTCTACGTGCGCGAAACCGGCGAGGTAAAGAGCTTTGTTTCCGGCTACAACAACAGCGTTATTCCCAATCTGTGGGACCGCTCGGCGCAGGTGCGCACCGCCTGAGCCTGCGCTTGCCCTGCCCCAATCGAGTGGGCCGACTGACGCGACACGCCCGCAACGCTTGAAAAATTCCCGCGCTGCGCGTAGTATCGACAAATATACGGCTGATATATCAGTAATTTAAGCGCCACCGGACAGGTACGGTTGCGCGCACCATTGCAGAAAAAGGAGGCCCGCCATGATGTCAGAACGCCAGAAGAAATTCCGCGAGGAATACATCGCGCAGATTCATCCGCTCTACAGCGGTCTGGTGCATGTCGGCGTGATGTATGCGGTCGGCCTCTCGGTCATTTCCTATTGCGTGTCGCGGCTGCAGGGCGCCGCCTGGGAATGGCTGCTGGTGGTGCCGGTATTCTTCTTCTCCAACCTGTTCGAATGGTGGATCCACAAGTACGTTATGCACCGCCTGGTCGATGTATGGGCGCTGCGCGCCATCTACGACCGGCACACACGCCAGCACCACCAGTATTTTACCGACGGCGTGATGACGGTCGATTCGACGCGCGAGTTCCGCATTATCTTCTTTCCCTGGCGCGCGCTGTTTACGTTCATCGCCATCGGCACGCCGTTCGCGCTGGCGCTCGCCTGGGTCATCAACGCCAACGCCGGTTACATCCTGCTCATCACCATGGTCGGACAGTACCTGATCTACGAGACCTTCCACTTCTGCTGCCACGTGCACGAGAACTGGTTCGTGCGCAACGTACCCTGCGTCAATACCATCCGCCGTCACCATACGGCGCACCACAATCAGGGGATCATGATGGATATCAACATGAACCTGACGTTTCCCATCGCCGACTGGGTCATGGGTACAAGCGACCTGAAGCGAGGCCTGTTAGGGCATATCTTCAACGGCTACGACGAGACCCACATCAAGCCCGAACTGAAGCAGGCGCTGGCACGGCACACGCTGAAAGCGCAGCCTGCCTGATCGCTCCCGCGCAGTCGCCACCGAGACGACGCGCCGGACCTGCTTCGACCCCGCAGCAGGACACAAGCGCGCTTACCGGCAATTTCAACGCCGTTTGATCCACATCAAATCGGCATCTCATATATTGCTGATATGTTAGTGACGTGCGAACAGTACCCGCAGCGCTCTGACGGCTGTCAGGCGACGCATTCCCAGCAGCCCGCGAGGAAACAGCATGGCCAGCCATAAGCAAAGAATACTGTCGGCCCTGAAGGGCGAGATGCCCGATACCCTCCCCTACGTGCCGCGCATCGACCTCTGGTACAACGCCAACCTCGCCTTCGATACGCTGCCGGCGCAACACAAGGGACGTACGCAGGACGAGATTTCGCGCGCGCAGGGGTGGGCCCTGCACAAGATCGTGCCGGAGTTCCTCAAAGTCGAAAAGCCCGAGGACACGCTGCACCGCGCGTTGGGGCTCTACCGGCTCAAGGAAATGGTGTTCGACTTCAGGTTCGCGCCCTCCATCGATATCGACGTTCGGCGTGAGGGGGATTACACCACGGTGACCTACCACACGCCGGTGGGAAGCGTCAGTACCAAGACCATGTATTCCGACGAAATGCGGCGCGCCGGCGCTTCGATTACCTGGATCGAAGAGCATGTGATCAAGCGAACCGAGGATTACAAGGTGGTGGGCTACCTGTTCGAGAACATCGAGCTGGTTCCGAGCTTCGAACGCTTCCGCGCCTGGCAGAAATATATCGGCGAGGACGGCGTGCCCGGCACCATGATAGGCCTCGCGTGTTCGCCCATGCACCACATCCAGAAGGAATTTCTGGACGCGACCGATTTCTACTTCCACTACAACGACTGCCAGAAGGAGATGCGCGCGCTGGCGAAGAGCGTCGAAAATTTCTTCGACCAGGGACTGAAGATCATCGCCGACTCGCCGGCGGAACTGGTCCTGTGGGGCGGAAACGTCGACGACATGATCACCTACCCGGAATATTTCGAGAAGGAGATCACGCCGTGGATTCGCAAGGCATCGGCGGCGCTCGGTGCATCCGGCAAAATCGCACTGGTGCACTGCGACGGCGAGAACTTCGGCCTGATGGACCTGATCCGCGACTCGGGCATGCACGTGGCCGAAGCCATCTGCCCCTATCCGATGACCAAGGTCAAAATCGAAGAGTATTACCAGAGGTGGAGCAGCAAGCTGACCCTGTTCGGCGGGATACCGTCAAACATGGTGCTGGCCGAATCGGCCACGGATCAGGAGTTCGAGGACTATCTGGACCATCTGTTCAAGGTAATCGCGCCGGGCCGGCGCTTCGTCCTCGGAATCGCAGACACCACGCCGCCGAATGCGGTGTTCGAGCGCCTGATCCGCATCGGCGAACGGGTGGAGAAAGAGGCGCGGCTGCCGCTCGAAGGGGGCGCCGCCCGGCCGCTGTCGGCGGAACAGATAGAGCACGCCAAGGCCAAAGTTACGCCGCAGACGGGTTCGGACGCGGATTACGCTCTGGTACGCGATGCCGTGGTCAAGGGCAAGCACAAGGAAATCGGCGGCCAGGTGCAGGCGTTGCTCGACAAGGGATTCACAGCGAAGCAGATTCTCGATCACGGCATGCTCGAGACCATGCAGGCCATCGGCGTGAAGTTCGGCAGTGGCGAATTGTTCATACCCCAGGTGCTGCTGTCGGCCAGGTCGATGAACGAGGGCCTGAAAATTCTGGAGCCACATTTGGCTTCGAGCAAGCGCGAAATCACCGGCAAGGCTCTGGTCGGCACGGTGCGCGGGGACTTTCACGACATTGGCAAGAACATGGTGGTCACCATGCTGCGCGGCGTGGGCTTCGACGTGAAGGACTTGGGAATAAACCTCGCGCCCGAGGCATTCGTCAAGGCGGTGGAAGAGTACCAACCGGACATCATCGGCCTGTCCGCGCTGCTGACCACGACGATGGCGGAAATGGCCAAGGTGATCCAGGCGCTTGCATCGGCCGGACTGAGAGACCGGGTGAAAATCATCGTCGGCGGCGCGGCGGTGAATGCAAAGTTCGCCCGCGACATCGGCGCCGACGGCTATGCGGGAGACGCCGGAGAGGCGGTCGAACTCGCAAAGCGGCTGATGGCAGCGTAGGCGGACGATCCGACGAAGTCGAAAATTGCGTACAAAAAATCGACTTCACGGCTTGAAAAGCAGCCGATGGACGCGTACGATGTGACAGACATACAGATGATATATCACCGACTCGACGACGAACCGGACCAAGGCGCAACAGACCAGCGAAACAGCAGCCAGATCGAGCAGCATTTATCCACCAGGAGGAGAGACATGAAAAAACGTGATTTTCTGAAAATCGGCGTTGCCACCGTGGCGCTGGCGATATCCGCAGGCGCCCATGCGCAGGGTGCGACTTACAACTGGAAAATGGCCACCGGCTGGGGCGGTGGTCCGCTGATGGACCTCGGCTCCAAGGCCTTCGCCGAAAAGTTGGAACAGCTCTCGGGCGGGCGCTTCAAAATTCAGGTGTTCCCGGGCGGCGCGCTGGGCAATGCGCTGAAAGTGCCGGAAACAGTCAAGAACGGCATCGCCGAAATGGGCCATACCTGGATGGGCTACGACTGGGGCAAGGATCCGACCACGGTACTGTTCGGCGGCTACGCCGGGTCGTTCGACACCGAGCGCATGCTGCATTGGCTGTATGAGGACGGCGGCGTCGAAATGCAGCGTCAGTTCCGCGAGGAAACGGAAGGCGTCATCTCGTTTCCGCTGGGCGCGCGCACTGCCGAAGCCTTTCTGCATTCGAGAAAGCCGGTGCGGACGCTGGCCGACCTTAAGGGCCTGAAGATGCGCACCGCCGGCGCCTGGCTGGAGATGGCCAAGGACCTGGGTGCGGCGCCGGTGACCACACCGGGCGCCGAGGTGTATCCGATGCTCGAGCGCGGCGCCATCGACGCCACCGAGTGGGGCACGCTGTACGAGAACATCTCGATGGGCTTCCACAAGATCGCCAAGTACATCATCTATCCGGGCGTGCACCAGCCTACCGCTCCGTTCGAGCTGGTGATCAACAAGGAAGCCTGGGCGAAGCTTTCGGACTCGGACAAGAAACTGATTGAAACCGTGGCCCGACTGGTGACGCTCGACTTCTGGATGAAAGTCGGCCAGGAGGACGCGAAAGCACTGGAGTTCTACAAAAAAGCCGGCAACACCCTGATCGAACTTTCACCCGAAGTCCAATACAAAGGGCGCGAGATCGGTCTCAAATGGGCGGAAAAGACAGCCGCGGAAGGGAAGTACCCCTGGTTCGCCAAGGTGTTCAAGAGCCAGAAGGAACAGGACGCGCTGTGGAAAGGCGCAGCCGCCTGGCGCACGGTCAAGGTTAGACCCTGACCGATTGCGCTTCATCGATGGGGTGCACAGGCACCCCATCTTGTTTCTGGTTGGTCCAAAAACCCGCGTCACTCGGGCGTCGTGACTGCCATGATTCGAATGGGCAGCCGCGCGCAGGGGCTGCCAGTTGTCTGCAAAGCCTAATGGGAGCGGCGCAATGAATGCGCTCATCAAATACATCGAGCGCGTCACCGGCAGTTTCGGCATACTCGCCTCGTTCGCCCTGGTTCCACTGGTGCTCGCGACCTGCTACGAAGTGTTCGTACGCTACGTCATGAACGCACCGACCATCTGGGCGTACGAGGTCGGCTACCTGCTCACCGGTTCGCATTTCCTGCTCGGCATGGCCTACACCCTGCGCGAGGGCGAACACATCCGCATCGACGTATTCAGCGGCAAGTTCTCGGCGCGCACGCGCGCGGTCATCGATCTCCTCGGATACTGTGTCACGCTGCCGTTGATGCTGTGGCTGAGCTACGAGTTGTATAAATACCTCATGGCAGGCTACCTGAGCAACGAGCATAGTGGCAGCTCGGCAATGAACCTGCCGGTGTGGCCCTATCGAATCGTGTTTCTGGTCGCCTTCGTCCTGTTGGCGCTGCAGATCATGGCCGAAGTGGTAAAGAGCGCACGCAAATTGAGCAGCGGGAGCAAGGGATGAGCCTCCTCCCGTTCCTGATGCTGCCGCTGGCGTTTACCCTGATGTTCCTGGGCATCCAGGTCGCGTTCTCGATGATGATCACGGCGGTGCTATTCGGCCTGATGATCTTCGGCGACAACGTCATCTATCAGTTCATCGACAAGATCGAGGACATTTCCTCCAATTTCGTGTTTGCCGCCGTGCCGCTGTTCGTGTTTATGGGCGCAATGCTGGAAAAATCGGGAATCGCCGACAAGTTGTTCGAGGCGATCCACATCTGGACGCGGCGCCTGCCGGGCGGCCTGGCGCTCGCCACTATCTGCATGTGTATTATTTTCGCCGCGTCGAGCGGCGTCATCGGCGCGACCGAATCGGTGGTAGGCATGCTCACCATTCCAATCATGCTGCGCTACAAATACGACAAGGCGCTGATCTCCGGCAGCATCTGCGCCGGCGGATCGCTCGGCACTATCATTCCGCCCTCGGTGGTGGCGGTGGTCATGGGGCCGCTCGCCAACGTGTCGGTGGGCGACCTGCTCTACGGCATGGTGTTTCCCGGCCTGATCATGGCCAGCTTGTATTTGATTTACATTTTCACCCTGTGCGTCATAGACCCAAGCAAGGGCGCACGCATCCCGCCCGAGCCTGGCGAACCCGCTTTCACGGAAAAGTTGTGGATCAGCACGCGCAATCTGCTGCCGCCCCTGTTCATGATTTTCGCCGTCCTCGGCTCCATCCTGCTCGGCTGGGCTTCGCCTACCGAGGCGGCGGCGATCGGTGCGCTCGCCTCGGTATTCCTCACCCTGCTCTACCGCCGCTTCAGCTGGAGCGGTCTGTACGAGGCGCTGATCAAGACGCTCAAAATCACCTCGATGATCATGACGGTGCTGCTCGCTGGCACCTTGTTTACAGGCGTATTCATTGGCGGCGGCGGCATTGCAACGGCAAACATACTGATCAGCAAGGCGCATCTTTCGCCGTGGATGCTGCTGTCGCTGATGATGTTCATCATATTCATCGCCGGCTTCTTCCTCGACTGGATTTCGATCGTGCTGATCTTCGTGCCGCTGTTCACCCCCCTGGTTATCGCGGCCGGATTCGATCCGGTATGGTTCCTGATCCTGTTCCTGATCATGATCCAGACGTCCTACCTTACGCCGCCGATGGCGCCGGCGATTTTCTACCTGCGCGCGGTGGCGCCGGACGAAATTACCATCCGCGATATGTATCGGGGGGTGACGCCGTTCATCGTGCTGCAATGCTTGACGCTGGTGATCGTGATGATCTTCCCCGTGCTCGTTACCTATCTGCCGAGCATAATGCTTCGATTTTAGCTGGTGTCATGCGCTCAAAAAACCGACGCATGACCGGTGCCAACAGACGTAGGAGGACGCAATATGACACCTGAACAAATTCTGGCCATCTCCCCGCGTGTTCTGACCCAGTCACAGCGCGAGGCGTATTTTTCCGATGGCTATATCCTGCTGGAGAAAATCATCGGCGACGAATGGATCAAAAAGCTGCGCGACGCCACCGAGGAAATGATCGAACGCAGCCGCAAGGTGTCGAAATCGGACACCATCTTCGATCTGGAACCCGACCACCGCCCCGACGCGCCGCGCCTGCGGCGGGTGTCGAACCCGGCCGAACACCACCCGGTGTTCTGGGACTACTGCACCAAGTCGGTTATGCCAGATGCGGTGGCCGACCTGGTCGGACCCGACGTCAAGTTTCATCACTCCAAGCTCAATTTCAAATGGAAAAAAGGCGGCGAGGAGGTGAAATGGCATTACGACATTTCGTTCTGGCCGCATACCAATTATTCGCCGCTCACGGTAGGCACCTACATCTACGATTGCGGCATGGAACAGGGCCCCCTGGGTGTAATCCCGAAAAGCCAACTGATCGAGCCCCTGCTCACCCAGTACGACGACCAGGGCAACTGGGTCGGCTGCCTCGCCGACCGCGATCTGGCAAAGCTCGATCTATCGAAGGCGGTGTACCTCACCGGACCGGCCGGCTCGCTCACCCTGCACAATTGCCGCACGATCCACGGTTCACCGCGCAACGACTCCGACCTGGGACGGCCGCTGCTCCTCTACACGCTGACTTCCGCCGATGCCTTCCCCTACACCGTGAACCCGATAAAGCCCAAGCACGACCAGGCGATCATCCGCGGCAAGCGCGCCGCGTTCGCGCATCACGACCCGCGCCCCTGCCTGATCCCGCCGGACTGGTCGGGTGGCTACACTTCGATTTTTTCACTGCAGCAGAAGGAGGACGCGGCAGCTGCGCGCGGGCAGACCGGAGCGACGATGTAGCCAGGGTTGCGTGTTTTCGAAGCATGCCTTGCGGACTGTCAATAGCAGCCCGCCCTTTAGCCAGGAGCCAAATTCCATGTATTCGCACAAAGGCCGTATGCTTGCCGCGTTCCGCGGGGAAGAAGTCGATCGCCTGCCCTACGTGCCGCGGCTCGACCTCTGGTATCTCGCAAACTCGGTATCAGGCACGCTGCCGAAGCAGCACGCCGGCCGCGCGCAGAATGAAATCGCCCGCGCCGAAGGCTGGACCGTTTATTTCCGTTTCGCCGACGACATCCTGGACGCCGAGGTTCAGAAGATGTACCTGCACCGCGGCATCGGCCTGTTCAGCACGCGCGACACGCTCTACGACTTCGTTATGCCGCGCGACGTGGGGATAAAGGTACAACGCAAGGACGGTCGCATCCGCGTCGAATACCATACGCCGGTCGGGATGGTCCATTCCACCATGTTCTACGACCAGTCGTCACAACGGCTGGGCATCACCAGCCCGATGATCGTCGATCACGTGATCAAGACGCCGGAGGATTACGGTCCTGTCGGTTACATATTCGAACACATGGACATAGTGCCCAACTTCGATCGCTTCAATCGCTGGGTAAGCGAGGAAATGCGCGACGACGGCGTGGCGGTGGCGCAAGGTTTCATGGGCGCATCGCCGGTGCATCAGATTCAGCGCGACTTGCTCGATCCGACACAGTTCTATTTTCATTACACCGACCACAACGCGAAGATGCTCGAGCTGGCCGGGAAAATGGAGCATCTGTTCGACGGGATGCTGACCATCCTGTGCACTTCGCCCGCCGAGGTTGTGTGGTGGGGCGCCAACTATGACGACATGCTCACCTACCCGCCCTACTTCGAAAAGGAAATCACGCCGTGGATCCGCAAGGCGTCGCGGCAGCTCGGGTCGGCGGACAAACTGGTCATGTGCCACACCGACGGCGAGAACGAGGGACTGATGGATCTGATTCGCGATTCGGGCATGCATATCGCCGAGTCGATTTGTCCGACACCGATGACCAAGGTCACGCTGGCGGAATATTACCGGCACTGGAGCGGCCACCTGACACTGTGCGGCGGCATTCCTTCGACCATTGTGCTCCCGGAAACCAACGAAGCTGACTTCGAGGCCTACCTGGACCAGTTGTTCAAAGCGGTCGCGCCTGGCAAGCGCATGCTCGTCGGTATTGCCGATCAGGTCCCGCCCAACGCCATTTTCTCTCGGCTGCAACGTATCGGCGAACGTGTCGAGCGCGAAGGACAGCTGCCGCTCGCCGCCGGCGCGTTTCGCGCGGCCCCCGCCGCGGCGATTCCCGCGCCGGCCGGGCCCACACCGACTGCGCCCGTAACGCAGCCTGAGGACCGCTTTGCCCTAGTGCGACTGGACGTGAGCAAGGGCAAGCACAAGGAGATCAAGTCGCATGTGCAGGCGCTGGTCGATAGCGGCGTAAAGGCGGAAGCAATTCTCGAGCACGGCTTGATCAGCGCCATCAGCGAAGTCGGCAGGCGCATGGCCACGGGCGAAGCGTTCATCCCGCAGGTGCTCCTGGCGGCACGCGCCATGACCGCGGCGATGGAGGTGCTCGAACCGCTGCTTGCCCGGGGCGGCGATGCCCAGGGTGGCCGGGTGCTGATCGGAACGGTCAAGGGTGACATGCACGATATCGGGAAGAATCTCGTGGTAACACTGCTCAAAGGCGTCGGTTATGAGGTGCGCGACCTCGGCATCAACGTCTCGCGTGAAGCGTTTTGCGACGCGGTTGCCGAGTTCCAACCCCAGGTCCTCGGCTTATCGGCGCTGCTCACCACGACCATGGTGGAAATGCGCGAGGTTATCAAGGCGCTCGACAATCGGCAATTGCGCGGCCGCTGTAAAATCATGGTGGGCGGCGCCGCGGTCACCAAGGAATACGCAAAGCAGATCGGTGCAGACGGTTTCGCCGGCAGCGCTCATGAAACCGTGGCGTTGGTGAAGCAACTGGTAAGCGCAGCAGCTTAAGAACCTGCCGCGTGTGCAATGGTAATTCCCCCTACCAACGATTAATTGTGCTGTCGGAGTAGGCGTTGTCAAAATCTTCCAGCCTGAAACTGCTGACTCGGTTCAACAACAATGCCGACCTGCTGGGGCTCATATTCATGCTGCCAGCCGCTTCGATTCTGCTGGTGTTCCTCACCTATCCGCTCGGACTCGGACTATGGCTGGGGTTGACCGACACCAAGATCGGTCGCCCCGGCGTGTTCATCGGACTGGCAAACTACGAGTCACTGTTCCACGACAGCGTATTCTGGCTGTCGGTGTACAACACCATCGGCTACACCGCTGTGGCAAGCGTGTTCAAATTTATTCTCGGATTGCTGCTTGCGCTGCTGCTCAACCAGAATATTGCACTTAAATCCTTCATGCGCGCGATTCTGCTGCTGCCGTGGATCGTGCCGACGACGCTTTCCGCGATCG
Organism: Betaproteobacteria bacterium; assembly: GCA_007280315.1. GTDB lineage: Bacteria > Pseudomonadota > Gammaproteobacteria > Burkholderiales > SG8-39 > 2-12-FULL-64-23. The sequence continues at coordinate 8,115 of QYQC01000199.1, read as the reverse complement.
CCTTCTGGTGGATGTACGACAGCCAGTTCTCCATCATCTCCTGGATACTGATCAAGGCCGGAATCATCGATAGCTACATCGATTTTCTCGGTAACGGCTGGAACGCGCGCTTTTCGGTCGTGGCCGCGAATATCTGGCGCGGGATCCCGTTTGTCGCGATCTCCCTGCTTGCCGGGCTGCAGACGATATCGCCCGCGCTCTACGAGGCCGCAACCATAGACGGCGCTACCCGTTGGCAGAGCTTCAGACACATAACCTACCCCCTGCTTACGCCTATCATCGCAATCGTAATGACGTTTTCCGTTTTGTTTACTTTTACGGACTTTCAGTTGATATACGTGATCACGCGCGGCGGTCCGGTGAACGCTACCCACCTCATGGCGACGCTATCGTTCCAGCGCGCGATACCGGGCGGGCAGCTGGCGGAAGGCGCGGCGATCGCCATGGCGATGGTGCCGTTTCTGGTTGCCGCCATACTGATCAGTTTCTTCGGGCTGCAACGCCGCGCCTGGCAGCAGGGAAGCAAGGATTGACGTGATGGCGAAAGACCTCAAGATGGATGCACCAGCGGAAACGCCGTATTCGGAAGGCGGGATGGACTATCTACTGACGCGGCAGCGAAAATTCGTGACCGTGTACCTGCCGCTCGCGGCGTTCACGTTCATCCTCCTGTTCCCGTTCTACTGGATGACCATCACCACCTTCAAGAGCAACGACGACATCTACGACTATGAACGGAACAGCCCGTTCTGGGTGTGGAACCCTACGCTTCACAATATCAAGAAGCTGTTGTTCGAGACGTCATATCCGGAATGGTTGTGGAACACGCTACTGGTGTCCGTGACCTCTACGTTCATTTCCCTGTTTGCCAGCGTGCTCGCCGCCTATGCGGTCGAGCGCCTGCGTTTCAAAGGCAGCCGCTGGGTCGGACTGAGCATATTCGGCGCCTATCTCGTGCCGCCGTCGATCCTGTTCATTCCGCTGGCGACCATGGTGTACAAATTGGGACTGTTCGACTCGCGCTGGGCGCTGATCCTGACCTATCCGACATTTCTGATCCCATTCTGCACCTGGCTGCTGATGGGGTATTTCAAGTCCATCCCGTTCGAACTGGAAGAATGTGCCCTGATCGACGGCGCGACCAGAATGCAGATTCTGCTGAAAATTGTGCTCCCCCTGGCCGTTCCCGGCCTGATATCCGCAGGGATTTTCGCATTCACTCTTTCCTGGAACGAATTCATCTACGCGCTAACTTTCGTTTCGTCGTCGGAGAACAAGACCATTCCCGTCGGCGTCCTTACCGAGCTGGTGGACGGCGACGTCTATCACTGGGGCTCGCTCATGGCCGGCGCGCTGTTCGGCTCGCTTCCGGTCGCGGTGCTGTACTCGTTCTTCGTCGAATACTACGTCGCCGGCATGACCGGGGCGATCAAGGAGTAGACAGGAATGCGCATCCAGTCGTTGTCTGTTAAACGCTGCAATCGGAGGTTTTGAAAACATGCTGAGCAGGAAGCAAATTGGCGAGTACAAGGAAGTCGGCGCGATCGTGGTGGAAGGCGTGCTCGACGATGGCACGCGCGCGCAGATGAAAAAAGTGCTTGCCGATCTCGTGGAAGGATCGCGCACCGTCAAGACCCACGACAAGGTATACGACCTGGAACCCGGGCACAGCAGCGATGAACCGCGGGTGCGCCGCATCAAGACGCCGCACCTGGTCCATCCGGTATTTGCCGATTTCGTGCGCTCGCAAAAACTGACGTCGATTCTGCGGGCTCTGCTCGGTGACAGCGTTCGCCTGCACGGCTCCAAGCTCAACTTGAAAGCGCCCCGCTTCGGCTCTCCGGTGGAATGGCACCAGGATTGGGCTTTTTATCCGCACACCAACGACGACCTGCTTGCCATCGGCGTGATGCTCGATGACACGTCGGTCGAAAACGGAGCGTTGTACATCGTGCCCGGCACCCACCTTGGCCCAACCTACGATCATCATGGCGCTGACGGGCGCTTTTGCGGCGCGATGGACTTCGAAGCTGCGGGCCTGCGTATCGATGACGCGATACCCTGCGTGGGGCCGGCCGGTTCGTGCTCGTTTCATCATGTGCGCGTCGTGCACGGTTCGGCGCAGAACACGTCAAACCGCTCGCGCGGACTGCTGCTGTATGAAGTTTCCGCCGCAGACGCGTTCCCGTTGATGGGAATTCCCGACTATGACGAATTCAGGGGGCGGCTGCTGTTCGGCCAGGAATCCATCGTTCCGCGCATGGTCGACTGCCCGATACGCATGCCGCTGCCCCCCGCATTGAATCCAGGATCGATTTACGAGAACCAGACCGCTTCGGCAAAGCGGTTCTTTGAAGTGAGCGAAGTCGCCAAATAGACCGTTGTTCAACCAAAGGAGAATCAAATGACGAACCAAACCAGGCGGAGAATCGTCGGTGGCATGAGCGCTTTGGCGACCATGGGTCCGATGTTCTGGATCAAGAGCGCGCAGGCTCAAACAAGCTTCAAGCCGGAGAAAGGCGCCAAGTTGCGCGTGCTGCGCTGGAAACGCTTCGTGCAGGCCGACGAAGACATGTGGATGGTGAACACCAAGAAATTCATCGAAAAATACGGCATCGAGGTGCGCACGGATCATGAGAACTGGGAAGACGTGCGACCGAAAGCGGCGGTTGCCGCCAACGTCGGCGCAGGGCCGGACATCATCGTGGGCTGGCTAGACGATCCGCATCTGTATCCGGAAAAACTGGTCGACCTCACCGACCTCGCCGAGTACCTGGGCAAGAAATACGGCGGCTGGTTTCCCGCGGCGCGCACCTACGGTACCACCAACAAAGGCCGCTGGATCGGCCTGCCGCTGGGCGCGGCCGGTGCGCTGCTCACGCACCGCGTGTCCTGGGTCAAGGAAGCCGGATTCGACAAATTTCCGACCAACTTCGACGATTACCTCAAGCTGTGCCAGGCGCTGCAAAAGAACGGTCACCCCGCGGGGTTCGCGCTGTCGCATGCGACCGGGGACTCGGAAACCTGGATGCACAACATCCTCTGGGGCTTCGGCGGCAAGCTTGTCGATGAAAAGAATCAGGTCGCAATCAACAGTCCGGAAACGATCAAGGCCATCGAGTACATGCAACAGCTGTCCAAGACCTTTATCGAAGGTACGGCGGGATGGAGCGGCGTGTCCAACAACAACGCCTTCCTCGAAGGCAAGATCAGCCTGACCTCGAACGGCATCTCAATCTATTACGCCGGGAAGAATTCCACCGACGCCGCCAAGCGAGCTGTGGCGGCGGATACCGACCACACACCCATGATCGTGGGCCCGGTAGGAAAACCGACCGAACTGCATCTGCTGACGCAAGCGATGGTATTCAAATACGGGAAGTATCCGAACGCGGCCAAGGAGTTCTTGCGCTTCATGTGGGAGCGCGAACAATATGAACCGTGGCAGGCCGCGTCGCTGGGTTATGTCAGCCACCCGCTCAAGGCCTACGACAGCAACAAGTTCTGGAACGACGATCCGAAATACCTGCCGTTCAAGGGCGTGGTCGAGCGTCTGCGGCCGCACGGCTATGCCGGCAGCCTCGGCTACGCATCGGCAGCCTGCCTGGCTGACTGGATCGTGGTCGACATGTTCGCATCGGCCTGCGTCGGACAGAAGTCTCCGAAAGAAGCGGCGGCGGAAGCCGAGAAGCGCGCCAAGCGCTACTACAGCTAAGTCCGGAAGAGCTTTACGGAAAACGGCGCGGGCTCCGCGCCGTCTTTTATTGCAGCTTCCTGCCGGTTGCCTGCTCCAGGCGCGTGATCTCTTCCGGCTTCATCGTGTAGCTGTGCTCGGCATCCGGAAACTGGCCGCCGCGCACTTCGGCGGCATAGGTCTTCAGCGCATCCACCGCTATCTCGGAAATATTGGCGTAGCGCTTGGTAAATTTGGGTTTGAACTGATCGAATACGCCGAGAAGATCGAAAGCCAGCAGCAGTTGGCCGCAGCTGGCGCTGCCGGCGCCGATGCCGAACGTGAAAATGTCCACTGCCGCATCGACCGCCCGCGCTACGGGCGCGGGCACGGCCTCGATTTCGAATCCGATACAGCCGGCTTCCTGGATGGCAACGGCGTCGTCGATAATCTTGAGCGCTTCGTCGGCAGTCTTGCCCTGCAGTTTGAAGCCGCCGTACTGGTGCACGAAATGCGGGCACATGCCGACGTGGCTCATTACCGGCACGCCCGCATCCGCGATAGCCTTCAGGATCGGAAATTTGTCGCGCCCGCCCTGGATTTTGACGCAATCGACTGCGCCTTCCTTCATGAAGCGCAGCGCGTTCATCACCGCAATATCCGGGTTGGGATAGCTGCCGTAGGGCATGGCGACAAGGTTAAACGTGTTGGGCGCACCGCGCCGCACCGCCTGGCAGTGCTGGATCATCATGTCCACGGTTACCGGCAGGGTGTTGGAAAAGCCATAGCTCACCATGCCCAGACTGTCACCGACGCCGAGAATGTCCAGCCCGGCGCGCTCTGCCCACACCGCGGAGGGATAGTCGGGAATCGAGGCCATTGCCAGCTTGCGCCCGGCTTTTTTCGCCTCCTTCAGATCCGGCACGGTCAATTTCTTGCGCTCTTCAGTCACCTGCTCTCCTCGATGGTAGCGTGCACTCAGGCACGGAATTCCTGTTTGTCGGTACCTTGATACAGTGCCTTCACCTGGCGCTCGACGGCATCGGCGTGGGCCCTGAGCGCCGCATCGTCCAGATCGGCGCGCGGTCGCGGTTCGTAGTCGAAATGATGGTACTTGTCGTTCCCGCGCACCAGCATGGCCGAATCACGCACCTTGGTCTGGCGCACATGTGTGGGGATGTAGCGGATTGCGAGGCCGATGCGCCGGTCGTCGCTGCGGTTGGGGTCTGAACCATGCACCAGCTTGATGTGATGCAGGGACATTTCGCCCGCGTTCAGGACCAGACTGACCGCCTTGGACTTGTCCACGTCCACCGCGATTTCCTGGCCGCGCGAAAGCAGATTGTCCTTGTGGAAGGTATCGGTGTGCGGCAGCTGATCCACCTTGTGACTGCCGGGGACCACCTGCATGCAGCCGTTTTCGGGCGTGACTTCGGTAAACGCGACCCATGCCGTGATGACCTCATCCGGATCCAGTCCCCAGTAGGTCGAATCCTGGTGCCAGGAAACGAAACCTGGATTGTTCGCTTCCTTGATGAAGAAATTGGTGGTCCAGCACAGGATATCCGGTCCGATCGCATCCTCCACGGCATCGAGTATCTTCGGATGGTGTGCGAGTTCGTCCGCCCAGGTAAAGATCAGATGCGTCTTGTGCCGCCAGTTCCCCTGCAGCGGTTTGCCGGTCTTGGCTTCGTGCCGTTCGAGACAGCCGCGGTAATGCGCCGCCTCGCCCCGGCTCAGCACCGGGACCGGAAAATAGTAACCGTCGCGGTGGTACTGCTGCACCGCCGCGTTTGACAGCATCTTCGGCATTGTTTTCTCCTCTGGCCGGCGGCCTCTGGCCAGCTTGCGTTCGGGATTGGCTAGTGATATGTTTCGCGGATACGACTGATATATCATCGTAAATGCGCAGCGGGACGCTGTCAACCTGTGTCGATCCCGCGGAATGTGACCGTGCCATAACGTAACCACTACCAAGGGAGAACAGATCATGAGCATTCAGCGTCGAAAATTTCTGACCGGTGCGGCAGTCGCGGGCGCCGCCAGTCTGGGTTTTCCGGCGATCGTCAAATCGCAGCAGACGATCAAATGGAAAGCGCAGTCGATGTGGAGCACGGCCGAACTGACCTACAAGGTATTTCAGGACTTCTGCACCCACGTCGGGAAAGCCACCAACGGTAGACTGGAAATCCAACCGTTCGCGGCAGGTTCCGTGGTGGGCGTTTTCGAGTCGCTCGACGCGGTGCAGGCCGGAGTACTGCAGGCGCAATCGACGGCGCCGGTCTATTTCACCGGAAAGGATCCCGGGTTTGCCGTCATCGGCGACCTCGCCTTCGCCTATCAGCATCCGTGGCAGGCTGACGCATGGTTCCATTACAAAGGCGGCCTGGAGCTGCTGCGCGAAGCCTATGCGCGTTATAACGCCTATTGCGTCGGCGTTTCCTGGTGGGGCCTGGAGTCCATTGTGTCGAAAAAGCCGATACGCAACATGGCCGACTTCAAAGGCATCAAGATCCGCTCACCGCAGGGCCTCAATGCGGAAATCCTGACCAAGATGGGCGGATCGGTGGTGGTGATCCCCGGCGGGGAAGTGTATTCCGCGCTGGACAAGGGCGTGGTCGACGCCGCCGACTGGGCGACGATGTCGATGAACCAGCGCATGGGCTTCCATGAGGTCGCCAAGTATCCCACCATGTTCACCCACTCCATGCCGAACCAGGATTTCACCGTGAACATGGCAGCATGGCGCGCCCTGCCGGAAGACATCAGGCAGATTCTCGCGAGTGCAGTGCGCGATTGGAGCTGGGACCAGATCGAGCGCGTGGCGGTGGACGATGTGCGCGTCATCGCCGAACTCAAGCCCAAGGGCATTGTGCAGATCACCTGGAGTCCGGACGAGCTGCGCAAAGTGCGCGATCTCGCCCACACCACCTGGACCGAATGGTCGAAGAAATCGCCCTTGGCCAAAAAGGCATATGACTCGCAGATCGCCTGGTTACGCGACCTCGGCCTGATCGCGTGACCCCGGCGCAGGAGCCCTCCGCAAATTCGGCGCACCCTCCGCTGCGTCATCCGGCGGCGGAGGGGTTTTGCCGGTTCATCGACCAGCTTAACCATTGGATGGGCCTGGTCTGGGGCTATTCCATCCTGCTGGTGACACTGGCAGTATTGTACGAAGTAGTGGCGCGCACACTGTTCAACCAACCGACCATCTGGAGCAACGAAAGCGTCATTTACGTCTCCGCCGTGGCCTATCTGCTCGCCGGCGCCTATGCACATCTGCATCACCGGCACGTACGCATCGACCTGATCTACGATCACCTCGGCTCAAAGGCGCGCGCCCGGCTCGATATCGTCACTTTCATGTTCTTCCTGCTTTACGTCGGCGCCCTGATATGGGTCGGCGGCCAGATGGCATGGATGTCGTTCAATCAGAGTGAGACTACCGGCACGCCCTGGAACCCGCTGATCTGGCCGGTGAAGCTCGCCATCCCTGTTGCGGGCCTGCTGCTTCTGTTGCAGGGAATCGCCAATCTCATGCGCGAAATGGGGTTGGCGGAGAAGAAGCCTTGAGCATCACGCTGCTGTCCTTCCTGTTCGTCGCGTCATTCATGGTGTTGCTCCTGGCGGGGCTGCCCCTCGCCTTTGCTACCGGCTCGATCGCGGTCGTGTTTACCTTGTTCCTGTTCGGCGAACCGGGGTTGACGCTGATCGTAAGCCGCGTGTTCACCCTGATGGGCAACTACGTGCTGGTGTCGGTGCCTCTGTTCATTTTCATGGCCTGCATTCTGGAACGCGCTGGAATCGCGGAGGCGATATTCAACACCGTGCACGTGTGGGCGGGGCAGATGCGCGGCGGACTGGCTGTGGCAGTGATTATTTCCTGCGCGCTGATGGCGGCGATGGTGGGCGTAATCGGCGCGGAAATCGTCACCATGGGCGTGGTCGCGCTGCCCGCCATGCTCAACCGCGGATACAAGAAGGATCTGGCACTCGGCTGCATCTGTGCCGGCGGCGGCCTGGCGACGTTGATTCCGCCAAGCGTGGTATTCATCATGTGGGGTCTGACCGCGGGCGTGTCCATCGGACAGCTCTATATGGCGGGCGTAGTCCCCGGCCTAATGCTCGCGGGCATGTATATCGCCTACATCATCGTACGTTGCCGACTGCAGCCGCAGCTGGCACCGCCGGCAAGTGCGGAGGATCTCGCGATTCCGCTATCGCAGAAATTTGCGCTGCTGAAGGACCTGCTGCTGCCCTCCGCCGTTGCTTTCGGCGTGCTGGGTTCACTCTATCTGGGCTGGGCCACACCGACCGAAGCGGCCGGCGTGGGTGTGATAGGCGCGATGGTGGCGGCCGCGGTCAACCGGCGCCTGACCTGGGCGAATATCAAAATCGCCATCGCCGACACCACCAAGGTCACGGCGATGCTCTACTGGCTG
>QYQC01000065.1 GCA_007280315.1 Betaproteobacteria bacterium | reverse complement strand
GCGGCCGGTTCGTCCAGCGCCAGGAGTGTGGGCTCTGTGGCAAGGGCGCGCGCGATCTCCAGCCGCCGCTGGTCGCCGTAAGGCAGCTGCCGCGCCACGTCGTTGGCGCGCGCCGCGATGCCCACATAGTTGAGCAATTCCAGAGCGCGCTTCTCGATCGCCGCTTCTTCGTCTAGCGTTGCACGCGTGCGCAGGATCGCGCCAAACACGCCGGCGCGCGTGCGCACATGGCGCCCGATCATCACGTTGTCCAAGGCGGATAGATTGCCGAACAGGCGGATATTCTGGAACGTGCGCGCAATGCCGCGCGCCGCGATCTGATCGGGTCTGAGTCCGGCAAGCGGCGCCCCGGCGAAGCGAAACCCCCCCGAGTCGCAGGCGTAAATGCCGGTAAGCGTGTTGAATAGCGTCGTCTTGCCGGCGCCGTTGGGGCCGATCAGCCCGTAAATCTCGCCGCGATTAATGCTGAATCCAACTTCGGCCAGAGCCAGCACTCCGCCAAAGCGCTTGTCCAGACCCGTGCACTCGAGCAGCGCCGCGCTCATTCCGCCCCGTCCTCCGGTTTCGACAGTTCGCGTTTTCTTACCGCCGAGGGCAGCAGTCCGGCCGGCCGATACAGCATCATCAGCACCAGCGCCAGGCCGAACAGCAGCATACGTATCACCTCCGGCTCGATGATCGATCTCCCGAACAGAGACTTCTGCAGCGGCTCGACGGTGTAGCGCAGGAGCTCCGGCACGAATGAGAGTAGCACCGCTCCCAGCACCACCCCCCAGACATTGCCCATGCCACCCAGCACCACCATGGACAACACCATGATGGATTCAACCAGGACAAAACTCTCCGGGCTGATGAAGCCCTGGATGGCGGAAAACATGCCGCCGGCGATACCGCCGAAGGACGCACCCATGGCGAATGCAAGCAACTTGATTCGCGTCGTATCGATGCCCATCGCACGCGCCGCTATTTCGTCCTCGCGTATCGCCTCCCAGGCGCGGCCGATGCGCGAATGCTGCAGGCGCAGATTGACAACTATCGCCAGCAGGAGCAGCGCGAGCAGCATGTAGTAGTACTTGATCGGCCCGGAAACATCGACGCCGAGAATGGTCTCGCTCTGGCTGAAGCTGAACGAGCCGAAGCTGAACGGATCGATGCGCGAGATACCCTGCGGGCCATTGGTGATGTTGACCGGTTGCGACAGATTGTTGAGAAATATGCGCACGATCTCGCCGAATCCAAGGGTAACAATGGCGAGGTAGTCGCCGCGAAGCTTGAGCGTCGGCGCCCCCAGTAGCACGCCGAACAGACACGCCACCAGAGCGCCGATCGGCAAAATCACCCAGAACGGAAGATGCAGATTGAAATGCGGCGACGCCAGCAGCGCATACACATAGGCCCCCACTGCGTAGAACGCGATATAGCCCAGGTCCAGCAGCCCGGCGAAGCCAACCACGATATTCAGCCCCAGCGACAGGAACACGAATAGGATGGCGAGATTGGCAATCCGCACCCAGGCGGTTCCCGCCGACGCCAGCGCAAACGGCAGCCCAGCCAGCGCAATGGCGATCAGCGTGAAGCCGACCCATTTCGCCCGCGGATTGGCGAAAATATTCATGCCGCGCATCCTGTCACGCGTCCTGGAATTTCCACGTGGCGCTTCATGCGCGGTCCCCTACACGCTCACCAAGTAGGCCCGAGGGCCGGAACACCAGCACTGCGATCAGCACGATAAAGGCGAACACGTCCTGGTAGTTGCTGCCGAATACATTATTCGTCAGATCGCCTATATAGCCCGCGCCCAGGGCTTCGACGATGCCAAGGAGAATGCCGCCCAGCATCGCGCCCGCGAGATTGCCGATGCCGCCAAGTACAGCGGCCGAGAATGCCTTCATGCCCAGCAGCGAGCCCATGCTGTAGTGGGCGATGCCGTAATAGGTCCCGACCATCACCCCGGCTACCGCCGCCAGGCCCGCGCCCACAATGAACGTAAAGGAGATGACGCGGTTGATATCGATGCCCATCAGCCCGGCCACCTGCGGATTCTGCGACGTCGCGCGCATGGCGATGCCGAGCTTGGTGCGATACACCAGCAGTGTCAGCGCAGCCATCATCAGCACTGAAGTCAGAATGATGGCGATCTGCACCCCGGTAATAATCGCTCCCCCGATATAGTAACGAACCAGTGGGATGATCTGCGGAAACGCAAGCGGGCTGCGGCTCCACACCAGCAGCGCAACATGCTGCAGAATGATCGATATGCCGATGGCGGTAATCAGCGGCGCAAGGCGCGGCGCATTGCGCAGCGGCCGATAGGCGATGCGCTCCATGGCGAAACCCACCAGCATGCACGCCGGGACGGCGGCGAGCACGCCGGCGAGCACGATCAGCACCGGCGGCAGAGAGGTGCCGGCGAGCGCGCCGATCACCGAGAATGCAACCATCGCGCCCAGCATCACCAGTTCGCCATGGGCGAAGTTGATCAGCTGAATGATGCCGTAGACCATGGTGTAGCCCAGGGCGACGATGGCGTAGACGCTCCCCAGGGTGAGTCCGTTGATGATCTGCTGCAGGAAGATGTCCATAGCTGGCTGAAATCAAGAGCACCGTTGGCACAACCGCAAGCTCGGCTTGCGTACCGGCCGTGGCTGGCGAACCGAGCTTCGCATGTTACACGGACCGTCGGCCGGACAAGAAAACGGCGCCCGAAGGCGCCGTTGTTTTTTCGCTCCGGGTGAAAATCACCCTGTCGCGCTTACTTCTTCGCCGGCTCGGCTGGTTTCGCCGGTTCAGCCGCGGCTTTGGGCGCCTCGGCCGCAGGTGCGGCAGGTGCCGCGGGCGCTGCCGCTTTGATGAAGTCTTCGAACTTGGTAGTCTTTCCGCCCTTGATGATGGCAATCGGTTCGATCTTGCCGCCCTTCATGGTGAAAATCGTCATTTCGGCGTCTTTGCGATCACCCTTGGCGTCGAACTCGATATGACCACTCGCGCCGTCATAGCTGCTCTTGGCGAGTTCGGGCAGGTATTTCGCCGGATCGGCCGAATCCGCTTTCTTCATCGCCTCGATCAGCAGGTTGGCTGCGTCGTAAGTAAACGGTGCGTAGAGAATCGGGTCGATCTTGAACTTCGCCTTGTATGCATCGAGAAATTGCTTGTTCGCCGCCTGGACCGGCAGGCCGGCTTGCGAACACAGCAGCCCTTCGGCGGCGTCGCCGGCAAGTTCTTTCATTTTGTCGGTACACGCGCCGTCGCCAAATGCGAACACCGCCTTGATGCCGAGCTCGCGTCCCTGCTTCAACAGCGGACCGCCGGTGGCGTCCATGCCGCCGTAGAACACAGCATCCGGTTTCTTGCCCTTGATCTTGGTGAGGATCGCCTTGAAGTCGGCGGTTTTGTCCGAACCCTTCTCGCGCGGCAATACTTTCACGCCGGCTGCCTTCAGGGTTTTCTCGACTTCGTTCGCCAGGCCCTCGCCGTAGGCGGTGGCATCATCGATCACGGCGACGGTCTTGGGCTTGACCTCGCTCTGCAGGTAGCTGGCAATCGCGGGGCCCTGCTGATCGTCGCGTCCGACCACGCGGAACACGTTGTTGAAGCCCTGCTCGGTCAGCTGCGGATTGGTGGCTGAACCGCTGATCATCGGGATGCCCGCTTGCTTGTAAATAGAGGAAGCCGGGATAGTCACGCCCGAGTTGAGGTGACCAACGACGCCTGCAACCTTGGCATCGACCAGCTTCTGCGCCACCGTGGTGCCGACTTTGGGATCGGCCTGGTCGTCTTCGGTGAGCAATTCCAGCTTGACGCTCTTGCCGCCCAGTTTCAGGCCCTTGGCGTTGGCTTCGTCCACTGCCAGACGCGCGCCGTTTTCATTGTCCTTGCCCAGATGCGCAATCCCGCCGGTGAGCGGCCCGACGTGGCCAAGCTTTACCACCACCGGTGCCGGAGCTGCCGGCGGCGCTGCGACTACCGGCGCTGGTTTTTTCTCCTCGCCGCAGCCGGCGAGAGTGAACGCCGCGACGGCGGCTAATACGGCAAGACTCAACTGCGTGCGTTGCATGGAGTTCTCCCTGAAAATAATCGAAACATTCCAAAACCGGCGCGCCTGATCCCGAGTGTGCATCAGGCGCGCCAGAACCAATGCGTCGGGGTCACCCCTCCGCGCGTATTGGACCTACTTGGTGGACAGTACCCATTTAACCAAGGTTTTGATATCCGCATCCGGAACCGACGCATTGGGCGGCATCGGAATCTGGCCCCAGGTGCCGGAGCTTCCGTTCTTTACCTTTCCGATGAGCATGGCTTCGGCGCCCGGATCGCTCTTGAACTTGGCTGCGACGTCCTTATAGGACGGACCGATCAGTTTTTTGTCCACCGCGTGGCAGGCGAGGCAGTTGTGCTTCTTGGCCAGCGCTTCCGATGCTAGCGCGTTGCCGGCGCTGGCGAGCAGCCCGGCGGCGACGATAAAACAGGTGACTGAGGTTTTCATGAATTCTCCTTGGGAATAGGTGCTTAAGCCAAGCTGCGGCATGCTACCGGATTTTAGCTGTTTTGAGTACACCCAGGAGCTTTTCCAGCGTATCCACGGGCGCTAAACAAGTAACGCCCTGACATACCCAGGCGTTGACAGCCGCCTGCGTCAGGGGCTTCGCCAGCAGCGGTGGCAGGCCGTTGATACCGGGCGCAAGCGAGAATAGGAGCGTGGATGGCAGATACGTTTGGTCCAGCGCCCGCCGCCATTGCCGCATGTCCCCTTCCGGGCCGCGCAGTACCACTACCTGCGGCGGTTCGATTGTCTCCTCCAGCGCCATCAGCAGGCTGGCGCAGCCGCCTGGATGCCGTTCCAGCGCCGGATAAAACAGCTGCAAGGTACGCTCGGCGGCATCGAGATGGCGCGATTCGCCGGTGATATGCCCGAGCCTTCCCAGCGCCAGCGCCGCCACCCCGTTGCCCGAGGGTGTGGCGCTGTCGTAGCCCGGTTTGGGTCTGTGAATGAGTTTCTCATGATCGTGGCTGGTAAAGAAGAATCCGCCCGGCCCAGGATCATAGAACTGCTCAAGCAGCACTTCCGCCAGATCCTCCGCGAACCTGAGGTCGCGCAACTGAAAATCGGTCTGCATCAGTTCGATAAGTGCAGCGAGCAGGTAGGCGTAATCGTCCAGATAGGCGTTCAGGTGCGCACGGCCATCCTTGCAGGTCGCGAGCAGGCGCGCCCGCGCCGATTCCTGTTCCTCCTGCCACAGCGTAGTGCGGATGAATTCGAGCGCTGCGCGCGCCGAGGCCAGCCAGTCGGGGCGGTCAAATACGCGCGCTGCGCGCGCCATGCCGGCGATCATCAGCGCGTTCCAGCTGGTCAGGATCTTCTCGTCGCGTCCGGGACGGATGCGCGTCTCGCGCGCGGCAAAAAGTTTGGCCCGCGCCTGGGACAACAGGAGGCCGCATTCTGCAACTGGTTTATCCAGGCGCGCGGCGATATCGTCCAGCCCGCGCGCCACATACAGATGCCAATCCCTGCCTTCGAAGTTGGCCGCCTGGTCGAGCCCATAGAACGGTGCGCACACCGCATATTCTTCAGCGCTCAGACGCGCATGCACCGCCTCCGGTTTCCACACATAGAACTTTCCTTCCTCGTGCTCGGAATCGGCGTCCAGGCTGGAGTAATAACCGCCCGTAGGTGCCTGCATCTCGCGCATGGTCCAGGCGGCGGTTTCTTCGACCACTTCGGCAAACAAGGGATCGTGCGTCACCACCCACGCGTCGCTGTAGCGTTCGAGCAGCGGCCCGTTGTCGTAGAGCATCTTCTCGAAGTGCGGAATCAGCCAATGGGCGTCCACGCTGTAGCGGCAGAAGCCGCCGCCGAGCTGATCGTAAATGCCCCCCACCGCCATCCGGCCCAGCGTGTAGATCGCCATTGCAGGCGTGTCGATCCGGTTCGCCGCGGCACCGCCTTGAACGCCGTCACCGCCGGTTCGCATTCGATCCTGCGTATGGCGCCGCAGACAAAGCTCGAGGTCGGCAGGATGAGGGAACTTGGGCGCCGCGCCAAATCCGCCGTAGCGCGCGTCGTAACTCTTCGCCAGGTTTTCCAGTGCCAGGTCGATCGGTCCGGCGGAGAACTCCGAATGATGTGCCGGAATCGCCGGCTGCGTGCGCTCGAACCCGGCAAGAATGGCCTCGCCCTGTTGCGCGATCTGCGTGCGCTCGGCAGCGTAGAACTGCGCCACCCGTGCGAGCAGATCCGCGAATCCGGGCAGGCCGTAGCGCGGCGTCTTGGGAAAATAGGTCCCGCCGAAGAACGGCTCCTGCGCCGGCGTAAGAAACATGGTCAGCGGCCAGCCGCCTGAGCGCTGGCTGATCATCTGCTGTGCCAGCTGGTAAATCTGGTCCAGGTCGGGTCGCTCTTCGCGGTCAACTTTGATGTTGATGAATTGGCTGTTCATCATGGCCGCGATGTCGTCGTCCTCGAACGATTCGTGCGCCATCACGTGGCACCAGTGGCAGGCGGAATAGCCGATCGACAACAGTATCGGCTTGTCCTGGGCGCGCGCGGCCTGCAGGGCCTCCTCTCCCCACGCATACCAGTCCACCGGGTTGTCCGCGTGCTGCTGCAGGTAGGGACTGGTCTCGTAAGCGAGGCGATTGGGCATGGTATCTATATGTTTGCTGCGACTTGAATCACGTCTGCATGGTGTACGGTTGCGATGTGGCGCGGACGATAACCCCGTCCGCGCGGATCGTCGATTGCGTACGGACGAAAAACCGTCCGCACGTAATCGACGATCTTGAATAAAAACCCGACACAACGATTGGGGTTAACCATAACCAGGTATTCCGTGCGGATGGCTTTTCATCCGTACGGAATACCTGGTTGGCGCGCGCAGCGCGCAGGTCTTGCAAGCACTTGCACGAATGCCATTCCCCTATAAATCACCGTCGGTGATCGCGCCCAGACTGGCAGTGGAGACCAGCTTCATGTACTTGGCAAGCAAGCCGCGGGTATAACGCGGTTTGGGCGCCTTCCATTTCCTGCGCCGCGCGGCGAGTTCCTTGGCGCTGAGGTTCACCTGGATCAGGCGCTTTTTCGCGTCGATTGTGATGGAGTCGCCCTCGTTCACCAGTGCGATCGGCCCGCCGACGTACGCCTCGGGCGCGACGTGCCCGACCACCATGCCCCAGGTGCCGCCGGAAAACCGTCCGTCGGTAATCAGGCCAACTGATTCGCCCAGCCCCTGGCCGATCAGCGCCGAAGTGGGCGCCAGCATTTCCTGCATTCCCGGCCCGCCTTTCGGACCCTCGTAGCGAATCACCACCACGTCGCCCGGCTTGATGCGCTTCGCCATGATTGCGTCCATGCACTTGGGCTCGGAGTCGAACACGCGCGCAGGGCCGGTGATCGAGGTCTTCTTCAGCCCGGTGATCTTGGCCACGCAGCCCTCCGGTGCGAGGTTGCCTTTGAGAATCGCAAGATGCCCCTGCGCATACATCGGCTTGGCCCAGGGGCGAATCACGTCCTGGTTGCTGCGCGGCGCGTCCGGAATCGCCGCCAGCTCCTGTGCCATGGTGCGGCCGGTGATCGTCAGGCACTCGCCGTGCAGCAGGCCATGCACCAGCAGCATTTTCAGGACTTGCGGCACGCCGCCGGCGCGGTGAAAATCGACGGCGACATAGCGGCCTGAGGGCTTCAGGTCGCATAGCACCGGCACCTTGCGCCGTACGCGCTCGAAGTCGTCGATGTTCCACTTCACCTGCGCTGCCGAGGCGATCGCGAGGTAATGCAGCACGGCGTTGGTGGAGCCGCCGGTGGCCATCACCAGACTGACCGCGTTCTCTATCGATTTTCGCGTAATAATCTGCCGCGGCAGAATTTGTTTGCGAATGGCGTTGACCAGCACTTCAGCCGAGGCGGCGGCGGACACGGCCTTCTCCGCGTCGGGCGACGCCATCTGCGACGACCCGAGCAGGCTCATGCCCAGCGCCTCGAACGAGGACGACATGGTGTTGGCGGTAAACATACCGCCGCAGGCGCCGACCGAGGGGCAGGCGTTTTTCTCGATGCCGACAAAATCGTCCTTACTCATTTTGCCGGCGGCGTAGGCGCCGACCGCCTCGAACGCGCTGACGATGGTCAGGTCCTGGCCCTTCCACTTGCCCGGTTTGATGGTTCCGGCGTAGACGTAGATGCCGGGCACGTTCATGCGTGCAATGGCCATCATGCCTCCGGGCATGTTCTTGTCGCAGCCGCCGCACACCAGCACGCCGTCCATCGCCTGACCGTTGACCGAAGTCTCGATGCAGTCGGCGATGACTTCGCGCGACACCAGGCTGTATTTCATCGCCTCGGTGCCCATGCCGATGCCATCGGTAATGGTGGGTACACCGAAAACCTGCGGTTTGGCGCCTCTGGCCTCGAGCGCCGCCATGGCGCGATCCACCAGCGGCTGGATGCCGGCGTTGCACGGGTTCATGGTCGAATGGCCGTTGGCCACGCCGACGATGGGTTTGTCGAAATCGCCGTCGCCAAAGCCCACGGCGCGCAGCATGGCGCGGTTGGGCGAGCGGGCGACACCCTGGGTGATGAGTCTGCTTCTGCGGTTATCCGCCATGACTTGCTCCTTCGTATTTCCTGATGGTGGTTAGATCATTGTTGACGCCTGAGAAGATAGCACCGGCTCCGGCTTGATACAACCGAGCAGAACTTGCCCAGCGACGCAGACAGGATTTCCAATACAATGTGGACTGCATTCCAATCCCCGCCGGCATCCAATCCGCACCATGTTGATCCACCCTCAAATCGATCCCATTGCGGTTTCCATCGGTCCGCTGGCAGTGCGCTGGTACGGCCTCATGTACCTCATGGGTTTCGGCATCGCCTTCATGCTTGCGCGCAGCCGCATCAAGTCAGGACTGAGCGGACGCATCTCTTACGCAGTGTTCGACGATCTGTTTTTTTTCAGCGTGCTGGGCGTGGTGATGGGCGGGCGATTGGGCTACGTGCTGTTCTACAAGCCCGCGTACTATTTTTCGCATCCACTCGAAATCCTGTCGGTATGGCAGGGCGGAATGGCGTTTCACGGCGGGTTTCTGGGTGTGCTTCTGGCGATGCTGTACATCGCGCGCAAGCACCGCATCCAGTGGCTCGCGATCACCGATTTCATCGCGCCTCTGACCGCGCCGGCCCTGGCGGCCGGGCGCGTCGGCAACTTTATCAACGGTGAGTTGTGGGGGCGCGTAACGGACGAACCCTGGGGCATCGTATTCCGCGGCGCGGGCCCTCTGCCGCGCCATCCCTCGCAGCTGTATCAGTTTGCCCTCGAAGGCGTGCTGCTGTTCGTCATACTGTGGCTGTATTCGGCCAGACCGCGCCCCACAGGTGCGGTATCGGCAATATTTCTGATTGGCTATGGCGCACTGCGCTTTAGCGCTGAATTTTTTCGCGAGCCCGACGATTTTCTTGGTCTGCTGGCGTTCAACCTGTCGATGGGACAATGGCTCTCGCTGCCGATGATCTTCGCCGGCATCGCCATGCTCGCCTGGGCCACGCGAAAGGTGTAATCTATTCCCAGGGGGTCAGAGCCATGGACGATGACGAAGCGCTACACGCCGCGCTGCGACAGCGCATCAGCGAGTTGCAGACGGAACACGATGACCTCGACGACGCCATCGCGCGTCTGTCGGAAAACCACCTGCCGGACCAATTGCGCCTGCAGCGGCTGAAAAAACGCAAGCTGCTGCTGAAGGACCAGCTCACACATCTCGAACGCCAGCTCGATCCGGACGTGCTGGCTTAGGCCTGGCCCGATCGACCGCAGAAGGCAGCCCTCCCCCGCAGGGTGGGTCGAAGGGCTGCACTCCTACCAATGTCGAAGTTGGTCGTTGCCCTTGTCGGCGGGGCGCGTCCGCTGCGCGCCTACGACTAGGCCTTGATCGGTCTGGGGGGGTAAAATCGTGCGCATGGACGCAGTTGCCGAAATCAAGGACGTCGCGCTCTACATGCGCCAACTGGGCGAACAAGCGCGCGCGGCCGCGCGCGTGCTGGCGCGCGCCGACAGCGCGAGCAAAGATCGCGCGCTCGCCGCCGCCGCCGCGGCGATCCGGCGCGATGCAGCGCTGTTACTCGCCGCCAACGCCGAGGACGTGGCCGAAGCGCGCGCCCGCGGCCTTGCACCGGCGCTTCTCGACCGGCTGGAACTCGACGCCGACGGCGTCGAAGCCATGGCCGAGGGGCTGGAACAGATCGCACGCCTTCCCGACCCAGTGGGCGCCGTCACCGAGTTGCGCGAACGCCCGAGCGGTATCCGCGTCGGGCGCATGCGCGTGCCGCTGGGCGTGATCGGCATCATTTACGAGTCGCGACCCAACGTCACCGCCGATGCGGCGGGGCTGTGCCTGAAGTCGGGCAACGCCGCCATCCTGCGCGGCGGCAGCGAGGCGCTGCGCTGCAATCGTGCGATCGCCGCGCGCATGCACGAGGGTCTGGAAGCAGCAGCCATGCCGCAGGCGGCGATACAGGTGGTGGCAACCAGCGATCGCGCCGCGGTGGGCGAACTGCTGACGATGAACCGCTACGTCGACATCATCGTGCCGCGCGGCGGCAAGGGCCTGATCGAGCGCGTCATGGCCGAATCGCGCATCCCGATGATCAAGCATCTCGACGGCGTGTGCCACGTCTATATCGACGATCGTGCCGACATTGCCAAGGCGATTGCCATCGCCGACAACGCCAAGACGCAGCGCTACGGCACCTGCAACACCATGGAGACACTGCTGCTGGCCGAAGGCGTGGCGGCGACGGTGCTACCGGCGCTCGCAAGAATCTATTTCGACAAGGGCGTGGAACTACGCGGCGACGCGCAATCGATGCGCATCGTGCCCGCGATCAAGCCGGCGAGCGAAGAGGACTGGTACACGGAATATCTGGCGCCGATTCTGGCGGTGCGTGTGGTGAAGGACATCGACCAGGCAATGGAGCACATCGCCAAATACGGCTCGGCGCACACCGACGCCATCGTCACCGAGGATCAGGAAAGGGCGCAGCGGTTCCTGCGCGAGGTCGATTCGAGCTCGGTCATGGTCAACGTCTCGACGCGATTTGCCGACGGCTTCGAATACGGCCTGGGCGCGGAAGTGGGTATTT
>QYQC01000145.1 GCA_007280315.1 Betaproteobacteria bacterium | reverse complement strand
GGTGCGCTGCAAGCGTTATAATCCGCCGATGAGCAACACGGTAAAAATCGCTGTCGCGCAGATCAATTGCGTGCTCGGCGACCTTGCTGGCAATGCCGCCAAAATTCTGGATTGCGCCGCACGCGCCAAGGCTGCCGGCGCCGCGCTATTGCTGACTCCGGAGCTGTCGCTGTGCGGCTATCCTCCCGAGGACTTGCTGCTGCGTGACGGATTCTTCCGCGACTGCGCGGCGAGGCTGGAGGAACTTGCCGCCGCGGCCCAGGGAATCAGGATCGTGGTCGGACATCCGCAGCTCGCCGGCGGCCGGCGCTACAACGCGGCGTCGCTGCTGCACGAAGGCAGGATTGCCGCGACCTATCGCAAGCACAATCTGCCCAATTACACGGTGTTCGACGAAGATCGTTATTTCGAGCCCGGCAGTGAACCGGTGGTGTTCGAACTGAACGGCACGCGTTTTGCACTCAATATCTGCGAAGATCTTTGGGGCGAGCAGGGACCGGTGGAAGCCGGCGCCAGCGCCGTGCGGCCGGGCGCCGACGCGGACAGGCAGGGCAGGGTGTGGCAGGCCGAGGCGCCGCGCCTGGCGCGCGCCGCCGGCGCGCAGGTGCTGCTGGTGCTGAACGCTTCGCCCTATCACACCCGCCAGCATGCGTCGCGCCTGGCGGTGGCGCGCAACCGCGCCGCGGAAACCGGCCTCGCGATCGTTTATGCAAACCTGATCGGCGGCCAGGACGAACTTGTATTCGACGGCGCGTCCTTTGCGCTGGATGCGCGCGGCGACACGACGCATCAGTTTTCGTTCTTCCAGGAGGCGCTGGGCTACATCGACATTGTCGACGGCGTGCCGCAGCGCGGCGAGTGCGCGCCGACCCTGTCGTTCGAGGCGTCCGTCTACGGAGCGCTGTGTCTCGGCGTGCGCGATTACCTCGGAAAGAACGGCTTTCCCGGCGCGATTCTGGGGATGTCGGGCGGCATCGACTCGGCGCTGACGCTGGCGATTGCCTGCGACGCGCTCGGCGCGGACAAGGTGCGCGCGTTGATGATGCCGTCGCAGTACACCGCCGACATCAGCTGGCTCGATTCGCGCGACATGGTCAAGCGCCTGGGCGTGCGCTATGACGAAATAGCGATCAAGCCGATGTTCGATTGCTTTCTTGCCGCGCTCGCCGGCGAATTTCAGGGGCGGGCGGAGGATGCCACCGAAGAAAATCTGCAGGCACGCATCCGCGGCACGCTGCTGATGGCGTTATCCAACAAGTTCGGCTCCATCGTGCTCACCACGGGAAACAAATCGGAGATGGCGGTGGGCTACTCCACTCTGTACGGCGACATGGCCGGCGGTTTTGCCGCGATCAAGGATGTGGCCAAGACCCTGGTCTATCGCCTCGCCGAATACCGCAATTCGCTCGGAGAGGTGATTCCGCGGCGCATCATCGAACGCGCGCCTTCGGCCGAGCTGCGCCCGGATCAGACCGACCAGGACAGCCTGCCGCCATATGCGGTGCTCGACGCCATCATGTGCGCCTACATGGAGCAGAATCTGAGTCCTGCGGAGATAGTCGCCAGTGGCCAGCGCGAGGAGGACGTGGCGCGCGTGGTCGGGCTGATCACGCGAAACGAATACAAGCGCCGCCAGGCGCCGGTCGGAATCCGCATCACCCAGCGCGGCTTTGGCAAGGACTGGCGCTATCCGATTACGTCGAAATACCGGGAAGCATTCAAGCGCTGAGAAAGAGCGCCGGCGCCGGCGCGGTTGTTGCCGCGGTTTGTTGATATACTTGCCGCAACCGCGACACCGGAGAGTCCGCAATGAAAAAGATCGACGCTGTGGTAAAACCGTTCAAGCTCGACGAGGTGCGCGAAGCGCTGTCGGAAATCGGCGTAAGCGGACTCACCGTAACCGAGGTCAAGGGATTCGGCCGGCAGAAAGGCCACACCGAGCTCTATCGCGGCGCCGAATACGTGGTGATTTCCTGCCCAAGGTGAAGATCGAGATTGTCGTCGCCGACGATATCCTGGAGCAGGCGATCGAAGCGATCATCAAGGCCGCGCGCACCGGAAAGATCGGCGACGGCAAGATCTTCGTCACCTCGGTCGAGCAGGTGGTGCGCATCCGCACCGGTGAGACCAACGAGTCGGCGATTTAATTCGCGCCTCTGTTGTTACGGGGTTGTTGTATGAAGCCCCAGTCCGTCAATGCTGTCACCCCTAACCGTGTTTTCTATGCGGATGTGCTTTTCATCCGTATAGAAAACACGGTTGGCGCGCGTGAGCGCGCAATGCTTGCGCGCCGACATCGGTTGAGTTTGGAGTTTACATCGAGCTGCGGTGAAAGAGCTTGCGCGGACGGCGGCCCGTCCGCGCGGATCGTCGATTGCGCACGGATGAAAAGCACATCCGTACGCAATCGGCGATCTTGGGTAAAAGCTATTCTAAACCGACTTTGCTTTTATCCGTTGGCGGCTCATCCTTTCAGCAGCACTACCAACGCGCCGCTACCCCCGTCAGTCGGCCGCGCCTGGCAAAAAGCCAGGACCTCCTCGCGCTGCGCCAGCCAGTGTTTCACCTTGGCCCGCAGCACCGGCTCGCGGTTTTTCGAGCCCAGACCTTTTCCGTGGATGATGCGCACGCAGCGCACGCCGCGTCTGCGACAGTGCGCGAGAAAAGCCGCCAGCGCGTCGCGCGCCTGATGCCGATCGAGGCCGTGCAGATCGAGTTGGTCCTGGATCACCCAGGTTCCGCTGCGCAGTTTGCGCAGCACCTGGCGTGACAAGCCGGTGCGCAGAAAATTCGGCTCGTCACCGCAATCCAGCCAGTCTTGCGCGGTCCAGTCGGCGGACAGGCTTTCCATCAGCGCAGCATGCTCATCGAGGTGTGATTGCACCGGGTAAGGAGGCGGCGCATCCTGCCGGCGCTGTACCTTGCCATGGTGCGGCAACGGTCGCGCGTCGGCGACCGCTTGCCTGAACAGGTCCAGGTCCGAATCCTCAAGCGCAGGTTTGGCGACCTTCTTCATGGCTCGTCCCGTGCTAAAGATGGCGACCTGAATCGTACCGCACGTCGCAATGGGCTCGCGGTGTTGCGCGGACGAGAAACCGTCCGCGCGGATCGTTGATTGCGCACGGATAAAAACGCATCCGTGCGCAATCAACGATCCTGGGTAAAAGCCCGCGCAGTGCGCAAGTCCGCTCGCAGCCTGCGATAGCACCTCTGGCCGACTGCTTTCATCCCAGATCGTCGAGGTATTTTTCCGCGTCCAGCGCCGCCATGCAGCCCGTGCCGGCGCTGGTCACCGCCTGGCGGTACACGTGATCCTGCACGTCGCCTGCGGCGAATACGCCGGGGATGCTGGTGGCGGTGGCGTTGCCGTCATTGCCGCCGCGGGTGCGGATGTAGCCGCCCTTCATATCGAGCTGACCATCGAAGATCTGCGTGTTGGGCGAGTGCCCGATGGCGATGAAAAGACCATGTAACTTGATTTCTTCGGTCGCGCCGCCCGCGACGGTCTTGATGCGAATGCCGGTCACGCCGGTCTGGTCTCCGAGCACTTCGTCGAGCACGCTGTTCCATTTGATGGTGACGTTGCCGCTCGTGGCTTTGGCCATGAGTTTGTCGATCATGATCTTTTCGGCACGCAGTTTGTCGCGGCGGTGTACCAGGGTGACATGGCGCGCGATGTTGGCAAGGTACAAGGCTTCCTCGACAGCGGTGTTGCCGCCGCCGACAACGGCTACGTCCTGGTTCTTGTAGAAAAAGCCGTCGCAGGTGGCGCAGGCCGATACGCCCTTGCCCATGAATCTGGTTTCCGATTCCATGCCCAGATAGCGCGCCGAGGCGCCGGTGGCAATGATCAGGGCATCGCAGGTGTAACCGGCATTGTCGCCGGAAAGCGAAAACGGCCGTTGCCGCAGATCAACGGTGTGAATCTGGTCGAACACGATTTCAGTCTCGAAACGCTCGGCGTGCTTCTGGAATCGCTCCATCAGCGCGGGTCCCTGCACGCCGGCGAAATCGGCGGGCCAATTGTCGACGTCGGTGGTGGTCGTAAGCTGCCCGCCCGGTGCGAGGCCGGTGAGGAGCACCGGCCGCAAATTGGCGCGCGCGGCGTAAACGGCCGCCGTGTACCCGGCGGGGCCGGAGCCAAGGATAAGTAGTCGTGAGTGCCTGGTCATGTTGATCTTGTTGAAGTTGGATATAATAAAAATTCCGAAAAACCCATTCTGCGTTCGCGCTGACAAAGCAAATTATACCGTTCCGAGTGAGTCGAACCCGGAACGCGAGATCCGATTCGAAAATAGGCGGTTAGCGGACGGTCTGTTCCCTGCAATCGCGCAGCGCGGCGAAGGAAAGACGGCAGTGGTCCGTGGACTGCAAACCGAAGACAACAAAAGGGCGGCGGCAGTTTGATCAAACCCATAGTAACCGCGTTCACCATCGCGCCGTTCTTGTCACTGGGCGCACCGTTCGCGCAGGCGCAGGGTCTTTCACCCGCAGCGTCTGCGCCAACGCCGGCGGAGCCGGCAGCCTATCCAGGTCAGAACCGCCACCGATTCAGCGTTCACGGCGCCGCACTGGTTACGGACAGCGGGCTGCGGCTCATTCTGGCGCAGGCGCCGCCGTCTTCCGCCCCGACCCCCGCCCCCGCGACCGCGCCGGCGGGAGCGGCCGCTGCAACAGCCGCTCCCGCTGCTGATCCGCGCTTCAACATCGACAAATTCACCGTTCGCGGCGCAACACTGATTACAGCCGAAGGCCTGCAACTCATCCTCGCGCCTTTCATCGGAAAAAGCAAAGATTTCGGCGATGTGCAGAAAGCACTTGAGGCGCTCGAAAAAACCTATACCAGCAAAGGCTATAGCGCGGTGCAGGTGGTCCTGCCGGAACAGCAGATCGACGACGGCGAAGTCGAGTTCGACGTCGTCGAGGCGAAAATCGGCAAGATTGTGGTGGAGGGCAACAAGTATTTCGATGAAGCCAACATTCGCGCCAGTCTGCCGAAGGTGCAGCCGGGGCAGCCGCCGAACATTTTTCATATTTCCGACAACCTGCGTGTGGCCAACGAAAATCCGGCCAAGCAGACAACGGTGTTGTTGCGCAGCGGCACCGAGGAAGGCCAGGTCGACGCCGTGGTGCGTGTCGCCGACGAGCGGCCCAACAAGCTCAGCATGACGCTGGACAATACCGGTACGCAGCAGACCGGCCTGTTCCGGGTCGGCTTCGGTTACCAGAACTCCAACATGTGGAACCGCGACCATGTGTTGAACGCACAATATGTAACGGCGCCCAACGACGACGACAAGACCAACCGGCTCGGGCTCTACCCGAGCAAGCACGTGTATATTCTTGGCGCGCAATATCGCATACCGCTGTACCGGCAGGGCGATTCGCTGGAGTTCTCGGCCGGGTATTCCAACGTCAATTCCGGCGTAGTGTTGAATTTGTTCAACATCAGCGGCAGCGGCAGCGTGTTCGGCGCGCGCTACAACCAAAACCTGCAAAAAATCGGCGAGCTGGAACACAAGCTGAGCTACGGTTTCGACTGGCGCGCCTACCAAAGCGTGGTCACCCAGATCGGCGTGGTCGGCGCCGGCCTGGTGCCGGACGTGACCGTGCATCCGGTCAGTCTGACTTATGCCGGCGCCTTCCGGAAAAGCGAAAGCGACAGCAATTTCTTCCTCTCGTTCCACCAGAACCTGCCCGGCGGCAACGATGCGGCTAGCGGGGCGTTCCGTGGCGATCCGTTCACCTTTCCGGTTCGGCCGGCCGCGCGCGCAGGGGCGAATCCGCGATATTTGGTTGCACGCTGGGGCTTCAACCACAACCGCGCGCTGCCGCGCGACTGGCAGTTCCGCTGGGGCATGAGCGGACAGCTGACGCGCGACATGCTGATTTCAGGCGAGCAATTCGGCATCGGCGGCGCCGACTCGGTGCGCGGCTTCCTCGAGCGCGAAATCATCAACGACAACGGCTATCGCGGCACGCTCGAAGTCTACAGCCCGGACTTCGGCAGCATTATGCCGGTCGTCGGCACCAGAGTGCGTGCACTGGCGTTCTACGACTGGGGCGCAGTCAGGCGCATACGCCCGGAGGTGCTCGAGGGGCACAGCCAGCATGTCAGCAGCGCCGGACTGGGCGTGCGCTTTTCGCGCGGCACCAATGTCAGTTTCAGGATGGATGCTGCAACTGTAACCGACAGCGGCGGTCTGCAAAAGATCGGCGACGTGCGCGTGCACGCGAGCTGGGCCTACATTTTCTAGCCGGCGATCTACGGCAGGTAATTCGCATCGGCAACGGACCCGAGAGCCCTGATTCCAGAGGCTAATTTCGATCGCGCCGGGTTGCATCCGGCCGTATTCACCGCGATTGCAAAAGAATGTGAAATAGTTCCTGTCCTATCCCGGCTGGAGCCCCTAGTCTGGGGACCAGAAAACGGCGTCGGATAGCGGCGGATACGCGCCTTCGGTCGCATCCAAAATTCACAATCCCGCCAAGTACATAGAGCGAACTGTGCTAACATGAAATGTGACTGCAAAATGCGCTCATGCTCGCCGTTTTTGACCGGCTTGCAATTGCTCCCGACCCGGCGCGGAATCCACGAAAAGCCTGGGGGGAAAGTACGGAAGGGTATTTGGTGAACGCGAAACGCGCGGCGACCTCGTTGTTCCGGCGTAAGGCTCTGGTTGTAGCAGTAGCCTCGTGTCTTGCCGGATATGCCCAGGCCAACCCGACCAATCCGACCGTGATCAGCGGCGCGGCGACCTT
Source organism: Betaproteobacteria bacterium (assembly GCA_007280315.1). Classification (GTDB taxonomy): domain Bacteria; phylum Pseudomonadota; class Gammaproteobacteria; order Burkholderiales; family SG8-39; genus 2-12-FULL-64-23. The sequence goes on along the minus strand of QYQC01000145.1, from coordinate 870 downwards.
CGCCGCCAGCGGCAAGACCCTCAACGTCACCAACAGCCCCGGGACAATCATCAACTGGCAGGGGTTCTCGGTCAACGCCGACGAACTCACGCGCTTCATCCAGCAAAACGCACAAAGTGCGGTGCTGAATCGTGTCACCAGTCAGGAACACTCGGCCATCCTGGGACAGCTGCAGTCCAACGGCCGCGTCTATCTCGTCAATCCCAACGGCATCACCATCGGCGCCGGCGCGCGCATCGACACCGCAGGCTTCGCCGCCTCCAGTCTCAACCTCTCCGACAGCGACGCGCTCGCCGGCAAATTCAAGCTGCAGGACACGGGCAGCTCGGGCAAGGTGATCAACAACGGCACCATCACCACCGCCAGCGGCGGTTTCGTCTATCTCATCGCGCCCGACGTCGAGAACAACGGCGTCATCACCAGCCCCAAGGGCGAGATCATCCTCGCCGCGGGCAAGAGCGTGGAACTGGTCGACTCGCAACGGCCGGAATTGCGCGTGCAGTTGACCGCTCCCGAGAACACCGCCGTCAACGTCGGCAAGATGATCGCCGAGGCGGGAACGATAGGCATATTCGCCGGGGTGATTAAGCAGAGCGGGTTGATCTCCGCGAACAGCGTGGTGGCGGGAGAGAACGGGAAGATATTTCTCAGGGCGAAGAAGGATGTCACGCTGACTGCGGGGAGCAGGACCGAGGCTTCGGGGCCGCAGGGTGGGGTGATTACGATTCAGTCGGATGGTGGTACTACGATCGTTGCGGGCACGGTCGAAGCCAAGGCGACTTCAACGTCCACGATTTATCAGTTAAACGAACCGGCTCGGAGCGCAACGCTTGATGTAATTGTTGCCCCGCAGAATCCTCAGGTGGTAGC
>QYQC01000221.1 GCA_007280315.1 Betaproteobacteria bacterium | reverse complement strand
TCGTTTCACTCGGAATGACAATTTCTAAAACTTTTATTCTGAAATACGCTCTTCGGTCCCTCTATTCCGCAGCTGCCGTTTGAGCAGCTTGCCATTGGCATTGCGCGGCAGCGGATGCTCGACGAAGGTAAAGAAATCAGGCAGCTTGTAGTCGGCGAGATGCAGCGCGCAGTGCGCGCGCAGATCGTCCGCCGTGCACGCGGGATCGGAGCGCAGCACGAACGCGTGTGATTTTTCACCGAGCACCGGATCGGGCCGGGCGATCAGCGCCGATTCGGCGACCGCCGGGTGCAATGACAGCACGCTCTCGACCTCGGCGCAGAACACCTTGTAGCCGCCGCGATTGATCAAATCCTTCTTGCGATCGAGTATGAGTAGATAGCCGTGCGCGTCGATCGAACCGAGATCGCCCGATTTCCAGTAGCCGCCGCAGAACTCGCGCTCGGTGGCTGCGCCATCGTCCCAATAGCCCGGCACCACCATCGGGCCCGCGATCCAGATCTCCCCGGTTTCGCCGTGCGCGACTTCGCGGCCGTCATCGTCCATTACGCGCACCTCGGCGCAGGGCACGATGACGCCGACGCTTTCCAGGTGCGCCGCCTGCTCTCCCAGGGGTATGGTCGAAGTAGGGGAGGTGGTCTCGGTGGCGCCGTAGGTGTTTGCCAGTGCCAGGTTCGGCAACCGCTGCGCCAGCGCACGGATGGTGCCCTCGGGCATGGGCGCACCGCCGAATCCGCCGATGCGCCAGTGACGCAGGTCGTAGCGTCCGAAATCGGGTTCGCGCAGGCACAGGTTGTAGATCGCCGGAACCACCAGCGTGTGCGTCATGCGCTCACTGCTCGCGAGTTCGAGGAATGCCCGGGCCTTGAATTCACGCAGCATGAGCACGCAGCCGCCGACGCGGAACATGGTCAGGATGACGGCCACCAGGCCGGTCACATGGCTCGCCGGCACCGCCAGCAAGGATCGTTCACCGGTGCCGAGTTGCATGCAGTATTCGAAATGCATCACCGAGTGGACGAGATTCAGATGCGTCAGCATCGCCCCTTTCGGCTGACCGGTGGTGCCGGAGGTATAGATGATGACCGCAGTCTCCTCCTCCGGCGCGGCCGCGGCCGTCATCGGAAACGCTGCCGGTGCGAATGGGCGCGCATACGGCGCCTCTGCGCCCACGGCGTAGCGCAGCGCGAGCCGGGGCGCATCCTGCGGCGCTGGAATCTTCTGCGCCATGTCGGCGTCGAACACGATCGCCCTTGCGCCGCATTGATTCAGCATGAAGGCGATGCCCGGGCCTTGCTCGCGTACGTTGATCGGCACCGCAATCGCGCCGAGGCGGAACGCGGCGAGCAAAGCGAAGACAAATTCAGGTTCGTTGGCGCAGAGGATCGCGATGCGGTCGCCGGCGCGCAGACCGTCGCGCGCCAGTGCGGCGGCGTGGCGCGCGGCGAGGCCGTCGAGCTCGGCGTAGGTAAAGCGCCGGTCCGCGCACACCAGCGCCTCGTCATTCGCATGCAGCGACAGCGTCTGCGCAACGAGCGCGTTCAGCTGCGCCGGGCGCGCGGCAAAGCAGTTGAACACGCGGCCGAAATGCGCTTCGCGGCGCATGCGCGGAAAGCGCTCAGGCGGCCAGTTCATTTGCGTTTGCGCGGCGTGGCATGCGTCATTCTACCGTGCGCTTCGCGGCTCCCCGCTTGGGCTATACTTTGACCCATGCTGGAAATCCTCCTTGCCCTTTGCGTTCTGCTGCTCCTGCTCGCTGGCTGGCTCGCCTGGCGCCTGGCTGCCGTGAACCGCAAGCTGGACGCCCTGCCCGCGGGCATGGCGCAGGGACTGGAGGAGAAGCACCGCGCCATGCTCACCGACCTGCATGGCGGGCTGACGCAGCAGGGCGACCGCCTGGGAACGACCTTCGGCGAATCCTCGGAGCGCCTGCGCGGCACGCTGTCAGAGGAACTCAAACAGACGCGCGACACGCTGCACGCGCTCAAGCTCAGCCTGTCCGAAAACCTGGGGCAGAGCCGCGAAGCCATGGTGAAGCAGCTGGCGCTGACCACCGACCAGCTGAACGCCAAGATCGATCTGCGCCTGGAGCAGATCTCGGGCAAGGTGAGCGAGCGGCTGGATGAAGGCTTCAAGAAAACCAACGAGACCTTCGTCAGCGTGATGCAGCGGCTTGCCACCATCGATGAGGCGCAGAAGAAAATCGACGGCCTCACCGGAAGCGTCGTCAGTCTGCAGGAGTTGCTCGGCGACAAGAAGTCGCGCGGCGCGTTCGGCGAAGTCCAGCTCGAAGCGCTGGTGCGCAACGTCATGCCCCCGGGCGGGTTCGAACTGCAGTACACGCTGTCCAACGGCACCCGCGCCGATTGCGTGTTGAAGCTGCCCGAACCCACCGGTATGGTGGCGGTGGATTCGAAGTTCCCGCTGGAGAACTATCACCGCATGTTCGAGGCCGGCGTGAACGAGGCCGACCGCAGCCTGGCGCAGAAGGCGTTCCGCTCGGACATCAAGAAGCACGTCGACGCGATCGCGTCGAAGTACATCATCGCCAACGAGACTTCGGATGGCGCGGTGATGTTCGTGCCGGCCGAGGCGGTGTTCGCCGAGATTCACGCCTACCACGGCGAGGTGGTGGAATATGCCAACGCCAGGCGCGTGTGGATCGTTTCGCCGACTACGCTGATGGCGGTGCTCAACACCGCGCGCGCGGTGCTGAAGGACGTCGAGACGCGCAAGCAGATACACGTGATCAAAGAATCCTTGTCGCGGCTTGCGGTGGAATTCGGCCGCTTCGACGAACGCATGAAAAAGCTTGCCGACCATATCCGTCAGGCCAACGACGACGTCGAGAAGATCCAGGTCACCGGCGGCAAGATCAGTCAGCAGTTCCAGCGCATCGAAGCGGCCGAGATCGAGGAAAAGCCGGTTGCCGACAATGTGGTGCGGCTCGCGGACGCGTGAGGCGCCGCTCAGGTTTCCTCGGCCTCTCCGCGAAAGGCCGTTTGTGTGTATAATGCATTTTTATACACACATTGATCGAGGCTGCCATGCAAACCACCCGCGTATTCACCAACGGCAACAGCCAGGCTGTGCGTCTGCCCAAGGAGTTCCGCTTCGCCAGTAGTGAAGTTTTCATCCGCAAAGATGTGGCGACCGGTGACATAGTGCTATCGAGCCGGGCGCATTCGGGCTCATGGGCCGATTTCTTCGCTCTGCGCGCCAAGACTCGCGTCCCCGTAGATTTCCTTTCCGATCGGCCTCTGAATGAAATCAAGCCGGCGCGAGACCCCTTCGCGGTCGCGCACTCGGTCAAGCCGCCGCGCAGGAAATAGTGCGGCATGCTCCTCTACCTCCTGGACACTGACACCTGCAGCTACGCGATCCGTTACGCCAGCGCCACGCTTGACGCGCGGCTGGCGGCGGCTAAAGCGGGTTCGCTTGCGGTTTCGGCCGTGACCCGCGCCGAACTCATTTTCGGGCTGGAAAAGCGTGGCAATCCGCGCGCCCTGTCGCGGCGGGTGCACGCATTCCTCGACCGTGTCACGGTCTTGTCCTGGGATGCGGCGGCAGCCGATCACTTCGCGCAATTGCGGGCAATGCTGGAGCGCGACGGCACACCAATCGGCGTTTTCGACACCATGATCGCGGGCCACGCGCTGGCGCTCAAGGCCACGCTGGTCACCAACAACCGCAAACATTTTCAAAAAGTGAAGGCCCTCAAGGTCGAGAACTGGATCGACGAAACACCGCGGGTCTGACATTTGTGCTTTCGAGAAGCAGGCTGCGGTCAGAGTGGTTCGCTTGGCGGGCGAATGCAGGTCTTGGCCCGGCGTTCAGCAGGCAAGTCGGTCCGAAAGCCAATAGGGACGCTGGTTTTTGGGGCGATCAGGCAGTGTGAATCGCCAGCGCAATCAGCCGCATTTCTTCGATAACGTAGTACTCCCGGATCAATGGTGTTGGCAGGCCTGGAAGCTGCCGTTGGTAAGCAGGCGCTGTCGGCCACAAGCGGACCCAAGAACATTTTCCCGATAGCAGTCGCCGCAACGCACTATCGACAAGATTGGCGCACAGGTATGAGCGGGCAAGTCGAAAGCAATTGCCTTCCTTCGCACCGAGGGCATTTACGCCGCAACAATCCTTTCGCCCGTAACAAAGTACATATCAATCTGCCCCTTCCCTTTAGCGTCCACCTTGCCGCGATACTCACACTCGAACTCCGTCCGGATCAGATCGTATGTGTATGCTGAAACATTCACCCGGCCAGCCTCGCCCGCGCCTTCCATACGGGATGCGATATTGACGGTATCACCCCATACATCAAATGCATACTTTCGCTTGCCAACCACGCCCGTCACCACGGGCCCGGAATGAACACCGACCCTAAGTGACCACTTGAATGCGGCTTTTCGATTTCTCTCTGCAAGATAGTCCAACATGCGGAGACCTGTGCGCACGCAGCGTTGGGCATGATCCGAACATGGCTTGGGTAATCCGGCTGCGGCCATGTAGGCATCACCAATGGTCTTGATCTTTTCGACGCGTAGTTCATCGCAGATGTCGTCGAAAGCTCCGAATATCTCATTCAATTCTGCCACCATCCGGTCCGCTGGCATCGCGGACGCCACCTGCGTGAAGCCGCTGAAGTCGGTAAACAGAATCGTCGCCGAATCGTGTTTGGCGGGCCGTGCAACCCCAGTTCTGGAAAGCTCGTCAGCAAGTTCAGACGGAAGGATATTGTGAAGTAGCTCTTTGATACGGATCTGCTCTCGCTGGAGTTGCTCAGTGCGCTGCACGACCTTTTCCTCGAGATCCCGCTCAGATCGCCGAAGGCCTTCAACTAACGCGGCTTGCGCGCGCGTCTTCGCGTTCTTTTCTTGATTGAAACGGTCCGCCAAAGCCAAGGACATTACAACCAGTTCAAATGCTGAAGCCCACATGAGGATCGACCGGTCTGCATTGGTGCCGAACGTAGTCGCAAGCGTCATCGCAATTACACCCAAAATAATGGGGATCCAAGCGATGCAGACAAAGCGTGCCGACCGATTCCCGGACCATGCAAGTTTCAGTATTCCATACGATAGGCCTACATAAAGAAGCGAGAGATCGACACTTCCGACAAGTAATACTTTCTGCGCCAACGCTACGGAGTGGGGAAGTTGAGACGCCGCAATCGTGACTAGGATCCCGAAACACAAACATGCGAACGCTATGCTGGATTTAATGAAAACAGCGAGGCGCGGCATTCTGGGGCCAAGCTCAAGAAACCGGAAAATGAATAAGACCGTAAAGCACACTGCCGTTATCGTGGCCGCCACCCAGGATGTTTGCTCAAAGATCGGTGAGGTGGGCCAAAAGTACTCGAACGCAGAACCAAATCCACCTGCCGCGCTGCAAACTGCCCATACGACGGAGACCAAAGATGTCACATAGAGCAAAAAGTTTAGTTCTCGGATATAGAAAAAGAGCAAAAGATTCAACACCCCTAATGCGGTAGCCATTCCGAGGTAAAGTAACCATCGCGAAGTATCTATTTTTGCGCGAACCTGAAATGCTCCAGGCTGCCAAATTTGTGGTGAAAGGGTTACGGCAGGGAACGAAGTGGATCTAACTCGCAGATAGATCTCTATTGGCGGACCCGAGGTTAGGGTGAAAGGAAACACGAAGTCGGCAGTGGGTAGCGGGCGGTCTGCGAATGGATAATTCGCACTTGCCGACTGGCGTTGATATATCCCGCGTTCGTCTGGAGCAAAAAAGTCGATCTCCTGCAATCGTCGGTTACCGCTGTTCAACCACCACGTCGAAGAGTTTGATGACGTGCTTACCAAATTAAAACGTAACCAGTAAGCAGAGGCGGAAAAACCGATCTTCGGTGAACCTAGTCGGAAGCGTCTGGCGTTGACTGAACTCTGAACGTCTGTGATCGTAAGCACTCCATCTGGATCTTCGAGCAGCCAGACTGCGTTCGACAGATCAATGGATTGGGAATATGTGCTGATCTGAACGGGGGAATTCCCCGCATCTGCCCCTAGGGCTACTAGTAGAACGCAAGCAAGCGCGAAACGCGTAAGAGCAATAATAGTGCACTCCAGAATTTTTCCGCTTCGCTCTGCGGCTTATCCAAAGGCAGAATACGTGGTAATGGGCGTTAGTTTATCTCACGCGCCGGGGACTAAGATATCATAGGACACGGAAGCTGTATTCTTGGTCGGAGTGTCTGCTTCCCACATATTCGACAGGCAGCTGTGGGTCGAAAGCGCGAATTCATCATCTCAGAATTCTCGCCCGAGAACAGACCCTCGCGGTCGCCGGTCAAATGCCAGGTCCGATGGACCTCGTTGGCCTCGCGATACCCGGGATGATCGATGCGATAGATCTGTTGCTGTAGCGGTGACGCCACGCTTTGCGCTATACTGCAAACTGGTTGACCAGTTTGGACGAAGCGCGTATGAAGACTGTCGGCGCATTCCAGGCCAAGACTCAGTTGTCGCAACTCCTCGACCAGGTCGAGAAGGGTGAGGCTGTCACGATCACCCGTCACGGCCGGCCGGTGGCAGTGCTAACACCCGTCGCGCCCGCCAAGCCCGCCAAAACCGGCGAAGAATGGCTCGCCGAGGTGAAGCGGCTGCGCAAAGGAATCACGCTGGGCGGTACTGTTACTGTCAGGCAGTTGATCGATGAAGGCCGCAAGTATTGAAACCGCGGCGAACACCCAGGCTGCGTGAGCCGGCGGCGGTCTACCTGCCCGATGCATTCATTATCGACTGCTCGGTGTGCGTTCCTTGGTATGTCAGAGACGAGGCGAGCCGGTTTTGCGACCAGTTGGGGCTTTCGGTTCATCGTTCCAAGGTGTGGGTGCCGTCCCTGTGGCGTCTCGAACTGGTCAGCGCAGTGGTCAATGCCGAGCGCCGTAAACGCATCACTGGCGATCAACGCCGTGACGTGCTGAAGAATGCAAACAGCCTTCCGCTGCGGGTCGACCATGAAATGCCGTCGGTCGTCGAGCTGAACGAACTTGCGGCTGTCCACAGCCTCACCCCCTACGACGCCGTTTACTTCGAACTCGCCCGCCGCCGCAAGCTGCCGCTGGCGACGCTCGACGCGGCGCTGGTCAAGGCCGCGCGGACGGCGAAGCTCGCGCTCATCACCGACCTTTCTGTTTTTCCGGAGCATTAGGACCATTCCGAACCCCGCGCGCCGGTGGGGCTACGCAACACTCCCCGCCCGCCTTGCGCTAGAGTTCGGCCGCTTCGACGAACGCAGGACTTAGCTGATTTGCCCGCGAGCAATCTGCCTGCGAACCAATACCAGAGCCATTCTCCTGGCGATCACCCGTATTCCCTTCTCGCGATTGCCGCATGCAGGAATATTGACTGTCCGACCGCCAGTCGACCGATGCGAGTGACCTCGCAGTAGATTCCCGCGTTGTTCTGGTTCGCGCGAAACACCGCCTTCAACACCTCCGGCGTCGACTTTGCCGAGTCGGGATCGAGGTTCACCATCGAGCAGCGCGCGTCGCGCATGGTGACGGTGACCGCGGGTGCGTCGTCCGCATCGCCGAACGAGAGCACGCCGCCCAACCACGCGTCCTCCTGGAACGGCCCCGATCGCAGCAAACGAACCACAACATTCGGGCGAAAACGTCGCGCATCCGGGCTCTGCCCTGCGAGTCGTCCGATCTCGTTCACCGTAGCGGAAGCGATTACGGAGATGCTGGCTTCATCGAAGATGCCGTTTTTCAACTGCATCATCTGCACCGGCGCCCCGTAGCGACGTCCGATCTCCGTGGCCAGGTCCTCGCCGAAGACAGGCATCTCGTCGCCATCCGGTGTGCGAACATGCGTAGGAAGGTCTCCCGCAGCACCGTCCTCACGGCGCTGCGGCGTAAACAGGATCAGGTCGTGAAGCTTGCTTGCGCTCAGCCAGGGGAATCCGCTGCGCTCATCAATCCGCCGCAATGCCAGGCGTCTGTCGCCATCGAGGCCGTGCCAGCCGAGATTGGCGACCTCGAGCCGTTCGCCGCCCATGGACTTCACGGGATAGCGGAACAGCGCTTCCACATGTCCTATTTCTATTTTCATGCTCTATCCGTGTTCACCCTAACGTGTGAGCTTCGCCGCGTACCAAGGCCGTACGCCGCAGCGCGTCGGCCGGAGCGACGGGTCAGGCCTCACATGCACCTCATGAGAGCATACTTTTCGCGAACCGTACCAGTACCGCCACGAGCAGGGGAATGTTCAGCAAGAACGTCAACTGCACGCCAGGCGCACGGCCAAGGGTGCCACTGCGGAGGTAGCCCCACCAGTAGACGAAACGGGCCAACGCGAAGAACACGCACAGGATTGGGATCAGTCGAGCTTCGGTTGACGAGAGGAGCGTGGCCAGGGGCAGGACACAGAACGCGAACCAGACAAGCTGTTCGAGCGTGTTCTGCATGACCCTGCAGTGAACTTTCAATCGCTCGCTTTCGACGCCAAGGAGGGGGTTGTGCGCACCTTCAGCGAAGCGCTGGTAGAGGATGGTGAGGCACACCGCAGCGTACGGAATGAAGGCCACCAGCAGCCAGCGTGCGGCAAAGACCAGGCGTTCGCCAGGCTCGATCAGACCCGCAAGTGGGGGCACAAGTAAATAGGCCGCGCCGAGACTGCCAAAAGTCCCGGGTACCGTGAACCATAGCGAGCCCCGCACACGGCGCTGCCGTGCGGACTTGTCATCAGACTCGGCAGGGCTTGGGTTCATAGCCGCGAAGTGTGTCGGTTGTGAGGTCTAACCTACGGTTCTGCGGCGGGCGGAGATGACCGTTGCGCTGATGCGGCGCTGGCGGCCCGTCCGCAGCAAAGAAGGGTTCGGCTTCATTCAATTGAATGGCCGGCAGCCTAGGCGGCCTCCGCGTGCAGCTTGAGGCCAAGGGCCTTTGCAACCTTCAGCACAGTCGCAAAGCTTGGGTTCCCATCGGCACTAAGAGCCCGATACAGGCTCTCACGGCTTACCCCTGCGTCCTTAGCAACCATTGTCATGCCCTTGGCGCGGGCAATGTCACCGAGTGCTCTGGCAATGCCGGTCGCGTCATCAGGTGCTTCTTCGAGCCATGCATCGAGGTACGCAGCCATCTCCTCAGGAGTACGCAGTTGTGCGGCAACGTCATACGGAATCGTCCTGGTCCTTGCTGCCTTCTTCGGAACGGTCTTGGACATAGCTTGCTACTCCTGAAAATTCCTGGCCAAGTGAATGGCCATCTTAATGTCGCTCTGTTGCGTCGACTTCTCTCCGCCGACGAGCAGTAGGATGAGTCCGGTCCCGCGCTGCGTGTAGTAAACGCGGTATCCCGGCCCGAAATCTATCTTCAACTCAGCTACGCCATCAGTCAGGTTACGGTGCGAGCCCGGGTTCCCATGGACCAGCCGGTCAACGCGAACCTGAATCCGAGCTCTGCCGGCGCGATCCTTCAGCCCGTTAATCCATTCGCGATAGACCTCTGTCTCTTCGACGCGCAAAGAGATAGTGTAGCCCGTAGGCTACAGATGTCAAGCATCACTTGGAGGACAGTTCTATGAGGTCTAACGTCCACGCCCACCGGCGCGCTCCCGCGGTGGACGATCAAAGCACAACACTTCGCGCGCGTCCGAGTGGGGCGTGCGGTTAGGCAACACGTCAATGCAGAACCACGTAAAGAACCACCAATAGCAAGACAGCTCCCAAAGCCACGCCAATGCCTTTCGCAAAAGAGATTGCTGTTCCACCATTCTGTTCTGCAGCGGCTGCAGCAGACTTCTTCGAACGACTAGCCCAAACGACCGCGCCAATCAACAAGGCAATGAAACCGCCGATCAAATACTCTGCGCGCCACCAAGACACAAGATTCGGTTGACCGATCACCCACACCATTGCCGCGAGCAGAACGACAGCCAGAACTATCGTCCCGATCGCTCCAAGGATCCCTGTTGGACGCGGCATCTGTGTTGCCTAACAAGTAGTCGACCCCTAAAGTGGGGCTTTATAAAACCCCAAAAGCGGGGCCTAACACGGTCAGACTACCCGCAGACCATTGCTTGCTCAAGTATCACGATCGAAATAGGCACCGATACGCACGCACGTTATAGGCACGGCCGGGTTTGTCGTCTCGCCGTTTGTCGCGCGACTGAAATAGAGGAATTCGTGCTGTTCCTGCAACTGCAGCATTCAGCTGGAAATCAATAGGGACGGGCGTTTTGAGCCTGTTCCCCCCGTGTCGACTCCCGCGCCAGGTTACGGCGCGGCGCCGCTGGAAACAATTTCGATGCGGCGGCGGATGCGCGCGGCGGCGTCCTTGTCTCCGGCCGCATCGGCGCGCGCAGCCTGCACGCCGAGCCAGGCAAGCAGCGGCCGGCGCCAGCCGTTGGCGGATGCGGTTTCGGCGGCGAGGGCGATGCCCGCGGGCGCAAGGCGCCCGATACGGAACAGCACGCCGGCGGCAACCAGGCGCGACATCGGGTCGGCGGTCGCGGCCAAAGCATGCTCATCGACTGCGCCCGCGAGCAGTGCACGATGCTGCACGGGCAAAAGCGCTGCATCCAGGCCCTGCCAGCGTCCGCCGAGAAAGGCCGCATAGGCGCGCTCGCCGGCGAGCGCATCCGCGGCGAGCGCCTCGTACCCGGCGCACTCGTCGAACTCCAGGCTGGCGACGCGCGCGGCGCAGCGAACCAGTTCGGCGCGTGCCAGCAGGTCGGGGCGGCCGGTGCTCGCGATGTCGGCACGCGCGCGGGCGAATTCCTGCGCCGCCAGGCGCGTGTTGCCGCTGAAATACGCAGCCGTGAAATTGCGCAGCGCATCCTGCGCGTCCATCTGCCAGCCGGGCGGCGCCGGTGCACCGGCGCAGGCGGTGAGTAAAAGTGTCGCGGCGAGGATCGGCGCCCTCATGGCAGCTTCAAC
>QYQC01000124.1 GCA_007280315.1 Betaproteobacteria bacterium | reverse complement strand
GGGCGCGCGCCCCAGTCCGAGATCGATGCGACCGGGAAACAGCGCCTCCAGCATGCGGAACACCTCCGCCACCTTGAGCGCGCTGTAGTAGGGCAACAGCACGCCGCCGGTGCCGACGCGTATGCGCGTCGTCGCGCTCGCCACGCGCGTCAGCAGAATCTCCGGGCACGGGTCGGCAAGCGCGGCCACCGCGTGGTGTTCGGCCAGCCAGTAGCGGTGATAGCCGAGCGCGTCGGCCGCCTGCGCCAGCTTGATTGTTTCCGCGATCGCGCGCGCCGGCGCGTGGCCGCTGATGATCGGCGACTGGTCGAGAATGCTGAGTTGCAGCGTCATGCGTGGTCCTTGGTTTCGTGTATTGCAAACGCCCAGCGGTGCATCGGAATCAGGGCCAGGCCCCACAGTAGCGCGAAGCCGCCGAGAATGTAAAACGCCGGCAGCAGCCCCAGGTGGTCTTTCAGATAGCCCATGGCAAGCGGCGTGGAAAAATGCGACAGACCCCAGCCCAGGCCGCCCAGGGCCAGCGCCGAGCCGCGATTGTCGATGCTGCTGATTTCGCTGATCAGCATCTGGAAGAACAGCGTCATGACGCCGGAGGCGAGGCCGACCACAATCATCAGCAGGCCGATGATCCAGGGCTCACGCGAACTGGCGACCAGCCCCACCGACAACGCGGTGGCGATGGCGCAGGCGAGCGGCGCAGCCAGCTTGGAGGAGAAATCGAGATAGCGCGCGATGAACAAACCCGCCATGGCCGAACCGATGGCGCGCAGCGCCAGCATCGCGCCGGTCGCATCCGCGCTGTAACCGTATTCGACCAGCAGGATGGGGTAGAAGGAGAACGAAAGCGAAAACGGCAGCGCCGAAATATAGGCGCACATGATCGCGAACGGAATCACGCGCAGGCGCACCAGCTGGGTATAGCCGGAGAACAGCCGCCGCGGCTTGCGTTCCGGGTTCTTTGCTTTTTCCGGCAGGCGGCGGCCGAGGATGAAGGACAGCGCCCCCATCGCCGCGAGCCCGAGGAACGACGGCCCGAAGCCGAACCACAGCAGGGAGAAGCCGGCGCCGGTCATGCCCATGATCTGGCCGGTGTTGGTGATGGCGTTGAGCCGCCCCATCTGCAGGCTGCGTCCGCCCGGCAGTTCGCTTCCCAGGCTCCAGGAGGCGGGCCAGTACATGGCGCGCGACATCACCATCAGCAGTTGCGCCAGCAGCAGCAGCCAGAACCCGCCGGCGAAAAAAAACACCGAACCTGCGCCTGCGGTAAGCATGAAAGCGGCAAGCATCAGGCTGCGTCCCCCCACCTGGTCGGTGTAGGCGCCGCCGATCAGGTTGAACGCAATCTGTACCAGCACCGGCAGCGCAACCAGCGTGCCGATGCCAACGCCCGACATGCCCAGCTGGTTGGCGTACAAGGGCACCAGGGGGTAGGTCATGCCCAGCGCGAAATTCCAGCTGAAGGAGCTGAGAAAAAAAGGCAGGACCGATTGCGTCGCTGTCGCGTCGGAGACTTGATTCACGCTGCGGGCGGTTTTGACTTGCTGGAACGCAGCACGAACAGCGCGAAGACGAAGAAAGCGAGCAGCAGCAGCGGCGCATTGCCCCAGCGCACATAAGGCGTGGCGCCGCTGCGGCCCTGGGCGCTGCCGTTCAGCGTGCCTTCGGTAAACGCGGGCAGCACGCCGGTAACGCGGCCCTGATGATCGATGATGGCGGTCATGCCGGTGTTGGTTGCGCGCAGCATGATGCGGCCGGTCTCCAGCGCGCGCAGTTGCGCGATCTGCAGATGCTGGTGCGGTGCCAGCGAATCGCCGAACCAGGCGACGTTGCTGACGTTCACCAGCAGCGTCGCCCCGGGCAGGGCGCGGATGATGTCCTCGCCGAATACATCTTCATAGCAGATATTGACCGCGATTTTTTGACCGGCGAGCGCCAGCGGCGCCTGCGCCTCGCTGCCACGGGTGAAATCGCCGAGTGGAATCCTGAGCATCGACATGACCCAGCCGAATCCGGGCGGGATGAATTCGCCGAACGGAACCAGATGGACCTTGTCGTAGCGCTGGGTGGGTGATGCGCCCAGGCTCAACACGCTGTTGTAGTAACGCCCCGCTGACGCATCGCGCAGCGGCAGGCCGATGATCAGATCACCGCCGTGGCTGCGCGCGCTCAGGGTAAGTGCGCGCACCAGGTCGGGGTCGAGCAGATCGAGAAAACGCGGAATCGCGGTCTCGGGCAGCACCGTCAGGCGCGCCGCGGAGCGCTCGATCATGCGCCGGTAGCGCTCTACCGTGGAGGCGTAGCGCGCCGCGTCCCACTTCAGGTCCTGCGCAATATTTCCCTGCACCAGGCTCACGCTGACCGGCGCACCCTGCGGCCGGGTCCACTCGTGCTGTGCAAGGCCGTAGCCCAGGCCCGGGATGAGGGCGAGCGTGGCGAGCGCCGCGATGCGTCCTTTGGCACGCGTGAGTGCGAGCAGCAGCGCGGCGCACAGCCAAACCAGCCAGGACAGGCCGAAGACGCCGGTGATTGCGGCGTATCCGCGCAGCGGCGATTCGGCCTGTGAATAGCCGAACGCCAGCCAGGGAAAGCCGGTGAATATCCAGTCGCGCACCCACTCGGCCAGCGTCCACAGCGCCGGGATCAACAGCAGTTGTCTGGCCGCGATTGGCGCATTCAGGCGCGCCTGCAGGTAGCCGGCCAGAGCGGGAAACAGCGCCAGCAGGGCGCAAAAGAGAAAGGTGGCCAAGGCGGCGAGCGGCGCCGGCATGGCACCGAAGCGGTGCAGGCTGATGTAGACCCAGCTGACGCCGGCGAGAAACAGACCCATGCCGAAAGCGAAGCCGAGCACGGCGGCCCGGCGCGGCCCTGGCGCCTCCTGCCACAGCCAGAGCAGGCCGGTGGCGGTGAGGAACGGCAGGAGGGCAAAGCCGAAGGGCGCAAAGCCGGGCACTGTGGCCGCACCGAGTACGAATGCAATCAGTGGCGCGCGCGCATTCCGCATCGCGGCGGAATTCATTGATCGCGGGGCTTTTGCACCAGCAGGGTATGCACGCGGCGGCTGTCGGCGCGCATCACCTGGAATTTGAATCCGCCGATGGCAATGCTCTCTCCGCGCTTGGGCACGCGGCCGAAACGGCTGATCACCAGGCCGCCTACGGTATCGTAGGCCTCGTCGCCATAGTCGGTACCGAAGGCTTCGTTGAAATCGACAATCTCGGTGCGCGCCTTGACCCGGTACTGGCCGCTCGATTCGGGCAGGATGTTGTCTTCGGTCTCGTCGAAATCGTATTCGTCCTCGATGTCCCCGACGATCTGTTCCAGCACGTCCTCGATGGTCACCAGGCCGGCCACGCCGCCGTACTCATCCACCACGATGGCCATGTGGTTGCGGCTGGCGCGAAATTCACGCAGCAGGACATTGAGGCGTTTGGATTCGGGGACGAATACAGCCGGCCGCAGCATCTCGCGCACGTCGAATTCTTCCTCGCCGGCGTAGTAGTGCAGCAGATCCTTGGCGAGCAGGATGCCGAGTACGTTGTCGCGTTCGCGATCGATTACGGGAAAACGCGGATGCGCCGTCGAGATCACGGTCGGGATGAATTTGTCCGGCGTCTCGCCGACATCGACCACGTCCATTTCCGCGCGCGGAATCATGATGTCGCGTACCTGCATTTCCGCAACCTGCAGCACGCCTTCGATCATCGACAGTGCTTCGGCATCGATCAGATTGTGTTCGAAGGCCGAGTGCAGCAGCTTGACCAGTTGCTCGCGGTTTTCCGGCTCGCGCAGAATCAGCGTCGAGAGGCGTTCGAGCAATGTAGGTTTATGGTCTTTGTCGTCGTGCATATTGGGTCGGCCGGGGGAAATGAGAATGAGCCAGCCGCTGCTATCCTACCATTGCCCTCTGTTCCTTACGCGTCGCCTTCGTAAGGGTCGGGAAAACCGAGTCGCGCCAGTATTTTCCTTTCCAGCGCCTCCATGCGCGCGGCGGCGCGCGGACGCTGGTGATCGTGTCCCTCAAGATGCAGGGCGCCGTGGATTGTTAGATGCGCGAAATGCGCCACAAGAGTCTTGCCCTGCGCGCGCGCTTCACGCCGCAGCACCGGCGCGCACAGAACGATGTCGCCCGCAAGCGTCTGTTTTTGGCGGCTGCCGCAGTAGCCGAAACTGAGTACATTGGTGGCGTAGTCGCAGTCGCGGTAGGCAAGGTTGAGTCTGCGCCCTTCTGCGGTGCCGACAAGGCGCACGGTGATTGCCGCGCTGCGCTCGAGCGCGGCCGACAGCCAGCGGCGCAGCTGTGCCTTCGTCGGCAATCCGGGGGAACGGGTCGCAGTCTGGACGGTCAGCGCCAGCTTCGCGGCGTCGCGTTCAGGCTTCGTTTTGCGCTCGCTCATAGGCGTTGACGATGCGCTGCACCAGCGGGTGGCGCACTACATCCTCGGCCAGGAACAGGGTAAAGGCGAGGCCGCGCACGTCGGCCAGTATCCGCCGCGCCTCGATCAATCCGCTTTTGCTACCGCGCGGCAAATCGATCTGGGTGACGTCCCCGGTGACCACCGCCTTGCTGCCGAAACCGATGCGGGTGAGGAACATTTTCATCTGCTCCGGCGTCGTATTCTGCGCCTCGTCGAGGATGATGAAGGAGTGATTGAGCGTGCGCCCGCGCATATAGGCAAGCGGCGCGATTTCGATCGCGCCGCGCTCGAACATTTTTCCAACCTTGTCAAAACCCATCAAGTCATACAGCGCGTCGTGCAGCGGGCGCAGATACGGATTGACCTTTTCCGCCAGGTCGCCGGGAAGAAAGCCGAGGCGCTCACCGGCTTCCACCGCCGGGCGCACCAGCACGATGCGTTTCACCGCGTCGCGCTCCAGCGCGTCCACCGCGCAGGCGACCGCAAGATAGGTCTTGCCGGTGCCGGCGGGGCCGATGCCGAAGGTGATGTCGTGCTCGAGGATGTTCTTCATGTACTCGACCTGACGCGGGGTGCGGCCGTGCAGGTCGGGCTTGCGTGTCAGCAGGGCCGGCGCTTCCGCGACCGTGCTCGGCTGGCGCACTTCCACCAGGCCGAGTTGCACATCGTCGATGCTCAGACCGCGCTTGGCCTGGTCGTAGAAGCGTTCGAGCGCTTCGGCGCCGCGCGCGGTCTGGCGCGGGTGCCCTTTGAGCACGAAGCGCTCGCCGCGGCGCGAAATCGAAATGTCGAGCGCAATTTCGATCTGGCGCAGATTCTCGTCGAACGCGCCGCACAAGGTTGCCAGGCGCTGGTTGTCGACCGGGGACAGCGTGATTTCTACCGGCTTGGGCTTCATTCGACGAGGCGGCATTCGCCGGCCGGAGGCGGAACACGGCATTCGCCGACCGGTGGTGGAACGCGGTTTTCACCGACCGGTGGTGGAACGCGGCATTCGCCGCCCGACGGTGGCACGCGGTACTCACCGCGTAGGGTATGCGCCAGCGCCGCGGTGATTTGCACCTCCACCATGCGGCCGATGAGTTCGGGCGGACCGGCGAAGTTCACCGTGCGATTGTTGCTGCTGCGGCCGCAGAGCTCGCCGGAATATTTCTTTGCGGCACCCTCGACCAGCACCTGCTGCGCGCTGCCGATCATGGCGTGGCTGACGGCGCCCGCCTGCGCTTCGATCTGCGCCTGCAGCAGTGCCAGGCGTTCCTTCTTTACCGGCAGCGGCGTGGCATCGGCGAGTTCCGCCGCCGGCGTGCCCGGCCGCGGGCTGTAAAGAAAGGAGAACGAGTCGTCGAAACCGAGCTCGCCGACGAGCTTCATGGTCGCTTCGAAATCGCTTTGGGTTTCGCCGGGAAATCCGACGATGAAATCGGATGATATGGAAATGTCCGGGCGCACGGCGCGCAGGCGGCGGATGATGGACTTGTATTCGAGCGTGGTATAGCCGCGCTTCATTCCCGCCAGCACGCGGTCCGATCCCGACTGCAGCGGCAGGTGCACATGGCTTGCCAGCTTGGGTATGCTGCCGTAGGCATCGATCAGGCGCTGGGTGAAATCCTTGGGATGCGAGGTGGTGTAACGGATGCGCTCGATGCCGGGAATTTCGGCGACGTATTCCAGCAGCAACGCGAAATCCGCACTTTCACGCGCGTCATCTCCGCCCGCGCCGCCGACGTGACCGCGATAGGCGTTTACGTTCTGGCCAAGCAGCGTGACTTCCTTCGCGCCCGAAAGCGCCAGCTCTGCCACTTCGGTGAGCACGTCTTCGAACGGGCGCGAAACTTCCTCGCCGCGCGTATACGGTACGACACAGAAGCTGCAGTACTTGCTGCAGCCTTCCATGATCGAGACAAACGCCGACACGCCTACGCGCTGTGCCGGCGGCAGGCGGTCGAATTTTTCGATTTCGGGAAACGAGATATCGACCTGCGCCTTGCCCGTGCGCCGGCGCGCTTCGAGCAGCGCGGGCAGGCGATGCAGGGTCTGCGGGCCGAATACCACATCGACGTAAGGCGCACGCGCCACGATGGCGGCGCCCTCCTGGCTGGCGACGCAGCCGCCGACGCCGATGAGCAGGCCGGGGCGCGCTTGTTTCAGGTGTTTCACCCGGCCCAGGTCGTGGAACACTTTTTCCTGCGCTTTTTCGCGCACCGAGCAGGTGTTGAACACGATTACGTCGGCCTCGGCCGGATCTGCCGTGGTCTGCATGCCATCGGCAGCGGCGAGGACGTCGGCCATTTTGGCCGAGTCGTATTCGTTCATCTGGCAGCCGAAAGTCTTGATGTAGAGCTTCTGTGCCACCGTCACTCCAGCTTCTTGTCTGGTGCGGCGGCTTCCTCGGGTGTCAGCAGCCAGACGCGGTGGATTTGGCCGGTGCCATCGAGCTGGTATTTGACCAACGCGCCAGGCGGCAGGCTCGTCGGCACCATGATCAAATTTTCCTGGCTGCGAGTACGCGCGCCGGCGGAAAGCTGCAGGCGCCTGCCGTCGATTTCGACGATCGTGTCTTGAATATGGGTGATGCTGCCGCGCCTGGCGCTATCCGGAATCTGCCGCACCTGGGCCACGACGGCGGGCGAAACCAATAGTACGCAAATCAGCAGGGCAAAGAGTTTAATTCGCATGCGGTGAGACCAGGCTGGGCGAGTGTGAGCCGGGAATTATAAACGAAGCCCTAACTTGGGGCCGGCTGCGGCTTTATTCTCGGACTTCTTCGTAGTAGGCTGCACCCAAGGCGGAAATTCGAACCGAAACACCGTTCCGGAGAACTGAAACATGATCCTCGAAATCGCAGACATACGCATCAAACCGGGCACGCAAACAGCATTCGACGCCGCGATCAAGAAGGGCGCCGAGGAAGTTATCTCGAAAGCCAAGGGCTTCATGGGCTACAAGATCAACAAGGGGATCGAGTCGCCGGAGCGCTACGTGTTGATGATCTTCTGGCAGACGCTGGAAAACCACACCGTCGATTTTCGCCAGTCGGCCGCGTTTGCGGAATGGCGCGGGCTGGTGGGGCAGTATTTCAACGGTCCGCCGCTAGTGGAGCATTTCGAACTGCTGTCCAAGTCGGCATGAAACACGCCTGATTCGCGCGCAAGTCAAAAATTGGGCGACAGGCCGGAGCCCAAGGCCCGGGGCGGGCGTCAGCCGGTTTTCGATGGACATTTTGCTCCAATAAAGCCACAATATACCCATGGGTATATTTGCACCCGCGGTCAACGCGTTGTTGTCGCGCTGCGTTTATATCGATATCAGGCGTTGATTCATTTTTTAACCAAGCAAGGGGGTAATCAAAATGAAGTTTGCGGGAATATTGGCGGTATTTGCGGCGCTGATGCTATCGATCGGCAGCGTGATGGCGATTCCGGCCGGGAAAATGGAATTTGCGGCACCCAACGGCAAAGTGACTTTTGACGCGAAGGTGCACGCCGACAAAGGGGCAAAATGCGCCGATTGTCATACCAAGCCCAAGCTGTTCGAAATGAAAAAGGGCAAAGACAAGATAACGATGAAGGACATGAACGAAGGCAAGTTCTGCGGCGCATGCCATGATGGCAAGAAGGCGTTCAGCGTCAAGGAAGCTGCCGATTGCGTTAAATGCCATAAAAAGTAAGCGCAGGAGCGAGACAAAAAAGGCGACAGTTGATGTCGCCTTTTTTATTGTTGCGCACCCGGCCACATGCGCGACGGCTCACTCACTTCGTGAGCCGCATTTCTTAAATTGGTGGCGAATCCGTGATTCGAACACGGGACCTGCGGATTATGATTCCGTCGCTCTAACCGGCTGAGCTAATTCGCCAGACGAAGGCGCGGATTATCCTCGTGCCAGCCCGCCTCTGTCAAGGTTCTTACCGGCTATCCGACTGAATTCAGGAAGAAAAGATATTCGCTCGCATCCGGTGCGCGCATTTTTCAGGAAGAAGCGGAAACAATGCGCAGTGCGAGCAGAATCATCGTGTTCGCTCAGTCGCCTTTGCGTTTAGAATCCTCAGATGGACTTCGATGTAGTAATCATAGGCGCAGGCTTGGTTGGCGCGAGCTTTGCCACGGCGCTGCGCGGCGCCGGGCTCAAGTTGGCGCTGGTCGAGGCGCAGGCGCCGGTGGCCGCGGCCGAAACCTGGGACAGCCGCATCTATGCGATCAGTCCGGGAAGCGTGGCGTTTCTGGATGAGCTGGGCGTATGGAAGCGGCTCGACAGCGCCCGCACGGGCGCGGTTCACGAAATGCACATTCGCGGCGATGCTGCGGACGCGCAGCTGCGGTTCTCCGCCTACGAAGCAGGCGTGGCCGAACTTGCAACCATCGTCGAGAGCAACCGGCTGCAGGCGGCATTGTGGCAGAGGCTTGAGCATCAGCATAACCTCGAACTCATCTGTCCGGAGCGATGCGCTGGACTGCAACTGGGTGACGCCGCAGCGGAACTTACGCTGTCCAGCGGCAGAAGTCTGCGCGCCCGGCTGGTGGTTGCCGCTGACGGCATGCATTCCTGGGCGCGACAGGCGGCGGGGATTTCGGCCGACGAAAAATCCTATGGACAGATGGGTGTGGTGGCGAACTTCGCCTGCGCGCGGCCGCACCATGACACCGCATTTCAGTGGTTCCGCGGTGACGGCGTGCTCGCCTATCTGCCATTGCCGGGGCAGCGCATGTCCATGGTCTGGTCCACGCCCGATGCCCACGCTGCACAGCTCATCGCGCTGCCTGCCGACGCACTTTGCGCAGAGGTAGGCGAGGCCGGCGGGAACGTACTGGGCGGGCTCGAGCTGCTTACTTCCGCGATGCAGTTTCCGCTGGTCCGAATGCGCGCTACGCGCCTGGCGGCGGCGCGCATCGCTTTGATCGGCGACGCCGGCCATGTGCTGCATCCGCTGGCGGGGCAGGGCGTCAATCTCGGCTTCGGCGATGCGAAGGTGCTGGCCGAAGTGGTGCTGCAACGTGAACAATTCCGCGATCCGGGCGAAATGCGCCTGCTGCGGCGCGATGAGCGCGCCCGTGCCGAAGAGATACTTGCGCTCGCCTGGGTGACCGACGGATTGCAGCGGCTGTTCGCCGCGCCGGGCGGCGCGGTGTCGAAACTGCGCAATGCCGGATTGAACTTAACCAATGCTCTGCCGGTCGTAAAGAATCTGCTTATCCGCCGCGCCCTGGGCTAAACGCCGCTAACAAAGGAAAATCATGTTGAAGTTGAAGCGAATACTGGCCCTCGCCCTGCTGGCCTCGGTTTCGGTCTCAGTGCTGGGGCAGGCCGCCGAGCCTGCGGGCAGGCTCACCACCGAGAGCATCATCAAACGCGCCCTCGAAGCCAAACTGAACGGCGTCAAAGTCGATGCGGTGGTGAAGACGCCCTACCTTGGGCTGTACGAAGTGCGCATGGACAGCGAGATTCTCTACACCGACGAGAAGATGAACTATATCTTCAGCGGCAATATCATCGACTCCAAGAACATGCAGAACCTGACCGAGAGGCGGTTGCGCGAAC
Organism: Betaproteobacteria bacterium; assembly: GCA_007280315.1. GTDB lineage: Bacteria > Pseudomonadota > Gammaproteobacteria > Burkholderiales > SG8-39 > 2-12-FULL-64-23. The sequence continues at coordinate 3,932 of QYQC01000124.1, read as the reverse complement.
TGACCGCGGTCAAGTGGGAAAATCTGCCGCTGGATTCCGCATTCAAGACTGTGCGCGGCAATGGCAAACGCATGCTGGCGGTGTTCTCCGATCCCAACTGTCCTTATTGCAAGCGTTTTGAAAAAGACCTGGCCAAGGTGGATGACATTACCATTTACACCTTTCTTTACCCGATCCTGTCGCAGGATTCGCACGACAAATCAAAAGCGGTCTGGTGCTCCGCCGACAAGGTCAAAGCCTGGAGTGACTGGATGCTGAACGGAATCGCGCCGACGGCGGGGCGTTGCGATTCGCCGGTGGAAAAGAATGTGGAACTGGGACGCAAGTACCGCATCAACGGTACCCCGACCGTCATCTTCGTGAACGGTGAGCGCGTGCCGGGCGCGATTCCGGCGGAGCAGGTGGAAAAACTGCTCGCCCAAGCCGAGAAAAAATAGCGCCAGCCGGAAAGACGTTCGCCGGCGCGGCCAGCGATCTGCGCCTACGGCGTATTCGGATAATCCCGCGGTAGCAGCACCCACATTCTGCTGCTTTGGCGCATGCGTCCTGCCTGCGCCCCCGCGGCATCGCCGAAGCCCCAGAAAAAATCGGCGCGTACTGCGCCGCGGATCGCGCCGCCGCTATCCTGCGCCAGCACCAGTCGCGCGAGCGGCTGCGCGCTTCCGGGCCGCGTTGTCGAGAGAAACACCGGCGCGCCCTGTGGAATGAAGCGTGGATCGACAGCGATCGAGCGCTCGGGCGTGAGCGCGACGCCCAGGGCACCAATGGGGCCATCCGCCGCGGAACTCTGACTTGCGCCGCCCGATGGCAATTCGCGGAAGAATACGTAGCTCGGATTCTGATTGAGCAGCGCATCCAGTTTTGCCGGATTCGCCACGCCCCAGGCCTTGATGCCTTGCATCGATGCCTGCTCCAGCTTCAATTCGCCCTGATCGACCAGATAGCGCCCGATCGATTTGTACGGCTGTCCGTTCTGATCGGCATAGCCCACGCGCACCAGTTCGCCATTGGCGAGCTGCACCCGGCCTGATCCCTGTATCTGCAGGAAGAACAAATCCACCGGGTCGTCCACCCAGAGCAATTCCTTGCCCGAGAGTGAGGGCAGCCCGCGCTCGATGTCGGCGCGCGGGTAATAGGGCACCACGCGCCTGCCCTCCAGCCGCCCGCGCAGGCGCAGATGTTTCAGGTCAGGATTGATCTCGGCCAGATCGATGATCAGCAGGTCCGCTGGCGCAGCATAGAGCGGATAGCGGTAAGGTCCTTCCCTGCGGCGGCTGCCGCGCAGCAGCGGCTCGTAGTAGCCGGTGGTCAGACCCTGCACGCTGCCGTCGGCATTGGCCACGCGGTAGGGCAGGAACCGGGTCTCGAAGAACTCGCGCACAGACGCGGACGCGGGAAGCTGTTCGGCAACGGTACAGATGTCGCGCCAGGCGGCTTGCGTTTTCAGGCGGGTGCAGCTTCGCAGAAACGCCTGCCACGCAGCCGCGGGATCGTCATCGTTCCAGCCCGGCAAATCGGACCAGTTCACCGCTTCCAGGGTTTTTGCCTTGGTTGGCTCCGGCGTTACCGCCGGGCAAACCGGACATACCGGGCATGGAGCCGCAACAGGGCACGCGGGTATCGCCGCCGGCGTGGTCGGTGGCTGAAGCGCGCAGCCGGCGATGAACGCAAGCAGGATTGCCGCGCCGAGTGCGCGCCACTGCTCTATGATGAACGCCATGTTGCAGGGGATATAGAAACGCATGTGGATATTCGTGCTCGAAGCGGGCGTCGCGATCGGACTGTTGCTATTCATTGTCTGGTGGACCTGGCCGCGGTCGGAGAAGAAGGATGAGGGCGAACCCAAGTCCAAGTAGGCGCAAAGTCGATGTAAGCGAGCTTGTACCCCGAAGGAAATTCCCTTAGGGGACTCGCGAATACTCAGGTTCGCGAGCAAGCTCGCTCCCACGACAGAACCTAATGCAGCACGCGCGGCACCGATAGCGTGAATTCCGGTATCGGCGCGTCGAACTGGGTGCCATCCTCGGCCACCATCTGGTAGCTGCCACTCATGGTGCCGACCGGTGTGGCGAGCGCGGTACCGCTGGTGTACTCGAAATGCTCGCCCGGCATCAGCAGCGGCTGGGCGCCGATCACGCCCAGGCCGCGCACTTCCTGCACCTGGTTGTGCGAATCGGTAATGATCCAGTGACGGCTGATCAACTGCGCCGGCATGCTGCCGCTGTTGCGGATGGTGACGGTGTAGGAGAACACAAAACGGTGTTTCGCTTCGTCCGATTGATCGGCGATGAATTGGGTTTGGGCAGAGACGCTGATATCGTATTTCTTGGCGGATTCCATGTGCCCATTTTACACCGCTGACGCGGCGCCTGCCGCAGGCATCGGACGTTTTTCGGCACACGCCGATGCGAGCAGGTAAAATGCGCGCAAGCAACGTCGGACTCTGAGCACATCCACATGCCTACTTACCGCATCGCGCCGAGCATCCTTTCCGCCGATTTCGCCAGCCTGGGCGAGGAGGTGACTGCGGTCATCGCCGCCGGTGCCGACTGGATCCATTTCGACGTGATGGACAACCATTACGTGCCCAACCTCACCATCGGGCCGCTGGTATGCGAGGCGATCCGGCCGCTGACCAAGGCGCCCATCGATGTGCATCTGATGGTGAAGCCGGTGGATCGCATCATTCCGGATTTTGCCCGGGCCGGCGCCAACATCATCAGTTTTCACCCGGAAGCGAGCGAACATATCGATCGCACCATCTCTCTGATTCATGAACATGGCTGCAAGGCCGGACTGGTGTTCAATCCGGGCACGCCGCTGGATTATCTCGATCACGTACTGCACCGGCTGGACCTGGTGCTGATCATGTCGGTCAATCCCGGTTTTGGCGGGCAAAAATTCATTCCGCACGCGCTCGCCAAGCTGGCCGAAGTCCGCCGCCGCATCGATGAGAGCGGGCGCGAGATCGTGCTCGAGGTCGACGGTGGCGTCAAAGCGGACAACATCGGCGAGATCGCGCGCGCCGGCGCCGATACCTTCGTCGCCGGGTCCGCCATCTTCGGCGCCAAGGATTACAAGGCGACCATTGCGGCGATGCGCGCGGCAATTGCCTCCGCGTAATTCCGGCATGCCGTTCGTGCGCGGCATCGCCGCCGTGATGATCGATCTTGACGGCACGCTGCTCGACACCGTTCCCGATATCGCCGCAGCGGCCGCGCGCATGCTCGCCGCGCTGGGCCTGCCCGATCGTACGCAGGACGAAATTCGCAGCTTTATCGGAAAAGGCATTCCCAACCTGGTGCAGCGCTGCATGCCGGTGGATGCGGGTGACACGCGCGGCGCGGGGTTGCAGGCTGAGGCGCTGGCCTTGTTTCAGGAATTCTATTTCGAGGAATCCGGACGGCGCACCAGTGTCTACCCCGGAGTGATCGAAGGCCTTGCGCGTTTTCGTGACCTGCGACTGCGCCTCGCCTGTGTCACCAACAAGGTCGCGCGCTTTACCGTGCCGCTGCTCGAACACATGGGGCTGGCATCCAGTTTCGAACTGGTGGTGAGCGGGGATACGCTGGCGCGAAAGAAACCCGATCCGCTGCAACTTGTGCATATCTGCGCCGAATTCGCGTTGCCGCCGGCGAAGGTCCTGCTGATCGGCGATTCGGTCAACGATGTGCTGGCGGCGCGCGCCGCCGGCTGCCCGGTGGTGTGCGTTTCCTACGGCTACAACGAAGGCGGCGACGTGCACGATCTGGACTGTGATGCTATAGTCGGCTCCTTGTTGGAAGCTGCAAACTTCGTTTAAGGTACTTGGTCGTGATACTCGCAAAATCCGGAAATTGGGCGCGGTTGGCCTGGGAAAGCTGGCGCTGCTGGCGGTCCTAGACTCATACGCGGGCTGCATGCCCAGATGCATGCGATTTCGAGCCCACCCG
>QYQC01000176.1 GCA_007280315.1 Betaproteobacteria bacterium | reverse complement strand
GCCTTCCAGGCCGACTGCCGCGAGCATGGCGTGCGCGCGCGCCGCAGCGTCGTGCTCCGCAACGCGGTTCAGGATCAAGGGCAATGCGACGTTTTGCGCCAGGCTCAGATACGGCAGGATGTGGAATGCCTGGAATACGAATCCCATGCGCTCGCGCCGCAACAGCGTCAGCTCATCGTCGTCAAGGCCGGTCAGTTCGACGCCATCGAGGCGAATGCTGCCTCTGTCGGGCGCATCCAGCCCCGCGATAAGATTGAGCAGCGTGGACTTGCCGATGCCGGATTCGCCCATCACCGCGACATATTCGCCTGCCGCGAGCACCAGGTCGACGTCGCGCAGCACGCTGCGGCTGCGTGCGCCGGCGTAGGTCTTGCTGAGTTTGTTCAGCAGCAGCATCTTTCCGGATCGTCGCGCCAGGACATGGAGAATTCCGCATCATACCCAAGCATTCGACCGACTAGTTCACCAGCTGCAGCTACGTTGGCGCTGCAGCATTCGTGGATCACTAAGATACCGGCGCGGACGGTCCCGGCGCCGGCACAAGATCGAGTTGGCGCAGCAGCGCGAGTTGCCGTGCCATCACTTCGCGGCGGTAGGCGACGGGGTCCACCTGCGACCAGTCGAAGAAGCCCTTGCCGCTACGCAGGCCGGCGCGACCCTCTTGCATGTAACGGTCGACAATCGCCGGCGGTCCGTAGCGCGGGTCGTCGAGCGCCCGCGCCAGGTAGTGGCTGGCGTGATAAAGGATGTCGAGACCGCCGAAATCGATGAACTCGACCACGCCCATGCTCGCGTATCTCGGGCCGAATCCGTAGCGGACCGCACGGTCGATGTCCTCGGCGGTCGCGACGCCCTGCTCGATCATGCGCGCCGCTTCGTTCATGATCATCGCCTGAAAGCGCGGCACGATGAAGCCCGGCACCGCCTGGCACATCACCGTTTTTTTGCCGATGCTTTGGAGCAGCGCGCATAGTTGCGCGACGGCCTCGGCATCGGTACCCGGATGCGGCGAGACCTCGACCAGCGGAATCAGATAGGCGGGATTGAGCCAGTGGGCGTTGAGAAAGCGCTGCGGCCGCGCCACCAGGGTGGCCAGGTCGGTCGACAGCATGGTCGAGGTGGTCGAGGCGATCAACGCATCGTCGCGCAGGTGCGCACAGGCGAACGCGAACGCCTCGCGTTTTGCATCCATCACTTCGGGCACGCCCTCGAACAGCACATCGACCGTGGCCAGCGCCGCCGCCGCTGAATCGAGATCGGCGAAGCGGATGCGGCCGAGCATCCCCGCTATCAGCCCGGCGTCGAACGCGCCCAGATCGGCCAGAGTTTGCAGGCTGCCCTCGATTTCGCGCACGGCGTCCTGATGCAGGCGGGCAGCGTCCCCGGCATCCCGCGACTTGATGTCGATCAGCCAGACTTCGTGGCCGGCGTACGCGAACGCGTGCGCGATGCCACGGCCCATGCGCCCTGCGCCGAGTGCGCCGATGATCGCCGGCATCAGGCGAGACCTTGCTCGAGCATTTGCCGCATGCCGGCGCAATCCAGCGCGGCGAGCCCGAGCGCTTCCAGCGAACGCGGGCAATCGCCATAGAGATCTTCGCCCACGACCGCCGATGCGATCGCAAGCAGGCCGCTTGCCACCGGCATGCTCTGTCCGGCCCAGCGCCCGACGGAAACCAGGAACGCAAGTCCGCAGGCGATGTCCTCGCGCAGGTAGCGATGCGTCTGCAAGTCGATATGCTCGCGCCAGTCGCCGGACTCGGTGAGCCGGTCGTGGGCGTCGCCGTACATCCATTTGTCCGTCGTGTAGTGATCGCGCAAGGGGAAATGGTAGGGCCGGTAGCCCAGGGTCTCTCGCAGCGCAATGCGCTCGTCGTCGAGCGCGTCGGTGACGCGCCGGATCGACGGCTGCGTGCCTTCGTTGTGAATATCCCAGCGCTCGAAGTGTTCCAGCGGGCCGGCATTCATCAGGATGAGGGGCGGATGAATAATCGGACCGGCGTTCATCAGTGCACCCGAGAGCGCATCCTCGATCGGTTCTATGCAGGGATAGGCCTGTCGCACCACGTCGAGCGCGTGCTCCGCATCCCGCGCCGGAAACACACCGGTGGGCAAACGCTTTGCCCGAATAGTGATAGCCACCTCGGCCGGACCATGCTTGCGCGCGAGGTAGGGAAGCGTCCCGGTCTCGGCAAATGACACCTGCGCGCGGCAACCAGATTTTCGCAGTTCCTGCGCCATGACCACACTGCCGAAAGTCCCGGGCGGCAGGAACACCACCTGACCATCCTCGGCGTGGGGCGTCATGGCCCGCGCGATATCGACCTGCGCCATTGCAGGCGCCGGAATGAGCAGCAACTGCGCGCCGCGCATCGCCGCACCGATGTCGGCGGTGGCGAGCGCAAGTTTCACCTCACGCAGGCCACGCGCGTCTTTCAACCGGATCGACTGCGTGTCGGAAACCGGCGCCAGCGCCGCCGCATCGCGCCGCCACAGTCGCACCTCGTGGCCTTGCTCGGCGAGATCCGCGGCCGCAGCATAAGCGCCGTTGCCGCCGCCGAGGACCGCGATCCTCACTTGCTTTCCAGCGCCTTGATCTCGGCGCGATAGAACGCCAGTGCCGCCTTGCCGTCGACACCCTTCTTCTGCGCGTCGGCGAGCCAGCCGGATTCAAATCCGCCAAATCGCTTGTGCACTTCGGCGAGCAGCGCAGGCGACGCGTCGACAATTTCAACGCCGTCTTTTTTCATTTGCTCGATGCCAGCCGCGTTGGTCTTGTCCCAAAGCTCACCCCACAGGCGCGCCCAGTGCTCGCCCAGAAGTTTTTCTACCGCAGTCTGGTCGGCCGGCGACAACGCCTTCCACTTGCCCTCGTTGATGATCAGCGCGAAAGCAGCCTGGTTGAAGCCGCCGGGCACGTGGATGCCGTGGCGCACAGCGGAGGTGACTTTGAATCCCGGAATCGACTCCGGCGGGAACAGCACGCCGTCGCCGACGCCCTTCGACAGCACTTCATAGGTTTGCGGCGCCGGCGCAAAGAACGGCGTCGCTCCGAGGGCTTCCACCACGTCCTTGGTCAGACCGCCGGCTTCACGGATCTTCTGGCCTTTGAAGTCATCGATCGTATTGATGGCTTTCTTGGTGGTGTAGATCTGGTACGGACCTACCATCGACAATCCGCCCAGCTTGATGCCGTCGAACTCATTCGCCTTCTTGAAGAACTTGTCGTAGGTGCGCTGCGCCGCAATCGACATGGCGGAATTCTGGTTCGACATGAACGGCAGCTCCAGTCCGCGCAGCAGCGTAAACCGGCTCGCCGTGTAATTCGCGGTGATGCACGCCGCGTCCGCCACGCCGTTCTTTACCAGATCCAGATGCGCCGGCGGCGCGCCGAGCGGCGCGATCACATCCACTTTGACTCTTCCCTGCGTGGCCTCTTCCACCTGCTTCGCCCATACCTTGATAACGTGTTCGGTCACCGGATGGGTGGGAGGCAACCAGTTCGAAAACTTCCACACCGTCTGGGCTGAAACCGGCGCCGAAACAAGCGTTCCTGCGAGAACCAACAGGACTGCACGCACCTTCATTTTCATTTTCATTTTCATCTCCTCTCTCCTCTCAACGCATCATGGATGGCAACACCAGAACGATCCAGGGCACCAGGACCAGGATCGCAATTCGAACTATATCGGCAACCAGGAACGGCGTGATACCGCGAAACACCGTGGCGGTGCCGATATCCCGGAATATGCCGCTGATCACGAAAACATTCAATCCGACCGGCGGCGTGATCAGGCTGACTTCGGTCACGACGACGACGATGATGCCGAACCAGACCGGATCGAATCCCAACTTCTGCACGATCGGGAAGAACACCGGTATCGTGAGCAGTATCATGGTCATGCTCTCGAGTACGCAACCGAGCAGCACATAGATGCCGAGGATCGTCAGCAGCACCGCCGCGGGCGAGATCTCGAGTCCGGTTACCCAGCGCGAAATGGCATCGGGCATGCCGGCGATGTTGACAAAGTTGGAGAACACCAGCCCGCCGATCAGCACCATGAAAAGAACGGCACTGGTGCGCACCGTTTCCGCCAGCACGCGCAGCAGAATCGACAACGTCAGCGTACGTCTCAGAAGCGCGACAATGAAGGCGCCGAACGCGCCGATGCCCGCCGCTTCGGTCGGGGTGAAGACGCCCAGATAAATGCCGCCGATCACCATGATGAACAGTGCGGCGACAGCCCATACGTTGGCCAGCGCCTTCCAGCGCGCCGGCCAGGCCACGCGCGGACCCGGCGGTCCGGCATCCGGATCGCGCCAGACGGTGTACTTCACCGCGCCCATGTAGAGAAGGATACCCAGCAGGCCGGGCAGAATGCCTGCCGCGAACAACTTGCCGATGTCGGTCGAGGTCAGGATGCCATAGATCACCATGACCACCGACGGCGGGATCAGAATCCCCAACGTACCGCCCGCAGCAACCGATCCGGCAGCGAGTGAATCGGCATAGCCGAAGCGGCGCATTTCCGGAATCGCCACTTTTCCCAAGGTGGCCGCGGTCGCGACGCTGGAACCACAGACAGCGGCGAAGCCACCGCAGGCGGCGATGGTGGCCATGGCGAGCCCGCCGCGGCGGTGGCCAAGGAAGGCATTCGCAGCCGCGTAGAGTTCCTTCGACAGGCCGGAGTGATTGATCAGGTTGCCCATCAACACGAACATCGGCACCACCGACAGTCCGTAGTTTTGCGCCGTCTCGTAGGAAATCTGCCCCGCCATATAGAAGGCCGCGTTCCAGTCCTTGAACAGGGCGAAACCGACGACGCCGATGGCAAACATGGCGAAGGCCATGGGTACGCCGGCGAGTGAAATGCCGATGAGTGCGAGAAAACCAATAATGCTGGCAAGCATCGGCTATCGCTTTACACTCAGCTCGCGCCGCGCGCGCAGAAGAAATCCTGCAGCCGCGGCGGCCGCACAGAAGGCGAGGAATGCGGCGAGCCAGCCTACGGGAAGGTTGAGATGCGAGGAGCGCTCGTTGTAGCTCAACAGTTCCGCCGCCCGCAGCCACAGACGCCAGGCCATCACCCCCATCACCAGCGCGGCGAATACGCCGCCGACGATCGCCTGCACGCGCCGAGCCCGTTCTCCCAATACATGCTCGAGGATGTCGATGCTGATATGTTCGCCGCGCGCAGCGGCCGCGGGGATGCCGGCGAATACGATTAGCGCAAGCAGCATCTCAGTGGCTTCGGCTGAACCGCTCACGGGCGTGTTAAGGAAATACCGTCCGACTACGTCTACGACGGTCAGCAGCATCATGCCGAAGAGCACAACGCCGGCGCCCAGAACCAGCCAGTCCAGCACGCGACCTGGCACGTCGGGCGCCTCGTTCCAGGGCGCGTTCAGCTTGGGCTCGCCTTGTCGCGCGCGCGCCGGGTCCAGCGCTCGGCCAGCGTCGGCGCCCGTCCGGGCGTGCTCCACGGGCAAACGGCGATGCAGATGCCGCAGCCGTAGGTTTCGTTGAAGTACGGGATGCACTTGTCGAAATCGACAAACCACTTGGTGTCACCGCGCACCAGCTGCTTGTGACGGAAAATCGCCTCGGGCGGGCAGGCGTCGGCGCATACCTGGCAGCGCGTGCAGAAATCGTCGGCGCCAAAGTAGTCGCCAGCGTCGGGCACCAGCGGCATATCGGTCTCGACCGCTGCGAGACGGAACGACGATCCGAACTGCCGGTTGATGATCGATCCGTGCTTGCCCAGTTCGCCGAAACCGCAGGCAAGCGCGGCCGGAACCAGATTGAGAGAACCGACCCAGGGACCGCAGTGTGCGCGCGAGCGGTAGCCCTGCCGGCGGATCCAGAGCGCGAGCCAGTTGGCAGCGCGCGCGCCACGGTTGTACTGGTCGCACACCTCGAGCTGGCCTTCCGGGTCTTCGGCCGACGATGGCACGCGCGACAGTCGCGCATGGTCCATCGCGATGCCGAGCACGATGAGGTAGGGATGATCCGCCGTTTGCCCAGCGTAGGTCCACGCGGGATCGACGCGCGCGACGCCCACGAGTTCCGCCTCGCTTCCCGCGCCCGGATAGTCCGCGCCACGCGCGCCCGGTTCGTTGACCGCGAAAGCGCGCAGCCGGCGCGTCCAGTTCTCGGCGGAATCTTCGACGCGCGGACCGGGATCGGGCAATTTTCGCGGACCACGGTCGGCATTGGCGTAGACATCGCGATACGCAGGAACGCCGGTAAAGCGGTCAACCACCGCCTTCAGCACTGGCGCGTAGGGGTGACCGTCGGGCTGGCGCAGCCAGGCGATTTGCCAGAAGATCTGGCGCGGCTGCCTGCGCTTCGCCTCGCCCAGTCCGTTATAGGCGTTAGCGGAGGTTCCGGGCATGGGTAAGGCGCGTTCCGGCGGTGGAACCCACACAGTTTCGCCCTTTCGTGCCATCAGACCCTCCGGGAACCTGGATCACTCTTCTAAGTGTAGTTAGCGACCCGCGGCCGATTGTACACAATGCACGGTGCGCAGCAGCACCTCGATCCTGTTGGCTATCCCGCTAGCTGTTCCCCGTGGGCAATGACCGCGGTCGACACGCGGCCTCGCGGCCGATCGAGGTGCGGCAATGCCTGCGGGTGCGTTTATTTTTCAGGGACGACCGCGGTCGCTTCGAGTTCTATTTTTCCCGGACTGTCGAGCAGGTCGGACACGAAAATCATGCTCATGCAGGGGTAATGCCGCCCCATCAGCCGCTTCCAGATCGCGCCCAGCTGCGGCCGCGCGGCGAGATAAGCCGGCTTGTCGCAGCAGAACGCGGTTATGCGGCAGATGTGCTCGGGCCGTCCGCCGGCCTCGGCCAGCACCGCCAGTATGTTTTGCAGTGCCTGGTCAAACTGCGGCGCGATCTCAGTGGAGTGGAATTTCTGCTGCGCATCCCAGCCCACCTGCCCGGCAATGAATACGATGCGCCCCGGCGCCGCGGCGATGCCGTTGGAATAGCCGATGGCCGGCGCCCAGCCTTGCGGTAACAGTACTTGCATATATTCTCCTCCAGTGGACGCGAGCATACTCGCGAATCAAGTATATTCGCGAGCAAGCTCGCTGCTACGGCCAATACTTCAATCCGACAACATCGGCGGATCGGGATCCGTTTCCCAATTGTCGTCAGGAACCGGCGTGCGCTTGATCCACTCCTCAATCAGGCGCACGTGCTCCGCCTCGTCCTCCTCCATCTCCAGTGCGCCTTTGCGTACGCCCGCGTCCTTGGTGACCTTCGCCAGATGGGCAAAGAAGTCGCGCGCGCGCTTTTCGTTGAGCAGGGCGATCTGCAGCGCATGATAGGGCTGCATCAGGTAATGCAGTTCGGTCGGATCCGCGGTCTCCGGCCCCTCCATGCCCCGCCAGCGAACATCGGCGGCGGTAGCCGGCGATTGCTTCCAGCCCATCTGCTCCATGATTTGATCGGCGTGGCGCTGCTCGATGCGCGAGAGCTTGCGGAACAACTCCGCGACCTCGCGATTGTTGTGCGTTTCCATCGAGTCGGCAAATTCGGCGTAGCGCTCCGCTGCTTCCGCCTCCATGGCGTAGGCGTAGGCCATGAACTCGGATGCGCTGGCGACCGGCGCCGCCTTCCCCGCCGGTTTTGCCGCGGCAGACTTCGGCGCGATCGCGGACTTGGCCTTCTTCACGGTCTTCTTTACTGCCTTCTTGGTGCTCTTGCTCTTGCTCGTGCTCATTGTGCGAACTCCGCTTCCAGATCAGATGGACGTTTCTTCCCTTTGCCGATCGGCGGCTGGTAAGGCGCGCGATCGCCCTTGTACAGGACGCCGATATTGAGGCCATCGTCGGTCATGAGGCGCCGCGCAGCGCGCGCCGCATCATCGGTGGTAGTGACCGGCGCCGGGCGCACCATCTGCTTCCACTCGCGCTGCTCCGGACGGAACGTCACGCACGGGCTGAGGATCTCGACGAACGAGAATCCGGGCGTACGGATCGCCTCGGCGATGAGTTCGGCGGTGTCGTTGGGATCGCCTGCGAACGCGCGCGCGACGAAATTGGCTCCGGCGGCGAGCGCGATCACCAGTGGATTGAATGTGCGCAGGCCGGTGCCTCCGGGGGAAAGCTTGGAATCCCAGTCGGGCTCGGTGGTCGGCGACGGCTGGCCCTTGGTCATGCCGTACACATGGTTGTCCATGACGACGTAGGTCAGATCGACATTGCGCCGGCAGGCGTGCAGAAAGTGGTTGCCCCCGATGGAATAGCCGTCGCCGTCGCCGCTCGCGACCACCACGGTGAGATCGGGGCGCGCGAGCTTCAGTCCGGCAGCCGCTGCGAGCGAGCGCCCGTGCACGCCGTGAAAACCATAGCAATTAGTGTACGCGGGGATGCGCGAGGAACAACCGATGCCCGACACGACGGCGATGTTCTCGGGCAGCAGATTGAGCTTGGCAAACGCCTTGGTGAACGAGGACAGCACCGAATAGTCGCCGCATCCGGGGCACCAGATCGGCTTGTAGTCGGACTTGAACGCCTGCGCCGTGAGCGGCGCGGCAACGACGGCGGAATTCATGAGCGGCTCCATTCGGTGATTTGCTGGTGAATTTCTGCAGGACGCATCGGCAGCGGCCCGGGATGGCGGAAACTCCTGACTTCGCCCGGAAGATCATATTCCGCGCGCAAGTACCGGTACAACTGCCCGGTATGGTTTTGCTCGACCACCAGCACGCGCGTCGCGCCTGCCAGCGCGGCGGCCATGCCCTCGGGCCGCGACGGGCTGAGCAGGCGCAGCGACACCAGCCGCGCCTTGATTCCGTCGGCCGCGGCGCGGGCGAGCGCTTCGCGCGCCGCGCCGGTGCATGAGCCGAAGGTGACGACCGCCAGTTCGCCGGCGCCCTCGAGATCGGCCCAGCGTTTGCCGTAATCGTATTGCGCCAGCTTTTTCGCGCGCTTGTCCAGTTGCCTGATGTGGTCGGCCGACTGGCTCGAAGGCAGGCCGCGCGCATTGTGTTCCAGGCCGTCGGCCGTGTACGCGGTGCCAGGCGTGCCCGGAATCGCCATCGGCGAAACGCCAGACTCGGTGACGGCGTAGCGATTGTAGGCTTCTGCCCCGGCGCCCGCCTTCAGGCGGTCGCCGACCAGGCCGATGTCGGCAGGCGGGTCCACCACCGCGCGCGTCTGCCCGAAATACTGGTCGGAGAGCACGATCGCCGGCGACTGCAGCGCCTCGGCCAGGTGCACCGCCCACTGTGTCGCCGCAACGCAATCGCCAATGGAATTCGGCGCAATTACCAGCCGCGGCGCATCGCCGTGCAGGCCGTTGACCGCGATGTTCACGTCGCTTTGCTCGCTTTTCGCCGGAATGCCGGTCGAAGGTCCGCCGCGCATCACGTCGACGACCACGATAGGCACTTCAGCCGCGACCGCCAGCCCCAGCGCTTCGATCATCAGCGACAGGCCCGGTCCGGAGGTGGCCGTCAGCGAAGGCACGCCGCCGTAGGAGGCGCCGATGATCAT
>QYQC01000108.1 GCA_007280315.1 Betaproteobacteria bacterium | reverse complement strand
GTATTGCGCCGTGAGCAGCAATATCGCGAAGCGCTGCAGGACGGCGCAGCCTTTCTCAAACGTTTCATGACCCTGCCCTTCGCCGTGCCCGCCGCCAATTTCAAGAAAACCGCCAGCACGCTCGAGGGCGACGAAGGCGTATCCACTTCGACCGCGGAAGGGCTGGCAAAACTGAAACCAGTGGCCGAAGGCGGCAGCGTCACCTACGGCGGCCAGACCCATCCTGCCGATGGCAACGCTGCCATCATTCTCACCAGTCGCGACAAAGCGCGGGAGCTGTCGGCGAATCCGAAAATCGCAGTACGCCTGCAGGGATTTGGCATGGCCCGCGCGGAGCTTGCGTACATGCCGGAGGCAACGGTACCGGCGGCACAGCGCGCTCTGGATCAGGCAGGCCGCAGCTTCAGCGATCTGGCCGCGATCAAGACACACAACCCGTTCGCAGTGAACGACATTTTTTTTGCGCGGCAGACCAAGACCGACCTGATGAAAATGAACAACTACGGTTGCTCGCTCGTCTGGGGCCACCCGCAGGCGCCCATGGGTACGCGCGCAATCATCGAGTTGATCGAGGAATTGGCGCTGCGCGGCGGCGGATATGGATTGTTCACCGGCTGCGCCGCGGGGGATACGGCGATGGCCGTTGTACTTGAGGTGTGCGACGCATAGTTTCCTTCTCAGTCGTATGTCCAGAGCGGCCATTGCGCGCTCGCGCGCGCCAACCGTGCTTTTTGGTACGGATAGAAACCATTCGTACCAAAAAGCACGGTTATGGATAAAAGCAAGTGCGGTTTGGGGTGACTCTTATACAAGATCGTTGATTGCGCACGGATGGTTTTTCGTCCGCGCATGATTTTGGAGTAGGCAGATGGACCTGTCCGAGTGGATCGACCGCCATGCCCGGCTCACACCCGGGCGGACGGCGATTCGCTTTCCCGGACGCGACCTTTCCTATGGCGCGTTTGCAGGACAGGTGAGCAGTCTGGCCTCGGCGATGGCGGCGTCCGGCCTCAAGCGCGGAGACTGCGCGGCATATCTCGGCGTCAATAGCCCGGAAATGCTCGCGCTGCTGTTTGCCTGCGCGCGGCGTGGCGTGTTGTTCATGCCGCTCAACTGGCGCCTCGCCGGCCCCGAGCACCGACAAATGCTGGAGCATTGCCCGCCCTCCCTGTTGTTTGTCGAACCGCAGTTCATCGAGCAAATCGACGCATTCAAGTCGTCCCTGCCCGCGCTGACGGCAATCGCCTTCGGACCGGCGCGACCCGGCTGGATCGAACACGGCGATTTTCTCGCGCGCGCGACCGGCCCTGCCCCGAATGGCGCCGGAGTCGATCCGGCAACGCCGCTACTCATCTGCTATACCTCCGGCTCGACCGGCAAGCCCAAAGGCGTAGTCCTCAGCCAGAACGCCATTGCCTGGAACGCCGCCAACTGCACCGAACTGCACGACCTGGTGCCCGAAGATCGAATACTCAATACCCTGCCGCTGTTCCACGTCGGCGGACTCAACAATCTGACCACGCCCGCGCTGAAGATGGGTTGTACCGTCGTATTGCATCCGAAGTTCGACGCAGATGCCTGCTTCGATGCGATCGAGCGCGAGCGCATTACGCTGACGGTGCTGGTTCCGGCGCAACTGGACATGATGATGGCAAGCCCGCGCTGGGCGAGCGCGGATTTCTCCAGCCTGCGCATGATCACCACCGGCTCCACCATCGTGCCGGCGCGGATTATCCGTGCGGTGCACGCGCGCGGCGTGCCGCTGGTGCAGATCTATGGTTCCACTGAAACCTGCCCGATCGCAGTCTGCCTCAAGGCCGCAGATGCGGCGCGCAAAGCAGGATCAACCGGGAAGGCCGCCGCACACTGCGAACTGCGCGTCGTCGATGAATCCGGCAAAGACGTGGCGCAAGGCGAAAGCGGCGAAATCCTGGTGCGCGGCCCCAATGTGATGAGCGCTTACTGGAATGCGCCGCAGGAGACCGCGGCGGCGCTCGTCGACGGCTGGTTCCACTCGGGCGACATGGGGCATCTGGATGCCGAGGGTTTTCTCTACGTTGACGGCCGCAGGAAGGAGATGATCATTTCCGGCGGCGAAAACATTTACCCGGCCGAGATAGAGAATCTGCTGGCGGAATGCCAGGACATCGCCGAAGCGTCCGTCGTCGGTCGCCTCGACGAACGCTGGGGCGAAATCGTGGTTGCCGTGGTGGCGCCGAAGGCCGGACACACCCTGACGCGGGAGGCAGTGCTGCAACTGCTCGAAGGTCGCCTCGCCCGCTACAAGCATCCGAAGGACGTCGTGTTCGTCGGTGAATTGCCGAAGACCGCACTGGGCAAGGTGCGAAAGGAAGACCTGCGTCAGATGGTCGCACAGGAGATCGGAAGGTGACAAAAAGACCCATGCCAACCTTCAACAGCAACGGCAATCGAGCTTCCCCTTGTTGCGAGGTTACGAATTTGCGCGGACAAAAAACAGTCCGCGCGGATCGTCGCCTGCGCACGGATGATGAAACCATCCGCGCGCATTCGACGATGTTGGAGAAAAAACAGATGCGTCCTGGTTTTACCAATAACCGTGTCTTCCGTACGGATGTTTTCTATCCGTACGGAAGACACGGTTGGCGCGCGCAGCGCGCAAAGCCCTTCGTCGCACTCGGTTCGGAGCACATCTGATGGCGCTAAAGATCGGCATCGACGTCGGCGGCACTTTCACCGATTTTGTCCTCACCCGCGACGGCGAGGAACCGGCCATTTTCAAGACGCTGTCTACACCCGGCGATCCGTCGATTGCCGTGGTGAACGGTCTTGCCGACATCGCCGCAGCGATGACCCCATCGGTATCGCTGGCGGCATTCGTATCCACCATCGACACCATAGTCCACGGCACGACCGTGACGACCAATGCCACCCTGACCGGTACCGGCGCCAAATGCGGCCTGCTCACCACCCAGGGGGTGCGCGACGCCCTGGAAATGCGACGCGGCATCCGCGAGGAACAGTACAACAACCGCTACGTCAACGTGAAGCCGCTGGTGCCGCGCTATTTGCGCGCCGGCATTGAGGGTCGCATCGATCGAAACGGGGCAGAGACCGCGCCGCTTAACCTGGAGCAGGTGAAGCAGGCGCTCGACATATTCAAGCAGGAAGGCGTGCAGGCAGTGTCGATCTGCTTCATGAATTCCTTCGCCAATCCCGCGCACGAGCAGGCGGCAGCTGCAGCGGTGCGGCGCGAGATGCCGCAGGCCTACCTCAGCGTTTCGACCGATGTCCTGCCTTCGATCCGCTTCTACGAGCGCGTCAGCACCACCGCGCTCAACTCCTACGTCGGTCCCAAGCTCAACCATTATCTCGACCAGCTCGTCGGCCGGTTGAAGGAAATCGGTTTCAACGGCCTGCTGCTGATCATGCAATCCAACGGCGGCGTCATTTCACCACAGCTGGCGCGCGAAAAAGCTGCCCTCACCCTGCTCTCCGGACCGGCCGGCGGACCGATCGCGGGCTTGTTCTACGTTCGCGTGCATGGCCAGGACAAATGCATTACCACCGACATGGGCGGCACCAGCTTCGAAGCGTCAGTCGCGGTCGGTACGCCGATGATCAAGAACGACGGCGAAATCGCCCGCCGAAAAATCGCGCTGCCGATGCTGGACATCCACACTATCGGCGCGGGCGGCGGCTCCATTGGCTGGCTCGATGAGGGCGGGCTGTTGCGCGTGGGGCCGCAGAGCGCCGGCGCCGACCCCGGTCCGGCCTGCTACATGAAGGGCGGCACGCTGCCCGCCACTACCGATGCCAACGTGGTGCTGGGTTACCTCGATCCGGATTTCTTCGCCGGCGGAAAAATGAAACTCAACGTCGCCGCGGCGCGCGCGGCGATCGAGACGCACATCGCCAAACCGATGGGACTCACCATCGAGCAGGCGGCTGCCGGCATCTATCGCGTGGCCTGCAACAACATGGCCCAGGGTGTGCGCGAAGTCACCATCAAGCGTGGCTTCGATCCGCGCGAGTTTCCGTTCATCCCGGCAGGCGGCGCCGGCCCCATCCACTCCTGCCTCATTTGCAACGAGCTTGAAATTCCGCTGCAGATCGTGCCGCGGGAATCCTCCGTGTTGTGCGCCTTCGGCATGCTCATGAGCGAGTTGAAACACGACTTCGTACGCACCTTCGTCGCGCGCCTTGGCGGGATCGACTGGACCAAACTAACGCACATCATCGACGACATGTCGCGCGACGGCGCGCGCCAGCTCGCCGAAGAGCGCATCGCCGAAGCGAAGCGCCGCTTTGAAGTCAGATTCGACTGCCGCTATATCAAGCAATATCACGAGGTTTCGTTCCTGGTGCCGCGCGAACTGATCGAGCGCCACGACACGGCGGCGATCGCCGGCGCGTTTCATGCCGAACACAACCGGCTCTATGGCTATTCGCTGGAGCAGGAAGACACGCCGGTGGAAATCATCAATGTGCGGGTGCAGGCAATCGGCCGCACCGAAAAGCCGCACTACCGGGAAGAATCCTGGGCAGGCGCGGATCCCTCGGCGGCGGCCAAGGGCCGGCGCCGCGTCTATATCCCCGAGAACGATGCGTTCAGCGAGATTCCGGTCTATGACGGGCACAAAATGCGTTTTGGAAACCGGCTGGAAGGTCCGGTGATGATCGAACAGGAGACCACCGCCATATTCGTCAGCGCCTCATACGATTGCGTCGTCGATGCCTACGGCTCTTTTGCCCTTTACCAGAAGGGCCGCGAGGACCTGGTAAAGAGCTGCCTGCAACAAGAAACGGAGGCCAGCACATGAGCACCAAAGCCAACGGCAAAATCGATCCGATCCTGCTCTCGGTCTACGCCCGCACGTTCAAGTCAATCACGGACGAAATGAGCATATCCATGGCGCAGACCACGCGCTCGCCCATCCTGTGCGAAGCCAAGGACTACGTTACCGGCGTCTACGACGGCGACGGCAATATGCTCGAACAGACGGAAAACCTGCCGATACTCGCGTTCTCGCTGGCGCCGGTGTGCAAATACATCAAAAAGTATTTTGGCGACGAAATATATCCGGGCGATGTGATTTTCCACAATGACGTATTCAGCCTGGG
Source organism: Betaproteobacteria bacterium (assembly GCA_007280315.1). GTDB lineage: Bacteria > Pseudomonadota > Gammaproteobacteria > Burkholderiales > SG8-39 > 2-12-FULL-64-23. The sequence continues at coordinate 822 of QYQC01000108.1, read as the reverse complement.
CAACCAGAACAACGATGTCGCCGCGTTCAAGCCGGTATTTCTCGACGGCAGGCTGGTCGCCTGGACCGCGGTGAAGGGACACCAGGCCGACATCGGCGGCAACGTCGCCGGTGGCTACAACCCGAATGCGGTCGAAGTGTGGCAGGAGGGCCTGCGCATCCCGCCGGTGAAAGTGGTCGAGAAAGGCAAGCTCAGAAAGGACGTATGGGACCTGATTTTCGCCAATGTCAGGCTGGACATCGTACAGCACGACATGAAGGCGGAGATGGGCGCCTGTACCGTGGGCGAGCGCCGCCTGCTCGAACTGCTGGCCAAGTACGGCGTGGACAGCTACGACGCGCACAAACAGGCGCTGTTCGATGCCACGCGCAGGATGATGGAAGCGGAGATCGGCAAGATTCCGAACGGCAATTATGCAGGCGAAGGCTACGTCTATTACGACGGCCGCCACGAAGGCTCCAAGTTCACCATACGGGTGGACATCGAGGTCAAGGACAAATCGATCAAGTTCGACTACTCGCGCACCGACGCCCAGACCAACGGTTTCGTCAACGGCACCTTCACCTCCAGCGCATCAGCCACCATCCTCACCCTGCTGCAGATGGTGAATCCGGATATCCCGCACAACGAAGGCATGGTGCAGCCGATCGAAATCGTGATCCCGGAGGGGACCATCCTCAATGCGGCTTACCCCAAGGCCACCACCTTCGGCAACCACCTGTGCCCACCCAACGCCGACGCCATCCAGCGCGCGCTGGATGGCGTCGGCGTTGGGTGGGCACAGGTGGTTGCCGAAGGTGGTGGCCTTGGGGTAAGCCGCAT
>QYQC01000023.1 GCA_007280315.1 Betaproteobacteria bacterium | reverse complement strand
GAGGCAGTGCGGCGACCAGCGCAAGGGCGATCAACATCGCCGCCACCATCCACATCACCCAGGGCACCGTGGATTCCATCGACACCCCGGCGATGCGCGTGGTCACCATCAGATTCACCGCCATCGGCGGTGTGAACTGGCCGATTGCCATGTTCATCGTAATCAGCACGCCGAACCACACCAGGTCCCAGTTGAAGGTCTTGGCGATGGGCAGAAGTATCGGCAGAAACACCAGGAAAATGGAAACAGCATCGAGCAGCATCCCCGCAATCAATAGCATCAGCATGATCATCAGCAGCATGATCCACTCGGTCGAGGTCACGCCGATCAGCGCTTTGTCGAAGGCGTCGAATGCACCCAGCGTTGAACCGGCATGCGCAAACACGCCGGCAAGCGAGATGATGATCATGACTACGGCGGAAATCTCCGCCGATTCCACCAGCACCCGGTAGATACTGCCCCAGGTCAGGGTGCGGTAGACGACCACGCCGACGAAGAGGCCGTAGAACACCGCCACCACAGCGGCCTCGGTGGGGGTGAACATCCCGGAGCGCAGCCCGCCAAGAATGATGACCGGAGCGAGCAGTCCCCAGCTTGCGTCCTTGAAGCTTTGCCATGCCGATGTCTGCTGTTCGCCGCCGTCGGCGCCCCAGCCTTCGCGCAGCGAAAAATAGAGCACAGGGATCAACAGCGACAGGCCGGCGAGGACGCCGGGTATCATGCCGGCAGCGAACAACGCCGGTACGCTCGCACCCGGCACCAGAATGCTGTAGACGATAAACGCGATCGAAGGTGGAATCAGAATCGCGGTGGAACCTGCAGCCGCGATCAGGCTGGCCGAGAACTCCCGCGGATATCCATGCTTGGACATGCCGGGGATCATCACCATGGCCACCGCCGCAGCGTCCGCCGGGCCCGAGCCGGAGATGCCGCCGAGAAACATGCATACCAGGATAGCCACCACGCCTTGCGCGCCGCGGCGCTTGCCCACCAGCGCGGCGGTGAAATTGACAATGCGCAGAGCAACGCCGGCACGCTCGAAAATCATGCCGGCGAGCACGAACACCGGCAGCGCCAGCAGCGGATACTTCGCCAGGCCGGCATAGACATTGGTCGGAACCGACATCACGCCGAGACCCTCGATCATGATCACCGCGGTTCCGGCAACGCCCAGCGCCACCGCGAGCGGCGCGCCGAGCGCGAGCAGCAGCGCGAAGCCGAGGAACAGGATGATGCTGCCCTGGGCCAGCATGCCTATGCCTTGCGCCGGGCGAGGCGCACGATGCGCCCGACGATGCGCAGCGTGATCGCCGCCGACAAAAGCGGCAGCCAGAGGGTGTAGATCCACTGCGGGATGCCGATGCCGGGCGACGTCGTATCGAAGTGCCAATCGTCCAGCAGCAACCGGATGCCATACCAGACGATGATGGCGAACAGCACCGCAGCGGCGGCCATCACCGCGAGTTCGATGTAATGGGCAATCCGCGGCGGCAGCCTTTCCACCACGAAACTCATGCGGATATGCGCGTTCTTGGCGAATGCCGCCGAGGCACCGACGAAAGTCAGAACCACCATCAGGAACACCGAGAATTCCTCGGTGAATGCGAACGATTCGTCAGTCAGGTAGCGCACCAGCACGTTGGCGAAGGTGATCAGACAGATCAACGCCATTGCCAGGGCCGCGAAAAACTCCTCGAGTTTCACCGGAATGCGCGGCGGTTCTTCAGCGGCGGATTTGATCGGCTCGGGATGATCGCTCATGATCTTTGTACAAGAAAACGCCGCCACACCCGCGTGGCGGCGTCATCCGGGATTACTTCGATCAGTGCTTCTTGCGCGCGGCGACGGCGTTCTCGGCCGTCGTCACCAGGTCCTGGCCGATAGACTTGGACCATTTCTGATAGACCTTGCGCGTCGCCTTGACGAACTCCTCACGTTCGGCGGCAGATAGGGTCACCACGTTGACGCCGAGTTTCTCGATCTCGGAAATGGTGGACAGATCCGGAGCGATCATGCCCTTGCGCGCCAGTTGAATTACCTGCTTTCCGGCTTCTATCGCAGCGTCCTTGACGATTTTGCGATCCGCCGGCGTCCAGCTTTCCCATACTTCCTTGTTGGCGACGAAAATCAACGGGTCGGCGACATAACCCCATAGCGTTACGTTCTTCTGCCCGATGGTGTGCATCTTGGCCGCGGTGAATATCGTCAGGGGGTTTTCCTGGCCGTCGACCGCGCCTGATGCGAGCGCCGGCTGTGCGTCAGCCCAGCTCATTTGGGTCGGATTGGAGCCGAGCGCGGTAAAGGTCTCGTTGTAGATCGGCGAGCCGACTACGCGGAATTTCAGGCCCTTCATGTCCCCCGGTTTGTGGATCGCGTGTTTGGAATTGGTGACTTCGCGAAAGCCGTTTTCGCCCCAGGCGGGCGGCACCACGCCGTGCTTTTCCAGAACCTTGAAAATGTCCTTGCCCACCGCGCCCTGGGTGAGTGCGTCGATGGCGGCATAGTCAGGCATCAGGAACGGTAGGGAAAACAGGTTCAGCTCCTTCACCTGCGGCGACCAATTGATGGTCGAGCCGATGGCGAGGTCTATCACCCCCTGGCGGATGGCGGTGAATTCGCGCGTCTGGTCGCCGGCCACCAAAGCCGCGCCGGGATACATCTTGATGTTTATCCTGCCGCTGGTGCGTTCGCGCACCAGGTTGCCCCAGATTTCGCCGCCCTTGCCCCAGGGGAATGCGGTCCCCACTACGGTCGATAGTCGATACTCCTCCTGGTATTTGCCTTTCTGCGCAGAGGCGGGCAGGGTGAACGCCAGGGCGGCCGCGGACAATATCAGCAACAAGCTACGACGTTTCATTCTTGGCTCCTTAAGAGTTTGCTGTTTGCAACGATTGCTAGCCTAGCACGCGGCACCGGTCTAGGCCATGGATCGCCCGCGGCCGTCGCCATTTACCAACGCGCTCAGCTCAAGCAGCAGCGTTTCAGCAGAGACGCGTGCTGCATCTTCCAGCGTACGCGCATAGCCGACGGGAATGCGCGGCGCGCCTGCGCGTCTCACCGGGATGCCGAGCTCCTGCGCCACCGTCGCCACGATCTCGGCGCCGAAGCCGGCCGCCTGCACCGCTTCGTGCGCAACCAGGAGTCGTCCGGTGCGTGCGGCGGATTCGAGCACCAGTTGGCGGTCCCAGGGCCAGATGGTGCGCAGGTCGATCACCTCGATCGATACACCCTGCTGCGCCGCCTGTTCCGCCGCTGCGAGTGCGGTATGGAGCATGCGCGACCAGCTCACGAGCGTCACATCCGTTCCGGAACGGGCAATCCGCGCTTTACCCAGTACGCACTCGGCCTGCGCGGGCACCTCGCCTTGGAATCCCCACAGCTCCTTGTGCTCCATGTAAATCACCGGGTCACCGCACGCGATCGCCGCGGCGAGCAGACCATGGTTGTCAGCCGGTGTCGCCGGCGCCACCACCACCAGGCCGGGAATGTGGGCGAACCAGGCCTCCAGCGATTGCGAGTGCTGGGCGGCGGAGCCGCTCCAGACACCGATCGGCAGGCGCGCGACCAGGGGCACCCGGCCCTGCCCGCCAAACATGTAGCGGTTCTTCGCCGCCTGGTTGACGATTTCGTCGATGGCGCACAGAGCGAAATCGACGACCCGCATTTCGACCACCGGATGCAGACCGGTCAATGCCATGCCGACGGCGGCGCCGACGATGGTGGCCTCCGATATCGGCGTGTCGATCACGCGCGCCTTGCCGAATTCCTGCTGCAGCCCGCGGTACTGGCCGAATACTCCGCCGTGGCCCAGGTCCTCGCCCAGTGCGACGACGCTCGCATCCGCGCGCATCGCTTCGGCCAGCGCCTTGCACGCGGCCTGTGCATAGTTCATCAGCGCCATTGGCCGGCTCCGGTGTCCTGCACGTCGGCGTAGGCCTCGTCTGGATCAGGCACGCGCGCCGCGTGCGCCGCGGCGAGTGCCGCCTGGATTTCAGCCTGCGCCTCTGCGTCGACCTCGGCGATGCGTTCCGCCGGCACGCCCAGCGCCGCAAGCCGCGAGCCCGCCAGTTTGAGCGGATCGCTTTCGATCGCCTGCTCGACTTCGCCCTGGTCGCGGTAAGCCGCTGCGTCCACCGATACATGCCCTTTAATCCGGTAGGTGAGGGCGTGCATGAACTGCGGACCGTTGCCGGCGCGGATACGCGCCACCAGTTCGCGCGCTGCGTCGTCCACGGCAATTACATCGTTGCCGTCTACGGTTTCGGCCGGGAGGCCGATGCCACGAGCGCGCGCCGCCGCACCTGCACCTGCTGTCATCGCGTCGGTCGCCGTGGTCGCCGAATAGCGGTTGTCCTCGCACACGAACAATATTGGCAGATCGAATATCCTGGCCCAGTTGAGCCCTTCGAGAAACGGCCCTCGATTGATCGCGCCATCGCCGAAAAAACAGGCGACGATGGCGCTGCTGCCGCGGATCTTCGCCGAATGCGCCGCCCCGACGGCGATGGGGATGCCCGCGGCGACGACGCCATTTGCACCGAGCATGCCGACGGCGAAATCGGCAATGTGCATCGAGCCGCCTTTGCCCTTGTTGGTGCCATCGGCGCGGCCGAACAGCTCGCACATCATCGCCGACGCGTCTGCGCCCTTGGCCAGGGTATGTCCGTGACCACGGTGGGTCGAAGTCAGGCAGTCGCTGCGAAGCAGGTTTGCGCATACGCCGGCGGCGACCGCTTCCTGACCGGTGGAAAGGTGCAACGGCCCGCGCACCAGCGCCGTCGTATTCGCCGTGGCGCCAAACGCCGCTACGCTGCCGCGGCTCGCTTCTTCCGCCGCGTTTTCGAAGGCTCGGATGCGCGCCATGGTGCGATACAGGTAAAGCAGACGCGCGGCCGGGGACGAGTTCGCGCCTGGCATTTGGGCCGGCAAGGAATGTTTCGAAATCATTGTTGTTATGTGAAACGCTTCGGACTGATCGGTAGTGCGCGCTATTATCTCACCGCATCACTTCTTCGGCGGAAGCGATCGGACGAAGCGGCGGCAGCGTCGTCATCGTGCCGTGCCGGGCTTCACGCGCTGCGGCCGTCGCGCTCGATGCGCTCGCGGTGATCCGGATGCGCGATGGCGAGCAGTCTGCGTGCGCGCTCAGCCAGACCCGCGCCGCGCAGGTCGGCCACGCCATACTCGGTCACGATGATGCCGGCGTCGCTCCTCGGCGTGCTCACCGGACCGTTCAGCCTGGCGACGATGCGGCTGTGCCTGCCTGCAGTCGAGGGCAGGGCAACAATGGGCAGGCCGCCGCGGGATGCGTGTGCAGCGCGCAGAAAATCAACCGCACCGCCTACTGCTCCCACGTACACGCCGGCTGCGACCTCGGCGTTGATCTGGCCGGACAGGTCGACTTCCACCGCTGAATTAAGTGCTGTGAAACGCTCGATCTGCGCCAGTACGCCGGAACCGTGGGTGTAGGCGGAGGATCGAAACCGCAGCTGCGGATTGCGGTGGGCGAAGTCGTGCAGCGGCTTGCTGCCGAACATGATGCCGGCGGTGGTGACGCCGCGGTCAACGCTTTTTCTGGCGTTGGTGATGACCCCCGCCTGCATCAGAGCGGCGACGTGATCGCCGATGGTTCCGGAATGAACACCCAGATCCCGTCGATCGGCAAGTTGCCCGAGAATGGCTTCAGGCAAGGCTCCCAGGCCGAATTGCAGTGTCGCGCCGTCTTCGATTAACGCGGCGACCTGGCGCGCGACCGCGAGTTCGGTCGCTCCCGTCTGTGGATGCATGAGTTCGAGTGGCGCTCGCGCGGTGTGCACGATGTAATCGAGATCGGCGTGGACGATCGGCCGCTCGCCGTGCGTCCATGGCGCGTGTTCGTTCACTTCGGCGATGACCACGCGCGCGGCCGCCAGAGCCGGGATCAGATATTCGTGTGCGATCGACAGGCTGTACTCGCCGCGTTCGTTCGGCGGCGCGAGCTGCAACATCAGCACATCCACCTTCAGGCGTCCGCTGGCAATCAGCTGGTGCAACTGCGAGTAATGGCAGGGCAGAATGTCGAGTTTGCCGGCCTTGGCCAGCGCGCGGTTGCCGCCGGTACCGCAGTACCCGGAAAAGTGGATGCAGTCTGCATACTCCGCTTTCAGCGTATCTGAGTAGGTGACACCGAGGAATACGCCGAATGTTCCGATGGCATGGCGCTGCGCCATCAGTGCCTGGGTGAGCGGCAGCGGCTCCGCATTCGCCTGGCCCCAAATGACGCTGTCGCCGGGGCGGACGATGGCGGCGAGATCAAGCGCATTCAGTTCGAGTTCTTTTGCCAAGACTCACTCATCGATTACAGAAGCCGGTTCCAGGATTCACAGACGGCGCATCGGAGCGTAACATCGGACCGTTGAAAATGGGAGGTCAGGCATGGAAAAAGACGTCAAATTACTGGGTATCGGGCCATTCTGGAATGATCTATCGGCGGGTGATCGCTTTCGCACCGTCGGGCGGACGCTCACCGAAACAGACTTGGTGAACTTCGTCAATTTCTCCTGGCTGACGGAGGAGTTGTTCACCAATACCGAGGACCGCGAAAACATGGCGATCGCCGGCCGTGTCGTACCGGCTGCACTGGTGTACGCCTGCGCCGAGGGACTGCTGCTGCCGATGATACAGGGCACAGGACTGGCTTTTCTGAACGCCACGCTGGATGTCAAAGGACCGACCTTCGTCGGCGACACCATCCATGTCGAATGCAAGGTCAGCGAAGTGCGCCAGACGTCCAAGGGTAATCGCGGCCTGGTGCGCACCGAGAATCAGGTAATCAATCAGAACGGGGAGACGGTGCTTACCTATAACCCGCTGCGCATGATCAAAGGGCGCGACAGCTGAAGCTATCGCCGCTCGGAGTTCCGGTTTAGTTGGCGAAGGTCGAGGCGAAGCGCGGATAGGTCTCCGCAATTTCCTCACGTATGCGGCCGCGTATCAGCGCCAGAAGTTCGGGTTCGGGCGGCGGCGTGAACGGCACGCGCTCCGGGCAATCGAATTCGAATCCTGTATGGTCGCGGACTTCCTCGACGCTGTGTTCCGGGGGCACGCTTTCCAGTCGGAAGCGCTGCGTCTGCTTGTTGAAGGAAAACCAGGCGAGTCCGGTGAGCAGGCCGTACGG
>QYQC01000031.1 GCA_007280315.1 Betaproteobacteria bacterium | reverse complement strand
GTTAGAATGTGTTGCCCATTTTACGCGGGAACCCAATCCCGCCCTAGCCCCCAGGCCAATTCCCGATATGGATATCATCTTTCTGCGCGAGATCAGACTGGATGCGCGCATCGGCATCTACAAGCGCGAGAAGACCATCACCCAGACGGTGGAACTGGATCTGGAAATTGCGTTGCCCGACAATCGCGTGTTCAAGACCGGCAAGGTTGCCGACACCATCGACTACGCAGTGGTGATCGAGCGCATTCGCGCCGTTTTGGTGGAGCAGCACTACGGCCTGGTGGAAAATCTGGCGGAGCATGTGGCGCAGATCCTGCTCGGAGAATTCCATGCGCCGTGGGTGCGCGTGAGCATCGCAAAGCTTGGCGCCCAGCGCGCCGCACGGCGCGTCGGCGTGGTGATCGAGAGAGGCAAGAAGTAGGGGCTCGCCCCCGGGCCGACATGCCTGCGCTGGCTTATCCGCGCGGATGGTGCTTCTGGTGCAGCAGCTTCAGGCGCTCGCGTGCGACATGGGTGTAGATCTGCGTGGTCGAGATATCGGCGTGACCGAGCAGCATCTGCACCACGCGCAAATCGGCTCCGTGGTTCAGGAGGTGGGTGGCGAAGGCATGGCGCAGCGTGTGCGGCGACATCGGCTTTCCCGGCACCGCCACGCGCGCGTGTTTCTTCAGCAGATACCAGAACGCCTGGCGCGTCATCGCCGCGCCGCGCGCGGTGACGAACGCCGCGTCGGACTGCGCGCGAGAGAGCAGCCGCGGCCGCGCGTCGCTCAGGTAGCGCGTGAGCCAGGCCGAGGCTTCTTCTCCCATCGGTACCATACGTTCCTTTCCGCCTTTGCCGAACACACGCACCACGCCCATGTCCTGATTGATCTCGATCAGTTTCAGCGCGACCAGCTCGGATACGCGCAAGCCCGTCGCATAGAGCATTTCCAGCATGGCGCGGTCGCGCAGACCCAGGGCCGACTCCACTTGCGGCGCCGCAAGCAGCGCCTCAACGTCGGATTCAGTGAGCGACTTGGGGAAGCGCTGCGCCTTTTTCGGCGTGTCGAGCTTGAGCGTGGGATCGGCGACGATTTTGTTTTCGCGCAGTGCAAACTGAAAGAAACGCTTGAGGCTGGAATGCAGCCGTGACTGCGAACTTGCGCGCAGTCTGGCCTGGGTGTAGCGGAAGGCGAAATACGCCGACAAGTCCTCCTCGTGCGTTTCCAGGAGCCCGCGCTTGTGCTCGCGTGCCAGCCAGTCGCCGAACAGCGTGAGATCGCGCCGGTAGGCTTCGAGCGTGTTCTTCGACAGGCCGTCCTCCAGCCACAGGTGGTCGCAGAATTCGTCGAGCAACGCGGAGTCGCTTTCTGTCATCGCGAACGCGCGTGGCCGGCCTACCCCTCACCCTGGCCCTCTCCCCGCAAGCGGGGCGAGGGAATACTCCCTCTCCCGCCTGGGCGGGAGCGGGTTGGGGGCGAGGCGAGGGTTTCGGGCAGCATGCTGCCCGCGTGCCGAGCGGTGTCCAGGTGCAGCGGGACGCGCGCCCTGCAAGGGAGGGTGGGACATCTATGTACCCAGTTGTTCATGCACCAGCAGCCAGCGCTTGACCTCGATCAGGTAACCGCCGCTGTGATGCGCGAAGCCGCCGATGCCGCTGGCGGCGACCACGCGATGGCAGGGAATCACCAGCGGGAAGTAATTGGTGCCGCAGGCCTGGCCTACTGCGCGCGGTGCGCTGCGCAGTGTTCGCGCGAGGTCGCCATAGGTACGGGTTTCGCCCATGGATATCGCCGATATCTGTTCCCACACCCGACGCTGGAACGCTGTGCCGAGCCGCTTCAACGGCAGCTTGAATCGGTAGCCGGGGTCGACGACATATTTTTCGATTTGTGCGCAGGCGCGCTCGGCCAGCGCGTTCGCGGGTGCGAGGGCGCCTGCGCTGCGCGGCAGGTAAACGATTTCCGCCAGCGCTTCCCCTTCAGTGCGCACGCCCACGACGCCAAAGGGCGTTGCCAGCCTTGCCTGAAATCGTGGTGCACTGCTCAACGTGGTATGCCGACGAGCTGTACCCCTCTCACCCTGCGGGAGAGGGGCCAGGGGTAAGGGGGCCGCGCGACCCAACAGCCGATTCGCGCAGCGCCATGATTTGTTCCGATGTCCATGCGTAACATAATGGTTTAATACATAAAAATGGTTTGCGATCGAGCCGCGGCGTGAGGCGATTATACAATCACGCCCAAAAAACGGGCTTTTCCGCGCCGAATCTGCTAACATCTTGAATTTTCTCGCCTTCCGAAGCCGCCCTCGGGGTAGTTTAGGCTCGGATATTTCATATCGGATACAACCCAGGCGGAGCGAGCGGATGGCCCGCGTTCATTGGTCCCGCCCGCGACACGACCTGTGATTCTCTTTAGACTGCCTCCCATGACCCGCCCAATTCGCAATATCGCCATTATCGCCCACGTCGACCACGGCAAGACCACGCTGGTGGACAAACTGCTGCGGCAGTCGGGCACCTTCGCCTCCTACCAGCATATCCAGGAGCGGGTGATGGACTCCAACGACCTGGAGCGCGAACGCGGCATCACCATCCTCGCCAAGAATTGCGCCGTTACCTATGAAGGCACGCACATCAATATCGTCGATACGCCGGGTCACGCCGACTTCGGCGGCGAGGTGGAGCGCGTGCTGTCGATGGTGGACAGCGTGCTGCTGCTGGTCGACGCTGTAGAGGGCCCGATGCCGCAAACGCGTTTCGTCACGCGCAAGGCGCTGGCACTCGGGTTGAAGCCCATCGTCGTCGTCAACAAGGTCGACCGCCCCAGCGCGCGGCCGGACTGGGTGGTGAACCACACGTTCGAATTGTTCGACAAACTGGGTGCGACCGAAGAGCAACTGGATTTTCCGGTGATCTACGCTTCCGCGCTGCATGGCTGGGCGGCCGCCGACCTGAAAGATGCGCCCGCCTCGATCGATGCATTGAAGGACGACGAGAAGTACAACATGCGGCCGCTGTTCGACGCCATCCTCAAGCACGTGCCGGTACGCGATGACAATCCCGACGGCCCGCTGCAGCTGCAGATCTGCTCGCTCGACTACTCGAGCTATGTCGGCAAGATCGGCATCGGACGCATTTCGCGCGGCCGCATCAAGCCGCTGCAGGATGTGGTGGTGATGAACGGCCCGGATTCGCTGCCGATCAAGGCGCGCATCAACCAGGTGCTGACCTTCGAGGGTCTGGAACGCATGGTGTCCGAAGAAGCTGTCGCGGGCGACATCGTGCTCATCAACGGTATCGATGACATCGGCATCGGCTCAACCATTTGCGCTCCGGAGCAAGCCGACGCACTGCCGCTGTTGAGAGTTGATGAACCGACGCTGACCATGAACTTCATGGTCAACAATTCGCCGCTTGCCGGTCGCGAAGGCAAGTTCGTCACCAGCCGCCAGATCCGCGAACGTCTCGAACGCGAGGTGAAGAGCAACGTCGCGCTCAAGGTCGAGTTCACTCAGGATTCGGACACCTTTATCGTTTCCGGACGCGGCGAGCTGCACCTCACCATCCTGCTGGAGAACATGCGCCGCGAAGGCTACGAGATGGGCGTCGGCCGGCCGCGCGTGGTGATGAAGGAGATCGACGGCGTGAAGCAGGAGCCGTACGAATTGCTGACCGTGGACGTCGAAGAGAATCATCAGGGCGCGGTGATGGAGGAGTTGGGCCGGCGCAAAGGCGACATGCAGGATATGGTTTCAGACAGTCGTGGCCGCGTGCGTCTGGAGTACCGCATTCCGGCGCGCGGGCTGATCGGTTTCCAGGGTCAGTTCCTGACGCTGACGCGTGGTACCGGTCTTGCCAGCCACATTTTCGACGACTACGGTCCGGTCAAGGGCGACATGGAAGAGCGCCGCAACGGCGTGCTGATCAGCCAGGAGGACGGGGTTGCCGTGGCCTACGCGCTGTGGAAGCTGCAGGAGCGCGGCCGCATGTTCGTCGCGCCCGGCGAAGCGCTGTACGAAGGCATGATCATCGGCATCCACTCGCGCGACAACGATCTGGTGGTGAATCCGATCAAGGGCAAGCAACTGACCAACGTGCGCGCCTCAGGCACGGACGAAGCGGTGCGCCTGGAGCCGGCGATCGAGCTCACGCTGGAGAAGGCTGTAGAGTTCATTGCCGACGACGAACTGGTCGAAATCACGCCGAAATCGATCCGCCTGCGCAAGCGCTACCTGAAAGAGCACGACCGCAAGCGCGCGTCGCGCACCCAGGCCGCTGCCTAGGACTGCCCCACTCGCGCGCGTACCGCGAGTACCGCATGGCGCATACGTCTCCTCGCCCCGCTTGCGGGGAGAGGAACAAGGTGAGGGGAATCAAAGCGCCGAAGCTTGCGCTTAATCGAGCAATGATTCGCCTGGTTTGACCCGCGTGAATTTCACCGGCTCGCGACTGACGCTGAATCCTTCGCCCGCTGCCCGCACCACGCTGTAGGTCGAACTCGCGAGTTCGCCCTCTTCGGGAAAATCCTCGCGGTAATGCGCACCGCGCGAATTCTCGCGTACCAGAGCCGCCTCGCAGATGGCGCGGCTCACCAGGATCAGATTTTTCAGATTGAGCCAGTCGTGCCAGGCGAGGTTGTAGCGCAGGTCGCCTGCATTGACGCCGGTCGCATCCAGGCGCGCCTGCAGTCCTGTGAGCGCACCGCGCGCGCGTGCGAGGCCCTTGGCATCGCGCACAATGCCGACGTCGTCCCACATCAATTCGTACAGGTCCTGGCGCACGCCTTCCACGTCGCCGGCCGCACGGCCGAGCGGCGCCCGGCACGCCGCTTCGACCGCCGCGATCTCATCGGCATCCGGCTCATGCAGCGTCCCCTGAGCCCTTACCCAGGCAGCCATCTCTTCGCCCGCGACGCCGCCGTATACGGTGGAATTGGCGACGCCGTTACCACCCAGGCGATTGGCGCCGTGCACGCCGCCGGTGTCTTCACCTGCCGCGAACAGGCCGGGGAGGGCGGTGGAGCAATCGGCGTTGAATCTGATTCCGCCCATCATGTAATGCGCGGTCGGCACCACTTCGACCAGGCCGCCGGCGAGATCGAAACCGCTGTCGGCGCAGCGCTCGACCATGCCTTTGAACGCTTTCGCCACGTGCGCCGGTCCCAGATGCGCCATGCTGATATGCACGCCGCCATTGGGTGTAGTGCGGCCGGCGCGCATTTCGGCGAAGATCGCGCGCGACACAATGTCGCGCGTGGCGCGCTCGAGTTTGTCGTCGTAATTGCCCATGAAGCGCTCGCCCGCGCCGTTCAACAAATAACCGCCGGAGCCGCGCAAGCCCTCTTCGAGCACGGTGCCGGTCATGCGCGTGTGCGTCCCGGCGAGCAGTCCGGTAGGGTGGAACTGCACCATCTCCATGTCGCGCAGCGTCAGTCCCGCGCGCAAGGCCATCGCCAGGCCGTCGCAGCTCTTGTCGCCCGAGGGCGTGTGGTACTTGTACATGGTCGGGCCGCCGCCGGTGGCGAGCAGCACCGCCTTGGTCCGCACGAAACAGAACTCGCCCGTGCGCATGTCCAGCATCAGCACGCCCGCGAGCGCGTCGCCGCGCTTCGCCTTGATCAGAGCCAGAGCCCGGTACTCTTCCAGACGGGCGATGTTGCGCGCCCAGATCTGCTCGGCCAGGCGGTTGATGATTTCGATGCCGGTAAGATCGCCTTTGTGCACGGTGCGATCGAAGGTCTGTCCGGCGAAGGCTTTTTGGTGAATGCTGCCGTCAGGGTTGCGGTCGAAAAAACAACCAAGTTCGTTTTCCAGCTCATGGATGCGCTCCACTGCGAGCGTCACCAACTTCCACGCCAGATCCTGGTCGGGCAGCCACTTCCCGCCTTCGATGGTGTCCATGAAGTGGCGCTCGACCGAATCGCCGGCGGCGAGCGCGACGTTGTAGCCGCCCTGCACCATGCGCGTGCAGCCGCATTTCCCCAGCAGGCCCTTGACCGCGACGGTGATCGACAACTCGGGCGCGGCTTGATGCGCGTGCAGCGCGGCGAACAGGCCCGCGCCGCCCGAGCCGAGGATCAGGATGTCGGTGCTGAGCTCACGCATGGGTCGGCCAGGAAAACGATCTCAGGCAGGCGCGGCCGGAATCGCGCGGCGCCGCAAAACCTGCAGCGTCAGTGCGGCGATGACGAAACCGAAGCCGATCATATCGGCCGCGGCCGTTGGATAGACCAGCGCAAAGCCGGCGATGAGCAACATCCAGCGTTCGACGAAATTGGTCTTGATCAGGGCCCAACCCTGGAAACCGCCGGCAAGCGCGGCGATGCCCACGGCCGCGGTCAGCGTGACCTCGGCGATCGACCACCAGTTGGCGGCGGCAAGCGCCTTGGTCGAACCCATCAGCAACAGGCCCTGGCCGCTGGGATCGAGCACGAACATGAACGGCACCAGAAAAGCAGGCACAGTGTATTTCCAGCATTGCATGGTCGTCTTGTACGGATCGCCGCCGGTGATGGCCGCAGCGGCGAACGGCGACAGTGCCGTGGGCGGGGAAACCTCGGACAGCACCGCATAATAGAAAATGAACATGTGTGCGGCGAAATCGGGCACGCCGAGCTTGATCAGCGCCGGCGCAGCGATCACCGCGCAGATAATATAGGAGGCCGTTACCGGCACGGCCAGCCCGACGATCCACACCACCAGCGAGGTGTAGACCGCGGTCATCAGCAGGGACCCGCCGGCCAGGTCGATCACGATCGAGCTGAACTTGAGCCCGAGTCCGGTGAGTGTCACTACGCCGACGATAATGCCGGCGCCGGCGCAGGTGGCGGCGACGTTCAACACGCCGATCGAGCCGCCCTCCATCGCCTTGACGAAAGGCGACTTGAAGATCAGCGGCAGCAGCGGGCCGTTGCGGCGGAACAGGTCGTAGGAAAATAGTGACGTATCGCTGCGCAGGAAGCTGGTGAAGAAGGACACCACCGTCGCCCAGAACACCGACAGCACCGGCGAAAAGCCGTACAGCATGAAGGCGACGATCGATATCAGCGACAGGAAGTGATACCAGTAGTGCTTGGTCAGATGCCACACGGTATCGACCTTCTCGATCAGCAATTCGTGCATGTGAAACTTGCGCGCGTCGATTTCGACCATCAGGAACAGCGCGAGGTAGAACAGGATGGTCGGAATGCAGGCCATCAGCAGCACGTCGAGGTACGATATTTTCAGGAACTCGGCAATCAGAAACGCCGCGGCGCCCAGCACCGGCGGCGAGATGATCGCGCCCAGGCCGCCTGCGGCGAGGAGGCCGCCCGCGGCGTTTTTTTCGTAGCCGGCCTTGGCCAGCATCGGCCAGGCGACCGCGCCCAGCGTCACCGTGGTGGCGACGCCCGAGCCCGAAGGCCCGCCGAGCAGAAACGACGCAAGAACCACCGTACGCCCGGCGCCCGTCGGCTTGCCGCCCATGGCGGAGAAGGAGAAATCGATGTAGAACTTGCCCGCGCCCGAATACTGCAGGAAGGCGCCGAAGATGGTGAACAGAATGATCAGCGAGGACGACACGTCCACCGCCACACCATAGATGCCCTCCAGGGTCATGTACATGTGTCCGATCAGCCGGCCGACTTCGTAGCCCTTGTGCGTCCACGGATGAGGCAGGTAGGCGCCGAACAGGGCGTAGAGGATGAATGCACTGGTGATTGCGGGCATGATCCAGCCGTTGGTGCGGCGCATGACCTCCATCACCATCAGGATCAGGGCGACGCCGAAGAAGATGTCCCAGTCATTGGGCGAGGTATTGCGGTCAGTGAAATCGTCGCCGCCCTGGATCAGGTACACCGCCACGGCAACCGACAACAGCGCCAGGATCCAATCCCACCACATGATGCGGTGGCGATAGCGTTGCGCCACCGGAAACACCATGAAGCCAAGGGCCAGCACCCAGGCGACGTGAATCGGTCGCAGCGTCTGCGTCGCGACAATGCCGTAAGCCGTATACAGGTGAAACGCGGACATCGCCACCGCGGTAAAGGTGACGAAGGCGGCGAGCCGGCCGGAAAGCTTGTTTGCCGCGCCTTCTTCTTCTTCGATGAATTCCTCGGCCTTCTTCAGCGCTTCGTCGCTGATGACGGTTTCGAGATTCTGGTCCGGCTTGGTCGCTTCACTCATGGCTTCGGCGCCTTTGATGCCGGGTGGTGTTACGTCCGGCTACAACGAAAAAACCCCGCCAGCAGGCGGGGTCGTTGAGAGAAAATGGACCTAGTTGACCTTGATCCCATGCTCGGCGAAGTACTTAATCGCACCCGGATGGAACGGGATCGGCGAGGCCGCGGCCTTCTGGTTTTCGAGCTTGAAGTTCGCCGCTTCCTTGTGCACGTTGATCAGGTCCTGGCGCTTGTCGAAAATGGTCTTGACGATGTTATATGCGGTCTGGTCGTCCATGCTCGCATTGGCGACGAGGATATTCATCACCGTGGCCTGCTTGTTGTCGGCGTCCATGCCGCGATAGGTCGCCTTGGGAATGGCGTCCTCGATATACAGGTCGCCGTATTTCTTGTTCATCGCCGGTACCAGATCGGCGTGATCGACCAGCTTGATTTTGGTGCCGGGCGTATTGGCGAGATCGGTTACGCCTGCCGTCGGCAGTCCGCCGACCCAGAAGAAGGCGTCTATCTTGTTGTCCTTCATCGCATTCACCGACTCGGCCACGCCGAGGCGTTCGCGCTTCATGTCCTTGTCCTTGTCCAGGCCGGCGGCCTCGATCACGCGAAAGGCCATCACTTCGGTGGCGCTGCCGGGCGAGCCGGTGGAAACGTGCTTGCCCTTCAGGTCGGCGATCCTGTTGACGCCGCGGCCCTCGACCGACACTACGTGCATGCGGTTCGGGTACAGGATCATCAGCGTGCGTACCGGGATTTTGTTGCCCTTGAATTTATCTTCGCCGCGATAGGCGTCAAGGGTTGCATCGACCATCGTCAGCGCGATGTAGGGTTTGCCGCTACCGATCAGTTTGAGATTGTCGACCGAGCCGCCGGTGACTTCGGCGGTTGCGTCCATGCCGGGGACATACTTGGACAGTGCCGCGGCGATGCCGCCGCCCAACGGGTAGTAGACGCCGCCGGTGCCGCCGGTGGCGATGGAAATGTTGACTTTGCTCTGCGCCGCGAGCGGCGCAGACAGCGCAACCAGGGCGGCTGCGCCCACTGTCAGGATAAATTTCCTCATATCGATCTCCTCGTGCAGGGTTGAATTCTATTGGAAACAGCAGATGGAGGTTCTGACGACCACTCTCATCACGATTATATACGAACTTCCCAGTGCCACGCGTTTGCCAATGCGCCGGCGGCAACACAATGCGAGCGCCGCGGGTGACTTCGTTCCAGATGGCCGCGCCGGCACTTTCTGCGGCCGCGGGCCGAGCGGCTATACTCTGGATTTCCAGAACGGATGATGCGCAATCATGAAAACCGGCCGGCATCGCTTGAGGAAGCGCCAATGCCCGCCGCGGTGATCCTGGTCCACGGGCTGTGGCTCGGCGGCTGGACCATGCAGGGACTGCGACTGCGTCTGTCCCGCCGCGGCTTCGCGGCCCATACCTTCGCCTATTCTTCTGTCGCACAGAGTCTGGACGAGCATGCGCGGCGGCTCGCCGCGCGCATCGGCGAGTTGCGCGAACCGGTGATCCATCTGGTCGGCTACAGTCTGGGCGGACTGGTGGTCCTGCGTTGCCTGCGCAATCACGGCGAACAGCGCGTCGGCCGCGTGGTGTTGATGGGCACGCCGGTGCGCGCATGCATGGCAGGGCGGCACCTGGAAAACCTGGCGGCGGGTAAACGGTTGCTGGGAGCCAGCCGCGACGTCTGGCGCAGTCTGCCGGAAGAGTTTCGGCCTGCATCCGAACTGGGCGTGATCGCCGGCAGCCGGCCCTGGGGTCTGGGGCGCATGATGATGCGCCTGCCTGGCACCAACGACGGCGTGGTGCGGCTGGATGAGACCGAGGTGGCGGGGATGCGCGATCGCATTGTGCTTCCGCTCAGCCATAGCGGCATGCTGGTTTCGGCCCAACTGGCGCGCCAGGTCGTGGCGTTTCTCGATCGCGGGGGGTTCGACCACGGCGTCCGAGGTGCGTTCGACGACAATGGCGGCGGTTCGTTCGAGCATGAACGCAGCGACGCGTCAAGGCGAGCGGCGCGATGATGCGCCTGCGCCAGTTGTTGCTGCTCGCCGCGCTTGTGCCCTTGCTCGGCGGCTGCGCCACGCTGCGCTATTACGCGCAGGCAGTGAGCGGGCAACTGGAGCTGATGCGCCGAGCCTCCCCGATAGAGGGGGAGTTGCGCAGCGACGTCACCCCGGCCGCGCTGAAGGAAAAATTGCGTTCGGCATTGCGCATCCGCCAGTTCGCGAGCCGTGAGCTTGCGCTGCCCGACAACGGCAGCTACAGGAGTTACGCCGATCTTGGACGGCGCTACGTTCTCTGGAATGTGTTCGCGGCGGCGGAATTCTCGATCAAGCCGCTTACCTCCTGCTTTCCTGTTGCGGGCTGCGTCAGCTACCGCGGCTATTTCAACGAGTCCGATGCCAAGGCGGCGGGCACGGCGCTGCGCGAAAGCGGCTACGACGTCCATATCGGCGGGGTGCCGGCCTACTCGACCCTGGGCTGGTTTGACGACCCGGTGCTCAGCACGTTCATCCATTATCCGGAGGCCGAGCTTGCGCGCCTGATGTTCCACGAACTCGCGCATCAGTTGCTCTACGTAAAGGACGACAGCCGCTTCAACGAGTCGTTTGCCACGACGGTGGAGCAGGCAGGCGTGGCGCGCTGGCTGGCGCAAAGCGGAAACGAAAACGAGCGCGCAGGGTACGAACGCAGGCAAAAAATCCGGGGCGAATTCCTTGCGCTGCTGATCCGGTATCAGGCAATACTCAGTCAGCACTACCAGCAGGAGCTTCCGCTCGAACAAAAGCGCCTGGGCAAGGCACGGCATTTTGCCGAAATGGAACAGGAGTATCGGCAACTCAAAGTTTCGTGGCGCGGGTTCGCCGGTTACGACCGCTGGTTCGACGGCAAACCAAACAACGCAACCCTTGCGTCGGTGGCGCTCTACACCGACCTGGTTCCGGCGTTCAGCGCGCTGCTTGCGCGCGAAGGCGGCGATCTGCCGCGCTTTTATGCGGCGGTGAAAGAGCTGGCAAAGCTGCCCAAGGAGGAGCGAGACGTGCGCCTGCGGTCGGTACTCGAGAACTGAAGCGCAGTGCGTCAGGTCGACGCTACGATCTGTCGTGTACGGTACGTTGCAATCGGCGAAAAGCCTTGCGCGCTGCGCGCGCCAACCCTGCTTTTGTGCGGATGAAAAGCGCATCCGCACAAGAGCAGGGTTACGGTAAACCCCAAAACGGATGCGCTCATTCAAGATCGTTGATCACGAACGGATGTGCTTTTCATCCGTGCGTGATCAACGATCCGCGCGGACGGGGCGCCGTCCGCGCAAGCGCGATTGCTGTTGCTCGATCTATCTTCCCGGGTTGAGTGCCATCGACGCGCCGACGGTTTCTCGTGCGCGCCAGGCTTTGTGCAGGCGCAGACCGTTGCGCCTATCTCGCGGTCCAGCCCAGATCCATGGTGAGCGCGGCACCGGTAATGACGCCGGCGCTCTCGCCGCACAGATAGGCGGCGAAGTCCGCCACCTCCGCCGGCTCGATCAGGCGCTTGATGGCAGCCGGTTCGAGCATGATCTTCTCGATCACCTCCTCGGCCGGCAGGCCGCGGGTGCGCGCCTGGTCGGCGATCTGCGCGTCTACCAGAGGCGTGCGCACGTAGGCGGGGCAGATGGCGTTCGCGGTAATGCCGTACGCGCCGCCCTCCAGCGCGGCGGTCTTGGTCAGGCCCACCATTCCGTGCTTGGCGCTGACATAGCAACTCTTGTTGGGCGAGGCGACCAGGCCGTGGATGGAACACAGGTTGACGATGCGGCCCCAGCGCTGCTGTTTCATCGACGGCCAGACGTATTTGGTCAGCAGAAACGGCGCGGTCAGCATCACCGCCTGCATCCTGTCCCAGACGTCCTCGGGAAAAGCCTCGATGGTTTCCACGTGCTGGAAGCCGGCGTTGTTGACCAAGATGTGCACCGTGCCGTAGGCGGTCAGCGCCTGGTCGATGAGCTTGCGGCAATCGGCGCGCCGGGCCATGTCGGCTTGCACGAACGTCCCGCCGAGCCGGGCGGCAACTGCTTCGCCAGCGACGGCGTTGATATCGGACACCACCACCCTGGCGCCGTCGGCCGCCAGCCGTTCGGCGATCGCCAGGCCGAGGCCGCTGGCGGCGCCGGTGACGACGGCGATCTTGTTCGCGAATTGTGCCTGCGTCATGGACATCAGTTCAGCGGCAGCAGCACGCTGTTCACGAAGGCTTCGCGCTCCGAGAGGCGTTTGAACCACGCTTCCACGTTCGGCCGGGACGGGCGTTCCATTTCGATGCCGAACCAGCGCCAGCTGATGGCGCCGAGCGGAATGTCGCCGATGGTGAGCCGATCGCCGGCGATGTAGTCGCGACCTTCGAGCGCGGCATCGAAGATTTTCAGTATCTCGCCGGCCTTCTGCCGCGACGTTTCGATGAGCTCCAGATTGCGTTTCTCCGGTGGCGTTCGCACCAGGCCCCAGAACACTTCGCGCATCGGCGGCCAGTACACGGTTGCGCACCAGTCCATCCACTTGTCCGATTGCGCACGCGCCGCCGGATCTTCGGCCCACAGCGTGCCTTTTCCGTATTTGGCGCCGAGGTAGCGCACGATGGCGTTCGACTCCCAGATCACGGTGCCTTGGTCTTCGATCACCGGCACCAGGCCGTTGGGATTCATTTTGCGGAATGCCGGCTCGTTGACTACGCCGTACTTCATGCCGGCGTCGATGCGCTCGTAGGGCACCTTCAATTCCTCCAGGCACCAGATCGCTTTTTGCACATTGACCGAATTGTTGCGTCCCCAAAGTTTCAGCATCATTACTCCTGGTTAATGCAAGCACGGTGTCTCCGGGCGGGGTGACACCTTATTCGCACGAACAAGGGGGGTGCACCCCCCTTGTATATCGCCCCGCGGACGTACCCTGGCAAATTTCTGAAATCAATTTTTCCGATCAGAATCCCACTGCCTGGCCGTCGCGGCGCGGGTCGGAGGCGCCGAGGTAACCGTCCTCCAGCTTGTAGATCAGCTGCGCGCTGCCGAAATCCATGTAACCCTGCGCCAGTTCCTCGATCTCATGGCCGCGCCGTACCAGTTCGGCCAGCGTCTCCTTGGAAAAACCGGGCTCGACGTTGACGCGCAGGCCTTCGACCACGCGATAGCGCGGGCCGTCGGAGCAGGCTTGCGGGTTCTGTCCGTAATCGGCGAGCCGCACCATGACCTGCGCGTGGCCCTGCGGCTGCATGCTCCCGCCCATCACGCCGAAACTCATTACCGGTTTCCCGGCCTTGGTGACGAAGCCGGGGATAATGGTCTGGAACGGTCGTTTGCTCGGCCCCACCTGGTTCGGATGGCCGGCCCGGAGGGTGAAGCTGTGGGCGCGATTCTGCAGACTCACGCCGGTGCCCGGCACTACCACGCCCGAGCCGAAGCCCATGTAATTGGACTGGATGAAAGACACCATCATGCCGCTCGCGTCGGCGGCAGTGAGGTAGACCGTGCCGCCTTTGGGCGGCGTGCCGTGGTTGAAGTTCTGCGCGCGTTTCATGTCGATCAATTTCGCGCGTCCGGCAAGATACGCCGGGTCCAGCAACTCGTCGTTGCGCATCGTCATGGTTCTGGGGTCGGACACATAGCGGTAGACGTCGGCGAAGGCGATTTTCATCGCTTCGATTTGCAGGTGCACGCTGTCGGCGGAGTCGACCGGATAGCTCGCCACGTCGAAATGCTGCAGGATGCCCAGCGCCATCAGCGCGGCGATGCCCTGGCCGTTGGGCGGCAGTTCGTGCAGGGTGTAGCCGCGGTAGTCCTGCGCCAGCGGCTCTACCCAGTCCGAAAGGTGCGCGGCGAAATCGGCCGCGATCATCAGCGCGCCGTGTTGTTTCGCGTGCGCGGCAATTTTGCGCACGATGTCGCCGCGGTAAAAGGCGTCGCCGTGGGATTCGGCAATGAGTGCCAGGGTCTTCGCCTGGTCGGGGAAGCTGAATTTCTCGCCCGGTAGCGGCGCGCGCCCCTTGGGCATGAACGCTTCCTTGAAACCCGGCTGCCCCTGCAATTCCTGCGTTTGCTTGGCCCACTGACCGGCAGTCGTGGGGGACACCATATAGCCGTCGCGTGCATAGGCGATGGCCGGCTCGAACAGATCGGCGAAAGGCAGTTTGCCGAAACGTCCCGACAGCGTGGACCAGGCCGAAACGCAGCCGGGTACGGTCACCGTGTTCCAGCCGCGCTGGGGCATGGTCTTGTGGCCTTTGAAAAACTCCGGCGTCCAGGCGGCGGGTGAACGGCCCGAGGCGTTGAAGCCATGTAGCTTTTCTCCATCCCAGACGATGGCGAAGGCGTCGCTGCCGATGCCGTTCGAAACGGGTTCCAGCACCGTCAGCGCGATGGCGGTCGCAAGGGCCGCGTCCATGGCGCTGCCGCCCTTCTGCAGCATGCGCAGCCCGGCCTGCGCCGCAAGCGGTTGCGACGTCGCAACGATATTGCGGGCGAGTATCGGCTTGCGGTAGGAGGTGTAGGGAAATTGCCAGTCAAAATCAGGCATGAAACATCCTTTGCTATTTTGATTTCAATTCCGGGAAACGAACCGGCCATCACGCCGGCCTTTCACCGCAATTCTCAAGTAATCGCCGCTACGAGCACCCAGGCAGGAAGTCGGAGGATATCATCGATTCTCTTCGCGACGATCGAGAAGCGGACCAGTTTTGGCACGACGCTGGCGGAGAACACAAGTGCCGATGCCGGGTCTTCCTTCAATCACGTTTGTCGGCTTCAACTACGGCCGCCTTCGTCTTGGCGCGGCCGTGGTGATAGATCACGTGGTAGACCAAGGCCACAAGTACGCTTCCGCCGACGACATTGCCCAGGATTACCGCGGTCAGATTGCGCAGCATATGCCACACGTCAATGAGTTCGGCGCCTGGCAGCGCCAGCGGAGCGCTCGCCTGCTGCAACAGCGCGAGCGGAATGAAGTACATATTGGCGATGCTGTGCTCGAAGCCGGCGGCAACAAAGGCCGAAATCGGCAACACGATGGCAATGAATTTGTCGGTGACGCTGCGACCGGCGAATGCCATCCACACCGCCATGCATACCAGCGCATTGCACAAAATGCCACGGAAGAAAGCTTCCATCAGCGGCATGGATACCTTGGCCGCGGCGATCAGTACCGCCTGTTTCGCCACGCCGCCACCGTTCATGCCGAGATGGCCGGATAGAAACACCAGCGCGGCCAGCCCGCAGGCGCCGATGAAATTGGCAAGACACACGATCAACCAGTTTTTCAGCACATCGGCAGTGGTGATCTTTCGTTCCGCCCATGCCATTGCCAGCAGATTGTTGCCGGTGAACAGTTCTGCGCCGGCAACCACCACCAGCAGCAGTCCGAGCGAAAAACACACGCCGCCGAGCACTCGCGAGGCGGCAAATCCGAGCGTGGTATCGCTCGTAACCAGCGTGAAAAACAATGCGCCGAGGCCTATGAATGCGCCCGCGAGCAGGCCGAGCATGACCAGCGGCAGAAACGGCAGCCGCGCCTTGGTTACGCCGACATTTTCAATGCGCTCGGCAATCTCGCGCGGCGAATAGGCGTCGAGTTCGAACAGTTGGCTCATGGTTGCGGACGATGGGAACGGTTACAGGGTTTCGTCTGGTACGGAGCACAGGTGGAGAGCGGACTATGGTCAAATTGTAGCGTAAAATTAATTCAACGCTTTCCAATTCCGTGACCTCCAAATCATGAAAAATGAACTGAAATCCCGCAGCGGCGGCCAGTTGTTGGTGGACGCACTGAAAGTGCACGGGGTCGACGCTGCGTTTTGCGTTCCCGGAGAAAGCTATCTCGCCGTGCTCGATGCGCTCTACGACGCGCGCGAGGCGATCAAGCTTATCGTCTGTCGCCAGGAGGGCGGCGCGGCCAACATGGCCGAGGCCTACGGCAAGCTCACCGGCAAACCCGGCGTCTGCCTGGTGACGCGCGGACCCGGCGCGACCAACGCCGCGATCGGCGTGCACACTGCGTTTCAGGATTCGACACCGATGATTTTGTTCATCGGCCAGGTGGGCAGCGATTTCGTCGAGCGCGAAGCGTTTCAGGAAGTCGATTTTCGCCGCATGTACGGCCAGATGGCCAAATGGGTGGCGAGCATCGACGTTGCCTCCCGCGTGCCGGAGTACCTGAGCCATGCGTTTCATTGCGCCATGTCCGGGCGCAAGGGGCCGGTGGTGCTGGCGCTGCCCGAGGACATGCTGACCCAGATTGCGGTAGCCGCCGACACCGATCCTTACCAGGAAGTCGTCGCCCATCCCGGAGCCGGCGACTTGGCGAAACTGCGTACACTGCTGGCAGCGGCCGAGCGGCCGCTCGCAATCCTCGGGGGAAGCGGCTGGAACGCCGCAGCCTGCGCCGATCTTCGTCGGTTCGTCGAGGCAAACGGCCTGCCCGCAGGCTGCGCCTTTCGCTTTCAGGACCTGTTCGACAATACCCACGCGAACTATGCCGGCGACATCGGCATCGGCATCAATCCGAAACTGGCGCAGCGGGTGAAGGATGCCGATCTGCTGCTGGTCATCGGCGCGCGCCTGGGCGAGATGACCACCAGCGGCTATACGCTGCTGTCAGTGCCGCGGCCGGCGCAGAAACTCGTTCATGTGCACGCAGGTGCGGAAGAACTGGGGCGGGTGTATCAGGGCGATCTGCTGATCAATTCAGGCATGCCGCAAATCGCCGCCGCGCTTGCGGCGATGGCGCCGGTCGAGGCCGGGGCCCGGCGCGCATGGACGACCTCCGCGCACGCGGATTACCTCGAATGGACCAAGCCGAAGACCATGCCGGGCAAGGTGCAGCTGTGGGACGTCGTCGACGTTCTGCGCCAGCGGCTGCCAGCCGACGCCATTCTGACCAACGGTGCCGGAAATTATTCGAGCTGGCTGCATCGCTTCTATCCGCACCGGGTGTTCCGCACCCAGCTCGCGCCGACCAGCGGCGCCATGGGCTATGGCGTTCCCGCCGCAGTCGCCGCCAAGATCGTGCATCCCGATCGCATCGTCGTGTCGTGGAACGGCGACGGCTGCTTTCTCATGTGCGGGCAGGAACTCGCGACTGCGGCGCAATACGGCGCCGGCGTGATTTTCATCGTCGTCAACAACGGCATGTACGGCACCATACGCATGCACCAGGAACGTGAGTATCCGGCGCGCGTGCACGGAACCGCGCTCGTCAATCCGGATTTTGTCCTGCTTGCGCGCGCCTATGGCGCGCATGGCGAACTGGTCGAGGAGACCGGCGAGTTTGCCGCCGCGTTCGAGCGCTGCCTCGCGGCAACCGAGGCCTCTGGAAAACCGGCGCTGATCGAATTGAGGATAGACCCGCAGGCGATTACGCCCAACACCACGCTGGACGCGCTAAGGGCGCAGGCGCTGAAAAGACACTGACCAGCACCGGAAACGCGCGCTTTGCCTTGCAGTCGTAGGAGCGAGCTTGCTCGCGAATGCTTTCGGCAGGACTTGTTCGCGAGCAAGCTCGCTCCTACAAGGCCGCGCGCCGATTCTAGTGATGCAATATCTTCGACAGGAACAACTGCGCCCGCTCCGAACGCGGCGTGCCGAAGAACTCGTCCTTGGTTGCATCTTCGACGATGCGTCCTTCATCCATGAAAATCACGCGGTGCGCGACCTTGCGCGCAAAACCCATTTCGTGCGATACGCACATCATGGTCATGCCTTCCAGGGCCAGTTGGACCATCACGTCGAGCACCTCGTTGATCATCTCCGGGTCGAGCGCCGAGGTCGGTTCGTCGAACAGCATGGCGATCGGATCCATCGACAGCGCGCGCGCGATGGCGACGCGCTGCTGCTGGCCGCCGGAGAGTTGGCCCGGGAATTTGTCTTTCTGATCGATCAGGCCGACCCGGTCGAGCATTTTCAGACCGCGCTCCCTGGCTTCGTCCGCGCTGCGTCCCAGGACCTTGATCTGGCCCAGGGTCAGGTTTTCGGTGATTCTCATGTGCGGGAACAGTTCGAAATTCTGGAACACCATGCCGATCCTGGCGCGCAGTTTGGGCAGATCGGTCTTGGGATCGCCCACGGAAATGCCGTCGACGGTGATCTCGCCCTTCTGGAACGGCTCGAGCGCGTTGACCGTCTTGATCAGCGTCGATTTGCCCGATCCGGATGGCCCGCACACGATCACCACTTCGCCCTTGTTGACGTGGGTGGTGCATTGTTTGAGCACATGGAATTTTCCGTACCACTTGTCGACGTCTTTCATCGAAATCATGCGTACCCCTGTTTCTTGGTTTTCAGCGGATGACCGCGACCTTTGTCTGCAGGCGCTTGACCAGCTCCGACAGCGTGTAGGACAAAATGAAATATATCAACGCGACGAACAGATACATCTCGATCAGGCGGCCATCGCGCTGCGCCGTCTTGACCGCGGCGCCGAGGAGATCCGTGATCGACAGTACGTAGACGAGCGAGGTGTCTTGGAACAGGACGATGGTCTGTGTGAGCAGTATCGGAATCATGTTTCGAAACGCCTGCGGCAGCACCACCTGGCCCATGGACTGAAAGTAGGTGAGGCCGAGCGCATAGGCTGCCGAAACCTGCCCGCGCGACACGCTCTGGATGCCGGCGCGCATGATCTCCGAATAGTAGGCTGCCTGGAACAGGATGAAAGTGATGAGCGCGCTTTTCTCCGCACCGACATGCACCGGCGATGACGCGCCCATTACCGACTGCAGTATCAGCGGAACAAGAAAATAGAACCAGAAGATCACCAGCACCAGCGGAATCGAGCGGATGCCGTTGACGTAGACCGCCGCCGGCAGATTTAGCAGCTTGTGGCTGGAGAGCCGCATCATCGCCAGCAAGGTACCTAGGACAATTCCGCCCGCCATGGCCACGAGCGTCAGTTGCACTGAAAACTGAAGTCCCTTCCACATGAAGGGTAGAGCGCGCTGGATTACGTCGAAGTCGAACGCGCCCATGTCACCGCCCCGCGCCCTGCCCGCCAGTGCCGATGAAGCCAGGCACCTGGATTTTTTTCTCCAGCCGGCGCATGCCGTAGACGACGATCAAGGTGACCGCGATATAGAGCACCGTCGCCGCGGTGAACGCCTCGAACGTCTGAAAAGTGTATTCCGACATGTCGCGCGCGCGCTGCGTCAGTTCCAGCAGTCCAATGGTCAGCGCCACCGACGTGTTCTTGATGATGTTCATGAATTCCGACGTCAGCGGCGGGATGACTATGCGAAACGCCATCGGCAGGGTCACGTAGCGATAGGTCTGCGTCATGGTGAGCCCGAGGGCCGTGCCGGCCAGCGTCTGGCCGCGCGGCAGCGACTGGATGCCGGCCTTGACCTGCTCCGCTACGCGCGCCGAGGTATATAACCCAAGGCACAGCACCGCCGGCAGGAAGGTAGCCCAGGGCGGATCCATTTGTTTCATTGCGGTTCCCAGGCCGAACGGCAGGAACTCCGGCAGCACGAAATACCACAGGAACATCTGCACCAGCAATGGAATATTGCGGAACAACTCAACCCAGGCGTTGCCCAGGACCACCAGCCATTTCAGCGGCGTGGTACGCACCACGCCGATCACGACGCCGATCAGGAGCGCGATGATCCATGCCAGCAGTCCGGTAGCAAGCGTCCATGCCAGGCCGGAGACCAGCCACTCCCAGTAGACGCCCTTGCCGGCCGCCACCGGGTCCCAGAAGATCTTCCAATTCCAGTTGTAGTTCATTTGGCCGAAGGTGCTTTGGCGTCGTGCACAATGAAAAACGGGGGACTAGCGTCCCCCGTCTGCGCGGTTAGGTCGCGCTCAGGCGCCTTTGTCGTTGGGATGTGCAATCGCTTCCTTCAGGCCGTCGCTCATGGGGAATTTCAGGTTATTGCCTTTGGGCGGGACCGGGCTCTCGAACCACTTGCTGTAGATCTTGTTGATCTCGCCGCTTTTCATCAAACCGGTAATTACGCCGTCGGTGAATTTCTTGAACGCCGGGTCGTCCTTGCTGATCATGATGGCGTAGGGGTCATGCGACAGAAACGCGCCAACGATCTCGAAGTCGGCCGGATTTTTCGAGTTGTTGATCAGACCGGCGAGCAGGATATCGTCCATCGGGAACGCGACCGCGCGGCCGCTGTCGACCGAGAGGAAGGACTCGGCATGGTCCTTCGACGGAATGAATTTCATGCCCAGATTTTCCTTGGCGTCGAGTTCCTTGATCGCACGCTCGTTGGTGGTGCCGTTGGTGACCACCACCGCCTTGTCCTTCAGGTCCTTGTAGCTCTTGATTGCGGAGGACTTCTTCGCCAGCAGCTTGGTGCCGGTGATGAAGGTGGTGACGACGAAGCCGACCTGCTTTTGCCGTTCGACGCTGTTGGTGGTCGAGCCGCACTCCATGTCGATGGAGCCGTTGGCGATCAAGGGAATGCGCGTCTGCGAGGTCACCGGGTTGAGCACGACCTTGAGGTTGGGCATCTTCAGCTCGGACTTGAGGGCATCGACGATTTTCATGCACAGGTCCATCGAGTAGCCGATGGGCTGTTGCTTGTCGTCGAGGTAGGAAAACGGAATCGACGCATCACGGTGGCCTATGGTGATGGTGCCGGATTCCTTGATCTTCTTCAGCGTATCCGCGGCAGTCGCAGGGGCGGCTAACGCGGCGCAGGCGATGAGCGCGGCAACCAGAGTGGCAAAGCGTTTCATTGAATGCTCCTTTGTCGATGGGTTGTCCGGCGTTGACGCGGGCCGGATTCTTGGGGGGGAATTACTTGGATCATTTTACGCATTTGCCCGGGATTTGTACAAGCCCGTCGGCTGGCGACCAATCCGAACAAGGAAGGAAACGGTCTAGGCGTTCTGTCTGGACCAGCGGATACAGGCGTCAGCCAGCGCGGCGGTCGCATCGACGCACAGGGGCAGCTGCGGTGCGGCGACGCGCTCCAGCGCCAGCGGCGTCTCGGTGCAGCCGAGGATGACGCGTTCGGCGCCGCGCTCGAACAACGCTGCGAGCGCCTGCTGCAGCAGTGCGCCGCCGCCAGGCACATCGCCGGCCTTGACCAGGCCGATTCCGCGCATGACCCAGGCGTCGACTTCGTCCTGCCGGTTGATCACGCAGCCGAGGCCGAGCGCGGCGAGCCGCTGTTGATAAAAGCCCGCTGCAAGCGTCGCCGACGTCGCCAGCAGCCCTACGTTGGCGACCTTGTTTCCCAGTACGGCACAGGCGCTGTCGGCAATGTGCAGCAGCGGCACGCCGCAATCGCGCGCGAGTTCGTCGTACCAGTAGTGCGCGGTATTGCACGGTATGGCAATGGCGCGCGCGCCGGAGCGCTCGAGCATTTGTATCCCCGTTCGCATCGCCGGCAGCGGCGACGCGCCGCTGCCGCGCATGCCGGCGATGCGGTCCGGGATCTGCGGCACCGAATACACGATCAGCGGTACATGCTCCTGGTCGCAGGTCGCGCTCGTGCGCTCCACCAGTTTGCGCAGGAAATCCACCGTCGCCAGCGGCCCCATCCCCCCCAATACTCCGATCAGCGCGCTCATGGGATGAATGCTAACAGGCCACGGGCGGCGGTGCTTTTGGG
Source organism: Betaproteobacteria bacterium (assembly GCA_007280315.1). GTDB lineage: Bacteria > Pseudomonadota > Gammaproteobacteria > Burkholderiales > SG8-39 > 2-12-FULL-64-23. The sequence goes on along the minus strand of QYQC01000031.1, from coordinate 5,471 downwards.
TATGCTACGTGCATGAACAACACCGACATGAACGGCCTCGACGCGGGCAGCCTGAACATGGGCAGCCTCAACATGAGCAGCATCGTTATCTCGACGATTGTGTATTTCGTCGCCGCCTTTTTCATCAAGCGCTACCTCGTGGAAATGGGCATACCCAAGGGCGTGACTCGTGGCATGGTGATTTTCATCGGCGCCGCTGTCATATCCTATGGCGCGGCCTACCTGGTGAATCTGGTTGTTACCTAATCCTAGGGCGCACGATACGGTTTTCCTGTCCGGTATAGCTGCAGCCGCGCGCGCGCGCCGGCACCGTGCGCGCGTTCGAATTCAGTCGACTCAAGCGCCGCCTCCTGCCATTTGACCGCGTCGTCGAAACTGCCCGCCTCGGCCAGCGCCGCGGCGTAGGTATCGAACAGGTCCGCGATCTTCCAGCCGCTGAGCGTGCATGCGCTGCGCGCCAGCTCCACCGCGCGCCTGCCGTCGCGCCATTGCGTCTGCTTAGACGTGGCCAGCAGCCAGGCCAGCTCATTGAGGGCGACGGTATCACGCGCATCGAGCCGGATCGCCGCGTCCAGATCGGCCACGGCGCGATCGATCTGCCCGAGCTTCTGCCAGCTCATCCCGCGCGCGCGCAACGCCAGTGCGAATTCCGGCTTGCGCGCCAGCGCCAACGTCAGGTCCTCGGTCGCCCGCTGATGATTTCCTGTTTTTGTCAGGATCAGCGCCCGGCTGTAATAGTTGTAAGCGTTGTTCGGGTTGAGGCGTATCGCCGCGCTGTAATCCTGCAAAGCGAGTTCGGGCTGGGCGATGCGCGCGTAGGCGTCGGCGCGGCCCTGGAACGCGAGCGCATACTGCCCGTCGAGCCGAATGGCGGCGCTGTAGTCCTCGATCGAACGCGCGTGCTCGCCGATCGCCGCGTACACCGCGGCCCGGCTTTGCAGTGCCTTCGCGTTGCGCGGATCGAGGCGCACAGCCTGATCCAGGTCGGCCAGGGCGCGTTCGAACTGGCGCATACGGATCAGGGTTCTGCCGCGATGGAAGTAGGCCTGCGTTTCGTTCGGATCCAATTTCAGCGCCTCGGCGTAATCCAGCAGCGCAAGCTCGTAATGGGCGGTCAGCTCATGGCTCGCCCCGCGCCGCACGCGCGCAATTGCCGATGTTGGGTCGAGCGCAATCGCCCGGTCGAATTCGACCAGCGCGCGCTCGTTCCGGCCCATGGCCTCATAGGCGGCGCCGCGATTGACGTGGGCCGAGGCGGAGTTGGCGTCGATGCGGATCGATTCGTCCAGGTCCTGCAGCGCGCGTTCCAGTTGGCCCAGGCTGGCGTAGGCGGCGCCGCGGCGTTCATGGGCCTGCGCCAGGCAGGGGTCGATTTCGGCCGCCTGGGTGTAGTCGAGGATGGCGGCAGCGTGATCGCCCATGCGTTCATGCAGCACGCCGCGATCGTAGTGATCGCGGGCGGTGCGCGGCGTTCGTTGCAAAATCTGCTCGTAGTCCTTTACCGAGGGCTCGCGCTCCCGCGAGCGACCCGCGACCGTCGGCGCGGAAGGCGGGCCGGCGCAGCGCGCCGCGCCTGCCTGCGCCAGGGCGGAACCGGTGGCGAGGCAGCCGAGCGCAAAAGCTGCGCCAGAGGCGCTAAAGGTGAGCCTGGCGGTCGCGCGCGGCATGACAATGCCCTTTCCATCAGGTTCTGCGGCCGGTTACTATATCAGCACCCAACCCGAAAAACGGTGCGAGCGATGTCCGAAAAAGCGATGTGGACGCCCAGCCAGGCGCTGATCGAACAGGCAAATCTCACCGCGTTCGCGCGCCAGGCGATCCGGCGCTGGAAGCTCGGCTTCAACACCTACCCGGAATTCTACGATTGGAGCGTGAATCGCCCCGAACAGTTCTGGCAGTCGGTGTGGGACGCCTGCGGCGTGATCGCGTCGAAGAAGGGCAAGCGCGTTCTGATCCACGGCGGGCGCATGCCCGGGGCAAGGTGGTTTCCGGACGCGCGCCTCAATTTTGCCGAGAACCTGCTGCGCCGGCGCGATGCGACCGACGCGCTCGTGTTCTGGGACGAGACCGGGTTTCGCCGCCGCATCAGCTACGCCGAGCTTCAGGCCGAGGTGTCGCGCGTGGCGCAGGCTATGCGCGCCGAGGGGCTCAGTGCGGGGGATCGCGTCGCCGCCTTCATGCCCAATATGCCGGAAACGGCGGTGCTCGCGCTGGCGGCGATTTCGATAGGCGCCGTCTGGTCATCGTGCTCGCCCGATTTCGGCACCGACGGCGTACTCGATCGCTTCGGCCAGACAGAACCAAAGCTGCTGTTCACTGCTGACGGTTATCTCTACAACGGCAAGGCGCACGACTCGCTCGCGCGCGTGCGCGAGATCGCTGCCAAGCTGCCGAGCGTGCGCCGTGTAGTGGTGGTTCCGCACCTTGCTTTGCACTCGTTTCAGTCGTCGGCCCAGCCAGAGATATTCGGGATTGCGCGGCGCTACGCCGATTGGATCGCAGCGCATGCGCCGGGTGCGATCGAGTACGCGCAGCTGCCTTTCGACCATCCGCTGTACATCCTGTTTACCTCGGGTACGACCGGCAAGCCCAAGTGCATCGTGCATGGCGCCGGCGGCACGCTGCTCTCGGCGCTGAAGACCTACAAGCTGCAGTTCGACGTGCGCCCGCTCGACCGTTTCTTTTACTACACCACCTGCAACTGGGTGATGTGGAACCTCCTGTTCCAGGGCCTCGTCGCCGAGGCGAGCGTGATGCTCTACGATGGATCGCCGTTCATGCGCGATGCGGCGATTCTGTTCGATTTCTGCGACGCCGAACGCTTCACCCAGTTCGGCACCTCGGCCAAATTCATCGACGCCATCGCCAAGCGCGGCATGAAGCCCGGGAAGACGCATAGCCTGGGGTCCGTGCGCACGATTATCTCGACCGGCTCGCCGCTGGTGCCCGAGAGCTACGACTATGTCTACCGCGAGCTCAAGCGCGACGTGTGCCTGTCGTCGATTTCCGGCGGCACCGACATCATGGGCTGCTTTGCCGATGCCAATCCGATCCTGCCGGTATATCGCGGTGAGTTGCAATGCCGCAGCCTGGGGATGAAGGTCGAAGTTTGGGACGAGGACGGCAGCACGCTCGTCGGCCAGAAAGGCGAGCTCGTCTGCACCAGTCCGTTTCCGTCGATGCCGATCGGATTCTGGAACGACGCGGACGGCAAGCGTTACCACGACGCCTATTTCGCCCGCTGGCCCGATGTATGGTGCCACGGCGATTACTGCGAACTGACCGGGCGCGGCACCATGATCGTCTACGGGCGTTCGGACGCGACCCTGAATCCGGGCGGCGTGCGCATCGGCACCGCCGAAATCTACGGCCAGGTGGAGAAGATCGACGTGGTGGAAGAATCGGTCGCCATCGGACAGCTATGGCCGCCGGAACAGCCGAGCGACACGCGCGTGGTGCTGTTCGTCAAGCTGCGCCCGGGACTCGTGCTCGACGCGGCGTTGGAGGATCGCATCCGCCGCCAGATCCGCGAGCACACGTCGCCGCGCCACGTGCCGGCGCGCATTGTGCAGGTGCCCGACATCCCGCGCACCAAGAACGGCAAGGTGGTCGAGCTCGCAGTTCGGTCCATGGTGCATGGCATGCCGGTGACGCATACCGACGCGCTTGCCAATCCGGAAGTGCTGCAATTTTTCCGGAATATGCCCGAGCTTGCGGTCTAACCGACCCTAAGAGCCGATAGCAAACTTACGCCCATTGCCTATGTCATCCTGAGCGAAGCGAAGGATCTGCTTTTGATTGAAACGAGAAGCAGATTCTTCGGGCTTCGCCCTCAGAATGACATTTGAATTTCATACTGCGACAGGTGCTAAGCCGCTTTTTTCTTCTTCCCCAGCACGTGCTTGAGATAGCGCCCGGTGTAGCTCGCCGGGTTTTCCGACACCGCCTCGGGCGTGCCCTGGGCGATGATGCACCCGCCGCCGTCGCCGCCCTCCGGCCCCATGTCGATCACCCAGTCCGCGGTCTTGATCACGTCGAGATTGTGCTCGATCACCACCACGCTGTTGCCGTGGTCGCGCAGCCGATGCAGCACGTGCAGCAGCAGGTCGATGTCCTGAAAATGCAGCCCCGTAGTGGGTTCGTCGAGGATATACAGCGTGCGTCCGGTGTCGCGCTTGGATAGTTCCAGCGACAATTTCACCCGCTGCGCTTCGCCGCCTGAAAGGGTGGTCGCCGACTGTCCGAGCTCGACGTAGCCCAGGCCGACGTCGAGCAGGGTCTTCAGCTTGCGCGCGACGATGGGCACGGCGCTGAAGAATTCGTGCGCCTGCTCCACCGTCATTTTCAGCACCTCCTGCACATTCCTGCCCTTGTACTGCACCTCCAGCGTCTCGCGGTTATAGCGCTTGCCGTGGCAGACGTCGCAGGGCACATAGATATCGGGCAGGAAGTGCATTTCCACTTTGAGCACACCGTCACCCTGGCAGGCCTCGCAGCGCCCGCCCTTGACGTTGAAGGAAAAGCGCCCGGGGCCGTAGCCGCGCTCGCGCGCCGCGGGCACACCCGCAAACAGTTCGCGGATGGGGGTGAATAGCCCGGTGTAGGTGGCCGGATTGGAGCGCGGCGTGCGCCCGATCGGGCTTTGGTCGACGCTGATCACTTTGTCGAAATTCTCCAGCCCGCTCACCGATTCGTGCGGCGCCGGTTCGTTGCTGCTGCCGTAAAGGTGTTGCGCCGCGGCGGCGTAGAGGGTGTCGTTTACCAAAGTGGACTTGCCTGAGCCCGACACACCGGTGACGCAGACGAACAGGCCCAGCGGCAGTTCCAGGTCGACGTTCTTCAGGTTGTTGCCGCTGGCGCCGTAGAGCCGCAGCACATGTGCCTTGTCGTAGCGGTGGCGGCGCTTGGGACTGGGGATTTCCATTCGCCCGGACAGATACTTCCCGGTGAGGGAGGCCGGGTTGCGCATGATTTCCTGCGGCGTGCCCTGGGCCACCAGTTTGCCGCCATGCTCGCCCGCACCCGGGCCCATGTCGACCACGAAATCGGCGCACAGAATCGCTTCTTCGTCGTGTTCGACCACAATGACCGTGTTGCCCAGGTCGCGCAGATGTTTCAGCGTGCCGAGCAACCGGCCGTTGTCGCGCTGGTGCAGGCCGATCGAGGGCTCGTCCAGCACATACATGACGCCGGTGAGACCGGAGCCGATCTGGCTCGCGAGCCTGATTCTTTGCGACTCGCCGCCGGAGAGCGAGTCGGCGGAACGGTCCAGCGAAAGGTAATCCAGGCCGACGTTATTGAGGAAGGACAGGCGCGATGCGATTTCCTTCACGATGCGGTCGGCGATCGCCGCCCTGTGGCCGGGCAGCTTGAGCCCCTGGAAGAAAGCGAGGCCGCGTTTGAGCGGCATGGCGCTCACCTGGAAAATCGCCAGGTCGGCGATTTTGACGTTGCGCGCCTCGGTGCGCAGG
>QYQC01000233.1 GCA_007280315.1 Betaproteobacteria bacterium | reverse complement strand
GGTCAAGATCCTGCGCGAGTATTTGGCCCGCTCGCGCGTCACGCCGTCACAGTTCGAGGCGGCAAAGCCCCATCCGACGAGCTAGCCGACCGCGAGCAATTCCACTTCGAATACCAGCGTCGCGTTCGGTGGAATGACGCCGCCGGCGCCGCGCGCGCCGTAGCCGAGTTCGGGCGGAATGGTCAGCTTTCTTTTGCCGCCCACCAGCATGCCCTGCACGCCCTCGTCCCAGCCGCGGATCACCTGTCCCGCACCCAGATTGAACACGAAGGGGTCATTGCGGTCCTTACTCGAATCGAATTTGCTGCCGCTCGTTAGCCAGCCGGTGTAATGCACAGTGACGCTCTGGCCGGCCGCGGCTGCCGCGCCCTCGCCTGCAGCGAGCTCTTCAATGATCAAACCGCTTGTGGTGGTGGGCATGGTTGCCTCAGAAAAAAGAAGCGTCATTGTAGTACCTGGCGCATCAGCTGTCCTGGATGACGCCAGCGCGTCGCGCCAGGCGCAGTGTAACGCGCTGCTATAATCCGGCGCTCTGCCGCAATGGCTGCTGTTGCAGCGTGCGCGGCGCTCGAGCTTATCGCTGCATGGAACTCTACGACATCGTCATCATCGGCGGCGGCATCAACGGCGCGGGTATCGCGCGCGATGCCGCAGGCCGCGGTCTCAAGGTGCTGCTCGCCGAGCAGAACGATTTCGCTTCGGCGACTTCGTCGGCGGCGACCAAACTGATCCACGGCGGGCTGCGCTACCTCGAATACTACGAGTTCCGTCTGGTGGCCGAATCGCTGGCCGAACGCGAGGTGATGTTGAAGATTGCGCCGCACATCATCTGGCCGCTGGAATTCGTACTGCCGCACGAGAAACACCTGCGCCCGGCGTGGATGGTCCGCGCCGGCTTGTTCCTCTATGACCATATCGGCGGTCGCGGCACTCTGCCCAAGTCGCGCAGCGTGCGGCTCGAAGCACAGGGCCACGGCGCCGGCCTGAAGCCGGAGTTCAGCCGCGGCTTCGCCTATTACGATGCCTGGGTGGACGACGCGCGCCTGGTGGTGCTGACGCTCGCCTCGGCGCGCGCGCATGGCGCGACGGTGCTGCCGCGAACGCGCTGCGCCGGTGCCAGGCGCGAGGGCGACGCATGGTGCGTGGCCCTGCGCGACCAGACGACGGGCAGGCAACGCGACGTACACGCGCGCATACTGGTGAATGCCGCCGGCCCTTGGGTGAAAAGTCTGCTCGAGCGCGAACTGAACATCGAATCGCCCGGTCAGGTGCGCCTGGTGAAAGGCAGCCACATCGTGGTGCCGCGCATCCACGACAAGCGCTACGCCTACATTCTGCAGAACCCGGATCGGCGTGTGATTTTCATGATCCCCTACGAGCGCGAATTCACCCTCATCGGGACTACTGACGTGCAGGTCGCGGAGAAGGATCTCCCGCCCGTAATCTCGTCCGATGAAATCGCCTACTTGTGCGCGGCGGCAAGCCGCTACAGCGCGCGCGCGATCACGCCGGACCAGGTCGTATGGAGTTACAGCGGCGTGCGCCCGCTGTACGACGACGGCAAGGAAGATCCTTCGGCGATCACCCGCGACTACGTCCTGCTGCTGGACGAACAGGGACCGCCGCTGCTATCCGTTTTCGGCGGCAAAATCACCACCTACCGCAAGCTTGCCGAACACGTCATGGAAAAGCTGGCGCGCTGGACCCCGGCACGCCGGCCCTGGACGCACGCCGAGCCGCTGCCGGGCGGTGATTTCGGCGGGCGCGATTTTCCTTTGGTACTGGGCGAGTACCGCGCGCGCCATCCTGGCCTCGACCCGCATTGGCTGGCGCGCCTGCTGCGCCGTCACGGTACCCTGAGCACCACGATTCTCGACAACGCGCAGACCGAGGCCGATCTGGGCGAGAATTTCGGCGGCGGGCTGTACCAGCGCGAACTTGCCTACCTGATCGAACGCGAATGGGCGGGTTCTGCCGACGACGTGCTTTGGCGGCGCACCAAGTGCGGCCTGCACATGAACGAGGCGCAGCGCCGGCGTGTTGCCGAACGAATGGCGGGCGCGCAATGAAGCCGCTTGCGGCGCTGCCCGCCGCAGTGGTGAAACAAATGCGCGGCGTGTTCTGTGACATCGACGACACGCTCACCAGCGAGGGCAGACTTACAGCACGGGCCTATGCCGCGCTGGAACGCCTGCGTGATCGCGGCAAGCTGGTGATTCCGATCACCGGCCGGCCCGCCGGCTGGTGCGACCATATTGCGCGCATGTGGCCGGTGGACGCGGTAGTGGGTGAGAATGGCGCGTTCTATTTCTATTTCGATACCAGCAAAAAGAAACTGGTACAGCGCTTTCTGCAGGATGCGGCGGTGCGCGCCGACTGCCGTGAAACCATGGCCGCCGTGGGCGAGCGCATCCTGCGCGAAGTGCCGGGCTGCGCTCTTGCATCGGACCAGCGCTACCGCGAGGCCGATCTGGCGATCGATTACTGCGAAGACGTGCCGCGCCTGCCGCATGCCGAGGTGGACAGAATCGTTGCGCTGATGCGCGCGGCCGGCATGACGGCGAAAATCAGTTCCATCCACGTCAACGGCTGGTTCGGCGACTACGACAAGCTGGGCATGACGCGTACCCTGATGCAGGAACGCCACGGCGTCGATCTGGCGCGCGACGAGGCCCGCTATCTGTTCGTCGGCGACTCGCCCAACGATGCGCCGATGTTCAAGTTCTTTTCCAATTCGGTCGGCGTCGCCAACGTCGCTGATTTCGGCGCGAGGCTGGATGATCTACCGGCCTATGTAACCGGAAGCCGGAGCGGCGCGGGCTTCGTCGAAGTCGTCGATCTGTTGCTCGGCGCGAACGGATAAGCAATGGAATGGTGGCTCGGCTATGCCGTCATCGGCGCGGCGGTCGGATTTTTCGCCGGTCTGCTGGGCATTGGCGGCGGCGCCATCATGGTGCCGCTGCTGGTGATGCTGTTCGAAGCTCAGGGCATGCCGAAGGAGCAGATCATGCATCTGGCCGTCGGCAGCGGCATGGTGAGCATTCTGTTCACTTCAATCTCGAGCATGCGCGCCCACGCGCTGCGTGGCTCGGTGCGCTGGGACCTGGCACTGGCGCTCACTCCCGGCATCCTCGTCGGAGGCCTGCTTGGTTCGAGCATTACCGCCTTGATCTCGACGCAGGTGTTCGCCGGCCTGTTTACGCTCGTCGTGTTCTTCGCCGCGACCAACATTCTGATCGACCGCAAGCCCAAACCTACGCGCCAGCTGCCAGGCGCGCTCGGATCGACGCTGGTGGGCCTGGTGATCAGTTTCGTCTCCGCCCTCGCCGCCCTGGGCGGTGCATTCCTCACCATTCCGTTCGCGCTTTACTGCAATGTGCCGCTGCTGTCGGCAATAGGCACGGCGGCGATCGTCGGCTTCCCGATTGCGCTTGCGAGCAGCATCGGCTTCATCGCCGCCGGCTGGGGGCAAAGTGGCCTGCCGCCGCACAGCTTCGGCTATGTGTATTTGCCGGCGGTGCTCGGAATTACGCTTGCGAGCGTCCTGACCGCGCCCCTGGGCGCCGCGGCCGCTCACCGCCTCCCGACCAAATACCTGAAGAGGATTTTTGCGCTGCTGCTCTATGCGCTTGCAACCAAGATGATGGTCAGCCTGTGGTAGCGAAGGTTCTGCGCCCGCGCGGGGACTAGCCGACGTACCAGTAGTAGTAAGTGACCAGGCCGCCCAGGGCCACCACCCAGTAGCCCGCAAGCGTGGCGCGCATTAGGTTTTTCCACCACTTGATGTGCCAGCGCCGGGGCAGGATGCCGTTCATCTGCAGCACAATCCACAAGCCGCCGGCGACGGTGAAGCTGCCCGCCAGGGCGTGCAACCAGGTTACGCCGATGCGTGCGTCTGCAAAATCGCCGGGTTTAGCCGGTTTCACGTCCTGCATCGAGCCCGCCATGATGAACGCGACCAGCACCAGGTTGAGCAGTACCCAGGTGGTCTGGTTGATCTGGTGCGCGTCGATGTTGCCGCGCCGCGCGAGAAAGAATCCGCCGGTGAGGCCGGCGAGCAGCAGAATTTCCAGCGACAGATTGATGTCGGCAAGCAGCGGCGCCGGGCCGAAAAATCCCGGCTTGCCTTCGAGATTGTTAGCGCTCATCCAGAAGATGGCGGCGAGCGTGCCGCCAATCAGCACGATTGCCGCGATGATCGCGGGCAATTTCCAGCGTGGTGCGTCCATCGTGCCTCCGACCAGAACGAGACCGGGTTCAGTTTAACCCAGCGGCGGTGCGCCCGCTTCGCGCGGGTTCAAACCGCGCCGTCCGCCCTTAGCCTGGCAATTTCAGCATCGGTCTTCTGCAGCAGGCCGCGCAGGATTTCCTCGGTATGCTGGCCCAGCACCGGCGGCGCGAGCTTGTACTCAACCGGCGTGGCGGAGAAGCGCATCGGACTTGCCACCGTGGGCAGTTTGCCCGCAACCGGATGGTCGAGCTCGACCTTTATGCCGCGCGCCTTTACCTGCGGCTCTTCGAACACCTGCGACACGTCGTTGATCGGGCCGTTGGGCACGCCGGCCGCCTCGAGCAGCCTGACCCATTCCCTGGTGCCGCGCCTTGAGAACACCGCCTGCAGCAGACGTGTCAGCTCGGCCCGGTGTTCCACGCGCTTGCCGTTGCTGGCGAAGCGCGCATCGCCGGCGAGTTCGGTGCAGCCCGCCGCCGCACAGAATTTGCGAAACAGATTGTCGTTGCCGCAGGCGAGGATCACCTCGCCGTCGGCGGTCTTGAACGGCTGGTAGGGCACGATGTTCGGATGCAGATTGCCGATGCGCCCGGGCGGCTTGCCGGTGGCGAAGTAGTTGGTGTTTTGATACGCCAGAAGCGCGATCTGCGAATCGAGCAGCGCCAGATCGAGGTGCTGGCCGACGCCGGTTTCGGCGCGGTGCGCGAGCGCCGCGCATACCGCAATGCTGGCGTACATGCCGGTAATGATGTCGGCCACCGGAACACCGGCACGCTGCGGGCCGCCGCCCGGAGATCCGTCGGGCTCGCCGGTGACACTCATCATGCCGCCCATGCCCTGGATCATGAAGTCGTAGCCGGGATGCGTGCGATAGGGTCCGGTCTGGCCGAAGCCGGTGACCGAGCAGTAGATCAGGCGCGGATTGACTGATTTCAGGTCGTCATAGGAAAGGCCGTAGCGCGCCAGATCGCCGAATTTGTAGTTTTCGATCAGGACATCGGACAGGCGCGCGAGTTCACGCACCAGTTCCTGACCCTCGGCCGTCGAAATATTGAGCGTGATCGATTTCTTGCCGCGGTTGGCGGAGGTGAAATAGGCCGAGTCCCTGGTGTCATTCCCGCTCTTGTCCTTCACCCAGGGCGGGCCGAAGGTGCGCGAGTCGTCGCCGAATTCGGGGCGCTCGACCTTGATTACCTCGGCGCCCAGATCGGCCAGGTTCTGGCCGGCCCAAGGGCCGGCCAGAACCCGCGAAAGGTCGAGTACGCGAATGTGGGATAGGGGACCCGGCATGGGAGCGGCTAGTCGAGCTTGACGCCGGAATCCTTGACCACCTTGGCCCAGCGCGCGATTTCGCTGTGGATGAAAGCAGCGAACTGCTCCTGGGTCATGCCGCCGGGATCGGCAACCTGCGACGCCCAGATGTTTTTCATGTCCGGCTGGTTCATCACTTTGATGGTTTCCTGGTACATGCGGTCGACAATTGCCTTGGGCGTGCCCTTGATCGCCCACAGCCCATACCAGGTGCTGATTTCCATGCCGTGGATGCCGACTTCATCCATGGTCGGCAGGTCGGGGAATACAGGTGTGCGCTTGGGCGTGGCGATGGCGAGACCGCGCAGTTTCCCGGCTTTCATCTGCGTGGCGGAGGTGGCCATGCCGTCGAACACAAGATCGATTTGTCCGGCGAGGAAATCCTGCATCATCGGGCCCGCGCCGCGATAGGGCACATGGACCATGTTCGTTCCCGTCACTTTCATGAACAGTTCCATCGCAAGGTGGTGCCCGGTACCGCTGCCGGGTGAGCCGAAATTGAGCTTGCCCGGATTAGCTTTGGCGTAATCGACCAGGTCTTTGATCGTCTTGAACGGATATTTGGGATTCACCACCATTACCTGCGGCACGTTGGCTATGGTGGTGATCGGAATGAAATCGCGCTCGATATTGTAGGTCAGCTTGGTGTAGACACTTTCGGCAATGGTGTGATGGATTGCGCCCATGAAAAAGGTGTAGCCGTCAGGCGTGGCCCGCGCCGCATTCGCCGCACCCACGGTTCCGCCGGCGCCGCCCTGGTTTTCGATGTATACGCTCTGGCCCAGGCTCTGGGTGAGCTTCGCCGACAGCGGTCGGGCAAAGGTGTCGGTACCGCCGCCCGCCGGGAAGGGATTGATGATGCGGATGGCTTTGGTCGGCCAGGTCTGGGCTGAAGCTACAGTCGGTGCCAATGCCAGCAAGCCGGCGATGACGATCGATACGATGCGCAGCAACGTTTTCAAGATTCTTCCTCCCTTAGATTTATCCGCTTGTCGCGGCTATCGACTTCTAGCTCGGCCCGTTGTACACCCCGGGTCGGCGCGAAATTATAGCCGCAATCGCCTGCGTCCAGTATTCGCAGCGGTCAGTGCACGTTGCCCATCATGCGATCGGGCAGCCAGGTCGCGATCTCGGGGAAGACGCACAGGATTACGATCGCCAGCATCATGCACAGTACATAGGGGATGGTGCCCCACATGATGCGCGTGACCGGCACATCAGGCGCGATCGAACTGACGATGTAGATATTCAATCCGACCGGCGGGTGGATCAGCCCGATCTCCATGTTGATGGTCAGGATTACCCCAAACCACACCGGGTCGAATCCTGCCGCCTTGATGATCGGATACAGGATAGGCGCGGTCATCAGGATCACCGCCGCCGGCGGGATGAAGAATCCGCACACCAGCAGGAACACGTTGATCATCGCCATCAGCACCCAGCGGTTGACGTGCATGTCGGCTATCGCCTGCGCCAGCGTCTGCGTGAGATAAAGCGAAGTCAGCATGTAGCCGAACAGCACCGCGGCCGCAATGATCATCAGGATCATCACCGATTCGCGCGTGGTATCGCGCAGGATCGCCCACCATTCCTTCGGCCGCCACATGCGGTAAATCACCACTGCCATTAGCACGCACATCGCCGCGCCGACCCCTGCCGCCTCCGACGGCGTCGCGATGCCGCCGTAGAGCACGTACATCACCCCGGCGATAATCGCCAGAAACGGGGCGATTTTCGGGATCGACTGGAATTTCTGTTTCCAGCTGTAGCGGAAGTCGACAGCGTGCGAGCGGAATCCCCGCTTCCAGATAATGAACAAGGTCCAGGCCATGAACATGCCGGTGAGCATCAACCCTGGCAGCACGCCGGCGAGGAACAGACGTCCGATCGAGGTTTCGGTGGCGATGCCGTAGAGAATGAAGGTAATCGACGGCGGAATCAGGATGCCGAGCGTGCCGCCGGCGCAGATCGATCCAGTCGCGACGTCGTCCGGATAGCCGCGCTTGCGCATCTCCGGGATGCCCATCTTGCCGATGGCGGCGCAGCAGGCGGGGGAGGAGCCGGTCAGCGCAGCGAAGATCGCGCACGCGCCCAGGTTGGATATCGCCAAGCCTCCAGGCAGGCGATAAAGCCAGCGGTCGAGCGCCTCATACAGGTCCTTTCCCGCCGGGGAGGAGCCAATTGCGGCACCCATCATCACGAACATCGGAATCGATACCAGGGTAAAGTCATTCAGTCCGGCGTAGAACGTCTCGGCTACCACGTGCAGCGCGTCGAATCCCTGAAATATCACGATGAATACGATTGAAATCGCGCCGAGCCCGAATGCCACCGGCGCCCCCGACAACAACATCATCAGCGTCAGCAGCAGGACCAGCGCTCCCTGGATGCCGGGACTCATCAGCGGTGGGCCTTGGTTATGCCGAACGGCGGTTCACGTCCGCTGACCAGGCCGATCAGGTCTGCAAGGCACTGCAGGGTCAGCAGGCCGAGGCCAATGGGCAGGGCCGAATAGGGAATCCACAGCCGCGCGCGCCACATGGTATCGGATACCCACTTGTTATCCCAGGACTCCTGCCAGAACTGGAAAGTAAGCACAGTCATCGTTACGCAAAAAAACAGCGTTACTGCAGCAGCGAACAAGGCCAGCCACCAGCGCAGGCGCGGGCCTGAATACAGCGGCAGCACATCGACCGCTACGTGGCCACGCGTGGTCAGCACGAACGGACTGCCGAGAAAGGTTGCCGCCACCAGGCTGTAGGTGACAAAGTCCGTTTGCCAGATGGTGTTCTGGTTGAGCGCATAGCGCACAAACACCATATGGCAGACGACCAGAACACTTAACGCAATAAGCGCTGCGGCAACATAGCCGAATAGCACGGAGATTTTCTTGACACTGCGGACAAACAGGCCCATGAACGATCCAGTGTGCGCGGCCACAGGCCGGCTAGGTCAGTGAAGTCGACGCGGCGGACAGCGCCCGCCGCCCGCCAGCGGGTTCGGGCCTTATTTGACGCCCAGCGCCTCGTCAATCAGTTGCTTGCCTTCCGGCACTTCCTTGGCGAAGGTCGCGTAGGAGCTTTCCTTGGCCACCTTGATCCAGGCGTCGTATTCTGCCGGCGTCAAAGTAACCACCTCGACATTGTGTTCCTTGAACGCCTTGACCATTTTGTCGTCCAGGCCC
>QYQC01000194.1 GCA_007280315.1 Betaproteobacteria bacterium | reverse complement strand
GGAATACCGGGCGGGCAAGGAAAAGGCATTCAATGCGCTCGTCGGTCAAGCGATGAAAGCGACCAAGGGCAGGGCAAATCCGGCCCAGGTAAACGAAATCCTGAAGAAAAAACTGGCGCGCTGATTATTTCTTCGGTGCGGGCACTGCGGCTGCCCGCAGCCTTCGGCTTTGCTCCCGTTATCTCGAGATAATAGGGGCTTGTGGCTTCGGCCGCCGCTTCGCAGCTTAACTTTCACTGCGTGAAAGTTAGCCTGCGCCGTAAGCGGCGTTATTTCTTTGCCGCGGGCGCAGCCTTCGGCTTTGCTCCCGTTATCTCGAGATAACGCTGCTTATCTTCGTCGTATTTGGCGTTAATTTCGCCGAGTTCCTTCTTCTTCGCCTGCAGTGCATCCTGCTGCGTCTTGAGGTCGATCTCGTTGTTCCTGACGTCGTCCTGCAGCTTTTTCGGCATCGGCTTCTTGACGTAGAATTCTTTTTCCGCGGCCAGTGCCATAGCGTGCTTTTGTGCCAAAGCAATGCGCTTTTCGATCTCCTTCGCCGCATCTTCGGACTGCTTCAACGCGCGCTGGCGGCCGTCTTCGATGTCCTTAACGTTTGCATAGGTGTTGAGCAACGCCTGGTTCTTGCGTTTCTCCTCCTTCGCCAGCGCCTCCTCCTCCTTCTTGCGTTTTTCCTCGGCGTCGCGTGCCGCCTGCTGCTCCGGCGTCAGCGCGGCTTCCCGCTTTTTCACCACCGTGCCCTGCGTCGACAGCACATCCATTTCCTTACCCGCGCATTCGGCCGGCGGCCGGTCGGTGTAGTAGGTTTTCCCCTTGCTGTCCTTGCACTTGTACAGTGCCGACGCCGGTGAGGCCGCGACTGCAAGCAGACTCGCGAAAATCAGGAATTGCAGCTTATGCATGTGCGTCCGCTCCGTAGAGTTGGCGGTAGTGTTCGATTTCGATCAGTTGCTGTGCCAGGTCCGGCTTTGCGCCAAGATACTGCACCAGGTCGTCGAGGTCGGCGATGGCGGTCACCGGCAGGTTCAAAATCTCTTTTGCTTCCTGCACCGCCGATCGCTCGCCGACGCCGCGCTCCAGCCGGTCGAGCGCGATAACGACGCCGCAGGGCGTGGCGCCCTCTGCGCGGATCAACCCGACCGATTCGCGCACCGAGGTGCCGGCGGATATTACGTCATCGACGATCAGCACCCGTCCGGCGAGCGGCGCGCCGATGGTTCGCCCGCCTTCACCGTGATCCTTGGCTTCCTTGCGATTGAAGCTGTAGGGAACATTGCGGCCGTGCTGGGCCAGCGCGATGGCAACACTCGCCGCGAGGGGAATGCCCTTGTATGCGGGGCCAAACAACATGTCGAATGGCATGTCTGCGGCAACGATGGCTTTCGCGTAAAATTGACCGAGACGTCCGAGCATTGCGCCGTCGTTGAACAGGCCGGCGTTAAAAAAATAAGGCGACATGCGCCCGGCCTTGGTCTTGAACTGGCCGAAGCGCAGCACGCCGCAGTCGATGCAGAAGGCGATGAACTCTTTTCGAAAATCCGACATATTCCAATTTTGGCGCATGCCGCCGGGTGCCTGAGACCTATTCATGTTACGCATTATCACGCTCAATCTCAACGGCATACGTTCGGCGGTGAGCAAGGGTCTGCTCGAATGGCTCGCGGCGCAGAACGCGGACGTGGTATGTATGCAGGAATTGAAGGCGCAGTTGCCCGATCTCGCGCCGGCGATACTCAACCCGCATCCCTATTCGGGTCATTTCAGCTGCGCCGATAAGAAAGGCTACAGCGGTGTCGGTCTGTATTGCCGCAAGCGGCCGGACAAAATCATAGCGGGCTTCGGTTCGAAGGAGTTCGACGCCGAAGGCCGGTATCTTCGCGCCGATTTCGGCAAGCTGAGCATTATTTCGGTGTACCTGCCCTCCGGTTCCAGTTCGGAGGAGCGTCAGCAGGCGAAATTCCGTTTCATGCGGAAGTTCATGCCGCACCTGGCCAAGCTCAAAGCCAGCGGCCGCGAAATTGTAATTTGCGGCGACTGGAATATCGCGCATAAGGAAATCGACCTCAAGAACTGGCGCGGCAACCGGAAGAATTCCGGCTTTCTGCCCGAAGAACGCGCCTGGCTGAGTGAAGCCTTCGACCGCGTCGGCTGGGTCGATGTATTCCGGCGGCTGGACCAGCGGCCGGAACAGTACACCTGGTGGTCAAACCGCGGCCAGGCCTGGGCCAAGAACGTAGGCTGGCGCATCGATTATCACATCGCTACACCGGGGCTCGCGGCGACGGCGAAGAAGGCTGCGATCTGCAAGACGCAGCGTTTCAGTGATCATGCGCCGCTGACTATCGACTACAATTTCTGAGAGTTGACAACGCCGTTCGCGGTCGAATCCGCGGCGCTGCTGCCCGGGGGCAGGTCCTTGCGCAGATTGCTTTGCCTGCGCCGGTCCAGCCACCAGGCGAGCGCCGGCAGCACGACAATGGAACCAGGCATCACCATCACCGCAAGATAGGGACTGACCATGGACAGCCGGCGCAGGTGGTTGATGATCTGGCGTTTGTCCTCCGTTGACCATTTCTGTTTGTTGCGCGGCTTCATCAGCAACGGCATCAGGCCGGTGATCTGTACTACTTCCCCGAGCACGTATTTTCGCTCCCGGTCCATCATTTCCATAACGGTCCGGACAATGACTGGCTTGCGCATGTTCTAGACGGCAATCTTCCTGGTCAGCCAGCGGTAACTCTGCCAAAGGCCGAACGCGCGTTGCGCCCATTTGAACGCGCCCCGCGGTCGCAGCAGCGTCAGCGCCAGCGCGGCGCCTGCAACGAGCGGCGGGCGCGCAATGATAAAACGCAGGACATCGACGCAGCGGTCGATGAAGTGAAGCGGTTGCTCCCATGACTGCAGCGTCTGCGCCACACTCTCGCGCTCGCGCGCGGCACGCTCCAGCAGGCGAGCGCGTTTGGCTTCGATGGCAGCGAGACGCCGATTCATTGGCGCGGTCCCCGTAGCAGCGCACCATCCTTGGCCAGTTCGCCGCGCGTGACCGCGAACGGCTTGGGTCGGGACGTGACCTTGGCTCGCAGGACCCAGCCCAAGGCCACGCCTGCGCCTAGGAATGCCGCGGCAAGCAGGCCCACCGTAAATAGCCGGTGGGTGTCCCAGAAATACAGTACCGCCAGCGCGATGGCGAGCGCGACGCCGAACGCCAGGCAGAACGCCGCGGCAAGCGCGATGAGCAACAACTGCTCCAGCCTCAGCCGCTCTTCTTCGATTTCGGTGGCGAGGATTTCCAGGCGTGTCTGCGCCGCGCCAAGTAAGCTTCCCGCCATACGCCTGATTGAGTGCAGAAGGCCGCCGCGCGCGGCGGCGCCTTCCCCGTCCGCCATGCTTGCTAGCGGCGGCTGATCAGCATGCCGATGACCAGGCCGACTGCGCCGGCGATGCCCACCGCGCCCCAGGGATGATCGTGCACATAATCGTCGGTGGCGCGCGCCGCGGCTTTAGTCTTGTCGATCATGACTTCCTCGGCCCGCGACATTTTTTCCTTTGCGACGCGCAGGCTCTCCTGGATGCGTTCGCGTGCAACGACTGCTTTCTCTCCCATCTGGCCGGCGGTTGCGCGCAGCAACTCTTCCGCGTCGGCGATGACAATACGCATGTCGGACGCGAGTTTTTCCCGGGATGCTTCGACGTTGTTGCTCATGATTGATTGCCTCTTTGACAAAGAAATTCCGCTCCGCGCGGAAGCTGTTAAGGGTACCTGTTTTCTCTTGTCAAATCAACCATAACCGCGCACAACGCAGGTAGAATCGACGCCATGTCGTCGCCCTACCTGGAGATTCTGCGCAGTCCGCGCGTTGCCGCCGTCCTGCTGCTCGGCTTTTCCTCGGGGCTGCCGCTGGCGCTGACCGGGGGCACGCTGCAGGCCTGGCTCACTGTCTCTGGCGCCGACATCATGACTATTGCCTGGTTTTCATGGATCGGCATCCCCTATCTGCTCAAGTTTCTCTGGTCGCCGTTGATGGACCGCTATGTGCCGCCGCTCCTTGGCCGCCGGCGCGGCTGGATGCTGCTGACGCAGTTGTCGCTGGTGGTGGGTATCGTCGGCATGGCGATTTCACCGCCGAACGCGAATCTGTGGCTGCTCGGCTGTCTCGCGCTGTGGGTTGCGTTCGCGTCGGCGTCGCAGGACATTGTCATCGACGCCTATCGCACCGACCTGCTGCCCGCGGCCGAACGCGGCATGGGTGCGGCGGTGAGCGTACTCGGCTACCGCCTCGCCATGCTCGCTTCGGGCGGGCTGGCGCTGATCCTCGCCGACCAGATCGGCTGGCGGCTGACGTTTTTTGCCATGGCCGGGCTGATGGGCGTGGGCATCGTTACGAGCGTCGTCGCACCCGAACCCGCGGTGCGCGTAACGCCCCCGCGCAGCCTGCGCGAGGCCGTGGTCGAGCCGTTGAAGGATCTGCTCTCCCGGCCCGGTGCGCTGCAGCTGCTCGCACTGATCGCGCTGTACAAGTTCGGTGACGCCCTCGCCGGGACGCTTACCACCGCGTTTCTGCTTCGCGGCGTCGGTTTTTCGCTCACCGACGTCGGCACCATCAATAAGGCACTGGGACTGGTATCGCTGCTGGCAGGTGGTCTGGTCGGCGGGCTGCTGCTGGTGCGCATGAGCCTGACCCGCGCGCTGCTGCTGTTCGGCGTGCTGCAGGCGGTATCCAACCTGTCGTTTGCGCTGCTCGCCTGGGCCGGCAAGAGCTACCCATTGCTGGTGTTCGCAGTCGGATTCGAAAACCTCGCCAGCGGCATGGGCACGGCGGCGTTCGTGGCGTTTGCCATGGCGCTGTGTAACCACAGCTTTTCCGCGACCCAGTATGCACTGCTGTCAGCGCTGGCGTCGCTGGGGCGCGTCCTGTTCGGTCCGCTCACCGGGGGCATGGTGGAAACCCTGGGCTGGGCAAACTTCTTCGTCCTCACCTTCGTTGCCGCGCTGCCGGGCCTGTGGCTGGTGTGGAACATGCGCGCCCAGATTACCGCAGTGGAGCGAGCTTCGTATCGAAGCGCATGATCTGTGGCCGGGCCACGCCGACCGAACTCTCGTTGCTCATCCACCTTCGCCTGCGAGGCAAAAGTTGGCGTGTAAGTGCTCCGTCAGGCGTTGAGCTTCTCCAGCAGCCGCTTTGCCTTTTCCGGGTCCTCGCAGCGCAGGATCTTGTTGGCCGGCTGGGTCAGATCGCGCAGGTCGCTCTTGAGCACCTGCTGCTTGATCGCGAGAAGATTCGCCGGATGCATGGAAAACTGGCGCAACCCGAAACCGAGCAGCAGCCGCGTCAGCGTCGCGTCGCCCGCCATTTCGCCGCACACCGCCACCGGCACTTTCATACGCGCGCCGGTCTTGATGGTATGCGCGATCAGGTGCAGCACCGCCGGGTGCAAAGGATCGTACAGGTGCGACACGTTGTCATCGGTGCGGTCGATGGCAAGTGTGTACTGAATCAAGTCGTTGGTGCCGATCGACAGGAAATCGAGTTTGCGCACGAACACGCCCAGGGCCAGCGCCGCTGCCGGAACTTCGATCATGCCGCCGATTTTCATCTCGCGGTCGTAGGGCAGTCCCTGCGCATCGAGCAGCGCTCTTGCCCTGTCGATCATTGCCAGCGACTGCAAGATCTCGTGCGCGTGTGCGAGCATCGGGATCAGCAGCCTGATTTTTCCGTAATGCGAAGCGCGCAGGATCGCGCGCAGCTGCGCCATGAACATTTGCGGCTCCGCCAGGCACAGGCGTATCGCGCGCAAGCCCATCGCCGGATTCGGTCCGCCGCGGGCGGAACCGTTTACCGTCTTGTCCGCGCCCAGATCGAGCGTGCGTATGGTCACCGGCATCCCGTCCATCGCGCGCGCCACCATGCGATAGGCCTCGAACTGTTCGTCCTCGCCCGGCAGGTCGTCGCGATTGAGGAACAGGAACTCGCTGCGGAACAGGCCGACGCCCGTGGCCCCGGATTTGCGCGCCTGCTCCACGTCCTGCGGCAGTTCGATGTTCGCGTGCAGGTCCACCGCAGTGCCGTCCATCGTGGTGGCCGGTGTGCTGCGGATGCGCTTCAGCTTCTGCCGACGCTGCTCGAGCTCGCGCTGGCGTTTCTGATATTCGGCTAGGACCAGCTCATCGGGGTCGACGATCAGCACGCCGTGCACGCCGTCGACGATCACCAACTCGCCCTCGCGCACCATCCGTCGCGCCGTGTGCGCCCCGACGATGGCCGGAATGTCCAGGCTTCGCGCGAGGATGGCCGTATGCGAGGTAACGCCGCCAAGATCGGTGACAAAGCCGGCATACTGGTGTTGCTTGAACAGCATCATGTCCGCCGGCGACAGGTCATGCGCCACTACGACCATGCTTTCCTCGTGCGCGCTCGCGGGGCTCGGATGCCCGCGCTGATTCTGCATCGCTTTGAGCACGCGCTCCACCACCTGCACCACGTCCGCCTTTCTTTCGCGCAGGTAGGAGTCTTCGATCTTGTCGAACTGCGCCACCAGCTGGTCCATCTGCAACACCAGGGCCCATTCGGCATTGCAGCGCATACTGCGGATCAGCTCACGCGGTGCGTGCGACAGCATCGCGTCATCCAGAATCATCAGGTGCAGGCTGAGGAATGCGCCAAGCTCGGCCGGCGCGCCGGCGGGGACGCTGCGGCGCAGCTCCTGCAGTTCGGCGCGCACTTTGTCCACCGCGGTGGACAGGCGCATCACCTCCAGCTCGGTTTTCTCCGGCGCGATCGCATAATGAGCCACCTCGAGTCGCGCGCTGGAAATCAGGTGCGCCTGGCCAATTGCGATGCCGCCGCCTGCGGCTGCGCCGTGGAGGGTGAAACTCACTCGTTTTCCCCGAATTTCGCGACAATCAATTTCAGGATTTCCTGCAACGCCGCGTCGGCATCGCTGCCGTCGGTTTCGATGCATTTCTGTGCGCGCTTGCCCGCCTCCAGCATCATCCCCCCCAGTGTGCTCTTGGCGTTGACGCGTCGCCCGTTGCGCGTGAGCCAGATTTCGCTTTGAAACCCGCTCGCGAGCTGGGTCAGCTTGGCCGCCGCGCGTGCGTGCAGTCCGAGCTTGTTGGTGATCTCAGCTTCGGTTTGCGGCATTGCAGGCGTCGTTAGTCATGTGGACCACGCCCGCGACCCCGCCGCTGACGGCTTTCTCTACCACGGTTGCAAGCGTTTCCTCGCGATAGGTCAGGGCGCGGATCAGCATCGGCAGGCTTACGCCGGAAACGCCTTCGACCCTGCCGGGTACGAGCAGCCGCGTGGCGATATTGGAGGGTGTGGCGCCGAGTATGTCGGTCAGCACCAGCACGCCCTGACCCCGGTCGAGCTGTTTGACCAGTTCCTCGGCCTGCGGCAGGATCGCCTCGGGATCGTCGTGCACGGTGACGCCGATCTGGCGCACCCGCGGCGGACGCTTACTCAGCACATGGCTCGCGCTGTGGATCAGGGCTTCGCCGAAGGCGCCGTGGGAAACGATCAGGATTCCAATCATGGTGTGTACTCTGACAATGAAGTATCAATGCTTGCAGCGACCGAGGCCGACAAAGGGCGGCCGGGGTTCACCTCGGTTGCGCGCACGCCTTCTCCAGCGCATCGATGAACAGTGCGGCGACATTGCAGCCGGTCTGCTCGTGTATTTCCCTAAAGCAGGTCGGGCTGGTGACATTGATTTCGGTGAGGTAGTCGCCGATCGCGTCCAGACCCACCAGCAGCAGGCCGCGTCGCGCGAGCACCGGTCCGAGCGCGGTCGCGATCTCGCGGTCGCGCGATGACAGCGGCTGCGCCACGCCGGTGCCGCCGACGGCCAGATTGCCGCGCGTCTCGCCCGCCTTGGGGATGCGCGCGAGGCTGTAGGGCACGGGTTCGCCGGCGATCAAAAGAATCCGCTTGTCGCCCGCACTGATTTCCGGGATATAGCGTTGTGCCATGATCGAGCGCGTGCCATGCCAAGTGAGCGTCTCGACGATTACATTGCGGTTGGGGTCGGTTTTTGTTACGCGAAAAATCTGCGCACCGCCCATGCCGTCCAGGGGCTTCACCACCACATCGGTGTGCTCGTCGATGAATTGGTGAATCTGCCTTTCCATCCGTGACACCAGCGAGGGCGCGGTGAATTGCGGAAACTCGGCGATCGCCAGTTTCTCGCTGTGATCGCGCAGCGCGCGCGGATCGTTGAATACCCTGGCGCCTTCGCGTCCGGCCAGTTCCAGCAGCCAGGTCGCGGTCACGTACTCCATGTCGAACGGCGGGTCCTTGCGCATCAGCACCGCGTCGAAGTCGGAAAGCGCGTCTTCGCGCGGCGGATCAATCCGGTACCAGCGCTCCTTTTCGCCGGTCAGCTCGAGGCGGCGGGACTCGCCGATCACGCGCCCCTGCTTCCACATCACACCATCTCGCATCAGCACATGCAGTTGGTGGCCGCGCGCGGCGGCCTCCACCATCATCGCGTAGGTCGTATCCTTGTAGGTCTTGATGGCATCCAGCGGATCGAGAATGATCGCAATTTTCATGATGCCGAGCGCAATGCGCGGTGCCGGTCGTTACTTGGCCAGACCGGCGAGATAATCGACCGCGGCTTTGACCTCGGCGTCGGCGAGCGCGGAATTGCCGCCTTTGGGGGGCATCGCGCCCTTGCCTTTGAGCGCGTTTGCATAAAGCGCATTCATGCCGCTCTTCAGTCGTGGCGCCCAGGCAGCCTTGTCGCCCGCCTTGGGCGCACCGGCTACGCCTGCGCCATGACACACTGCACAGGTCGTGTCGTAGACTTTCTTGCCTTCGGTACTTGCGGCCGCTGGCGCAGTTGCGGCGACCTTGTCCGGCGCCTGATTCGCCGCCGGTTTTTCTTGCGTTGCGGGAGCGGCAGGCTCCTTGAATTTTGCCCCGGCCTGGTTTGCCATGTAGACCACCACGCGCTCCATCTCCAGGTCGCTCAGGTCGGCGCCGCCGCCGCGTGGCGGCATCGCGCCGATACCCTTGATTGCCGACGCAACCAGCCGCTTCTGGCCACCGCTGAGGCGCTTGGCCCAATCGCCTTTGTCGCCCAACTTTGGTGCGCCGGCCGCACCGCCCGCGTGGCAGGCGCTGCATGTCGATTTATATATGTCCTCGCCGCTTCTGGAACCGGCCGTTGCACCGCTGCCTGCTTCGGCGAAGGCCACGTCGCCCGCGGGCTTAAGTCGTTTTGCCACGGCTTCGGAGGACATGGCGGTGCTGTCGAGCTTGATACTGCGCATATTGACAATGAATTGGC
>QYQC01000161.1 GCA_007280315.1 Betaproteobacteria bacterium | reverse complement strand
GCCAGGCGCTGCATCTCCTATCTCACCATCGAACTGAAAGGTTCGATTCCGTTGGAGTTTCGGCCGTTGATCGGCAATCGCGTTTACGGCTGCGATGACTGCCAGCTCGTCTGTCCGTGGAATCGCTACGCCAGCGTGAGCAGCGAGCCGGATTTCCGCGTGCGTCATGGACTAGACGACGTAGAGCTGGTGGAGCTGTTCTCCTGGGACGAGGGTCGGTTCCGCGAGCGCATGGCCGGCAGTGCGATCCTGCGCATCGGTTTCGAACGGTGGTCGCGCAATCTCGCCGTGGGTTTGGGCAATGCCACGAGGAGCGCGGCCGTGGTCGGCGCGTTGCGGTCGCGCGCCGATGATCCGTCGCCGCTGGTGCGCGAGCATGTCGCCTGGGCGATGCAGCGGCACGGCATTTGATAAGATCAACTTTCCATCATGCGCCTGCACCAGCTCAAGCTCGATTTCATCCCCGAACAGGATCGTCTGCTGCTGCGCGTCAGTACCGACAACCAGCTTGAGGTGCGCCTGTGGCTGACGCGACGCGCGTTGCGGCTGCTATGGCCGCAATTGCTGCAGATCGCGCGCTCCTCGCCCGAAGTCGCGCTGCAGAGCAATCCGCAGGCGCGCGACGCCCTGCTCGGCATGCAGCACGAGCAGGCGCTGCGCCAGGCCAATTTCGCCGACGCCTTCAACGAAGCGCCGCGCGAAATGCCTCTGGGCGCCGAGCCGATACTGGTGGCGCGCATTCAAATCAACAAGGACGACAGCGGCAGTCCGGTGCTGGGACTGTTGCCGCAGCAGGGCCAGGGTATACACCTGACGCTGGACAACACCCTGCTGCATTCGCTGTGCCGGTTGCTGCAGAACGTGGTGTCCCAGTCCGAGTGGGATATCGCGCTGGAGCTGCCGTCCCTGCTGCGCCAGTCGGAGATCGACGACGCGGCGGCGCCGAAGACGGTAAACTAGAGGTCCAGTAATTCCATTTCTGCTTGCAGCGCCAGCCATTCCGCCTCCGCGCGCTCGAGTTCCAGGCGCAACGCGGCTTCGCGCAACAGCGCCGACTGCAGCTTTTCCTTGTCGGCGTAGCTCTCGGGATCGGCCAACCATAGTCCGAGCGGCTTGCGCTCGCGCTCCAGTTCGGCCATGCGCCGCTCGATCTTCGCCAGGCGCTGCGCCAGCGGTTTTCTTTGCGCATAGCGCTGGTTGCGCGCCAGGGCTTCGTCGCGTTTTTGCTGCTTGCGTGTCGCCCCCGCCGGCTCCGGCGTGCCCGCACCCGCTTCGCGCTGGCGCAGCCAGTCTCGATAGTCGTCCAGATCGCCGTCGAACGGTTGCACGGCACCGTTGGCGACCAGCCACAGGTTGGCGGCGGTGGTGCGCAGCAGGTGGCGGTCGTGCGATACCAGCACGATCGCGCCCTCGTATTCCTGCAGTGCCAGGGTAAGCGCGTGGCGCATTTCCAGATCCAGATGATTGGTCGGCTCGTCGAGCAGCAGCAGGTTGGGCCGCTGCCACACCAGCAGCGCGAGCGCCAGTCTGGCTTTCTCACCGCCGGAGAAAGGCGCAATCGGCTCCAGCGCCATATCGCCGCGGAAATCGAATCCGCCGAGGAAGTCGCGTAATTCCTGCTCCCGCGTGCGCGGGTCGAGCCGCATCAGATGGCGCAGCGGCGACTCGTCCGGCCGCAGCACCTCGATCTGGTGCTGCGCAAAGTAGCCGATGGCCAGCCCTTTTCCTTCCTGACGCGTGCCTTGCAACGGTGCAAGCGTGCCGGACAAAAGTTTGATCAGCGTCGACTTGCCGGCGCCGTTGCGTCCGAGAAGTCCGATGCGTCCGCCCGCCGCGATACTCAGCTTGATTCCCGCCAGCACGGCGCGGCCGTCATAGCCGGCCGCGGCGTCCTCCAGCGTGAGCAGAGGATCGGGTCCCGCCAGCGGTTCGCGCATACGGAAGTCGAACGGTGTGTCCACGTGCGCCGGTGAAATCACCTCCATCCGCGCCAGCGCCTTCAACCGGCTCTGCGCCTGCCGCGCCTTGGTGGCCTTGGCGCGAAAGCGCTCGACGTATGAGTGCAAATGCGCAATTTCGCGCTGCTGTTTCAGATAGGCCGACTGCTGCTGTGCGAGCTGCATCGCGCGCTGCACCTCGAATGCCGAATAGTTTCCCGTATACAGCTTCGCCTTGCACTGTTCTATCGCCAGAATGTGCCCGACTGTCCCGTCAAGAAAATCCCGGTCGTGCGATATCGCAAGCAAGGTACCGGGATAGTCGCGCAGCCATTGTTCCAGCCAGATCACCGCGTCCAGATCCAGGTGGTTGGTGGGCTCGTCGAGCAACAGCAGGTCGGAGCGGCACATCAGCGCCCGCGCGAGCTTCAGGCGCATGCGCCAGCCACCGGAGAATGCGTCCACCGCCTGCTCCAGTTCACTCGCGGCGAATCCGAGTCCGTGCATCAGGCTGGCGGCGCGGCTGCGCGCGCTATAGCCGCCGGCGTGATCGAGCGCTTCGTACAATGCTGCCAGTCGCTCGCCGTCATCCTGCGCATGCGCGCCCGCCAGCGCCTGCTCAAGCGCGCGCAATGGTGCGTCGCCATCGATGACGAATTCGATCGCCGCCTGCTCGCTCGCCGGTATGTTCTGCGCCACATGGGCGACGGCGAGCCGTCCGGGCAGTTCCAGATCGCCCGCTTCCTGGTGCAGTTCTCCCAGCAACAGCGCGAACAGGCTCGACTTGCCGCAGCCATTCGGCCCGACCACGCCGATCTTCTGGCCGGCATGCAGTGTCAGGTCGATGCCTTCGAGCAACAGCTTGCTGCCGCGCGCGAGCGTGAGTTGGCGAAGAGTGATCATTTGATGTTGGGGTCCCTGCCGCAGACGGCGCGGAGAAAACCGGGCAAGGAAACCGCCGGGTTGTCCGCCGCCTCGCTGCGGTCAATGCTCAGGCGTTGGCAACGGTCAGCCGTTGCCGCGCCCATTCCCGCCGGCCGGCACTACTGGACTTCTTCGGCCGGATCGAGCTTGCGCGCCTCGTCTTCGAGCATCACCGGAATACCGTCGCGAATGTGGAAGGCGAGCCGATCGGCCTTGCAGATAAGTTCCTGTTCGGCTTTGCGGTAGAGCAACGGCCCCTTGCAGATCGGGCACACCAGGATGTCAAGCAGTCTTGAGTCCATTCAGCTTCGCCAGGATCAAATCGAAAAACGCCGAGGCCAGTTCGGCCTCGACCTGCAGCGCGTACCAGTGCCCGCGCGCGAATGCTTCGCATTTTACCGCATCCTTCTCGGTCATAAGCAGCGCTTCGCAATCACCGAATTCAAGATCGCTTGCCGAATACGCGTGGTGATCCGGAAACACGTGATTCACGCTGGCCAGGCCCAGGCCTGCCAGCTGGTCGAAGAATCGTTTTGGATTGCCGATGCCGGCCACGGCGTGCAGCTTTTTGCGTGCGAACGCTTCGAGCGCGACAAGCTCCCGCGGTGCCGCCACGCAGCGGAAATGGTCGCCGCGAAGATCCATGCGAAAACACGGGTCACGCCTTGTGCAGGGCGTCGTATTGGCGACCCAGATATCGACCTGGCGCGAGACCGGTTCGCGCAACGGCCCTGCTGGAATCAAGAAACCGTTGCCGATACCGCGTTCATCTTCCACCGCGATTTCAATGTCGCGCGCAAGACGGTAGTGCTGCATCCCGTCGTCCAGTATCAGCACGTCGCATTCGGGATGGGCGGCGAGCAGACCCAGGGCGGCTGCGGCGCGATCGCGCCCGATCCAGACCGGACATCCGCTCGCGCGCGCCAGCAGCAGCGGTTCGTCGCCGACCAGATCCACCGGGCTCCCGGCGGCGACTGCCATCGGTTTCACGGCGTCGCTGCGGTAACCGCGGCTGACGATGCCCGGTTTGCGGCCGCGCTTTTTCAGCATCGCAGCCAGGCATAGAACCAGCGGCGTCTTGCCGGTGCCGCCCACCACGAGGTTGCCGACAACGATCACCGGCACCGGCAGGGTTACCGAGGGCAGGACGCCGATGCGGTAGGCGAGGCGGCGCAGCGCCAGGACAAGGCGAAACAGCAGGCTCGCCGGCCACAGCGCAAGCGACAGCGGGCTAAGGCGATACCAGTGTTTTTCCGGAAAGCTTGCTTCCAAGCGCGGCGGCTTACTTGGTTTTCGTCTGTGTGGCGAAGGTAATATGGCCGTAGCCGGCCATCCTTGATGCTTCCATGATGTGAATCACCGACTGGTGCGTTGCATTGGCATCGGCGTTGATCACCACTACCGGGTCCTTGAGTTCGCCCGCGGCACGGCGCATCTCATCTGACAGTGCGGCGACATCGCTAAAAACCAGTGGCCTGCGATTTATCGTGTACTGCCCGCTGGCATTTACCGTGATGTTGACTTCGTTGGGCCGCTCCAACTGTTTTTGCGCATCGGCGGTAGGCAAATTGATCTGCAGTTCGGCATACTTGGAGTAGGTGGTGGTGATCATCAGGAAAATAAGGATCACCAGCAGCACGTCGATCAGCGGGATCAGATTAATCTCCAGGTCCTCCCGCGCCTGGAATCGCTGGAAATTCACGTCTTGCCCGGGGGCTGCTGCGACTTCGCGCTTTCGAAGTCGAGACGTTCGCCGTGTACCAGGTCGACCAGCTTGCTCGCCTGCTGCTCCATGTCCACCAGAAAGCTCTCCACCTTGGCGCGGAAATGGCGGTAGAAAATCATCGCCGGAATCGCCACCACCAGTCCAAGCGCGGTGTTGTACAACGCCACCGAAATTCCGTGCGCCAGCACCTGGGGATTGGTCCCCGATGGTGACTGCGAACCGAAGATTTCGATCATGCCCACTACCGTGCCGAACAAGCCCATCAGCGGAGCGATGGTGGCCAGGGTGCCCAGGCTGGTAAGGAAACGACCCAGCTCGTGCGAAACCGCATGCCCCGCCTCCTCGATAGCTTCCTTCATCACGTAGCGCGAGCTGTTGTGGTTTCTCAGACCGGCAGCCAGCACCTGGCCGAGAGGCGAATCCTTGGCCAGCTGGTCCAGCATCTGCGGGTTCACGCCTTGCTGGCGGTAGGCATTGACCACCTTGCCAAACAAACTGGCGGGCACGATCTTGTCTTTGCGCAACATCATCGTACGCTCGATGATCAGGGCTACCGCGATGATAGAGGCGATCAGCAGCGGGTAGATAGGCCAGCCTGCGGCCGCAATAAGCGCAAACAAAATTGATTCTCCAGAATTTTTTCTCGCCGTCACTTTAGCTTCTGCGGCAGTTTTGAGCAAGGCTTAGTCTGGTTGCGACACGCGAGGATGCCTGCGCTCATGTCCCGTCGCGTACGACTCTGTTTCAACAACGCCGAACCACCAATTGCACATCGGCTTGCGCGGCCGCGCAACGTTGGCGGCGGCGCGTTTACGTCGCATTGCAGCGCGCGTGCATAGACCCGCCCGCAGTGCGCTGGGACGTTGCGACACAAACAGTCCCGGCCGGTTCGAATCAGGCCTAAAATCTTATCCACAATTTGTGTGGATAAAGTTGTGCATAGTTTGCAAAAAAGCCAGTTAAGTAAGTTGTACAAAAGGCTTTTTCGCTACTGCACATATTTTAAACGCGGCATTTTCTTTTTTTGGAACAGCAACTTACAGATGTCTCCGAGGGGGCCGGATTGCCTAATAAACGAGCAGACCGCGCGCAAACCCTTGCTGTGGATAGTGTAATATCGCCACATGCCTCCAGAGCTAGATTTGACGCGGGTTTCCGGCCCTCCCCCAGTGGAGATTCTCAGCGTTTCTTTGCTCGCGCGCAGCGTTCGCGATCTGCTCGAGCACCGCTTTCTGCTGCTCTGGGTGGCGGGCGAAATCTCCAATT
>QYQC01000186.1 GCA_007280315.1 Betaproteobacteria bacterium | reverse complement strand
TGAAGTCATCTACTCCCTGCTGATGCAGGAACACGACTTCGCCTGTGTCTCGGCCAATATCGAGACGCTCGACCCCGCGGCCGAAGGCATGCCCATCGTACGCGAGCGCGTGGATAGCGCGGGTCTCAACACGGTAATGTCGAACAGCTTCGGCTTTGGCGGCACCAACGCGTGTCTGGTATTCCGCCGTTTGACCGGCTGAAATCGTGGGCGAGGCCGCCGCCACGGTGCGCCTGTTCTTCGCGCTGTGGCCGCCTGAGGATATTCAAGGCAGGCTCGCGTCCTGGGCCGGAGATGCTGCAGGCCGAGGCAGAGTAATGCCGCGCGAAAATCTGCATCTCACGCTTGCATTCCTCGGTGATACCGACGCAGCGCGGCTCCCGGGGCTTACTTCGCGCGCGGCCAGCGTGCGCTTTGTCCCTTTCCGCCTGCCATTGGACCGAATTGGCTACTGGAAGCACAACCGCATCATCTGGTGCGGTGCCGGCGAAGAGCCGCAGGCGCTCAACGATCTGGTCGAGGGCCTGCGCACCCAGTTGGATGCGGCCGGAATTCGTTACGACCGCAGGACATTCGTGTCACACGTGACGTTGGTGCGCAACGCCACCGGTATTTCGCCAGCATCGGTTTGGGTCCCACTGGTCTGGGACGCTGCGGATTTCGCGATGGTAAATTCGACCCGTGTCGACGGACGCATCAGCTACCAGGTGCTGCAGCGCTTTCCCGCAACGGCAGGCTGACGCGGGCGATCAGCCCGCCGCCCTCGCGCGCCAGAAGCTCCAGCGTGCCGCCGTGATGGCGCGCGATGCGATCGACGATCGCAAGACCCAGGCCTGATCCACCCTTGCCGCTGCGCGCGGCTTCCAGGCGCGTGAACGGCTGCTTCAGCCGCTCGGTCTCGTGCGGCGGGATGCCCGGTCCGCGGTCCAATACTTCGAGTATCAGTATTCCGTCCTTGCTGCGCGTGGCGATGCACACGTCTTTGCCGGCGTAGGCGAGCGCGTTGTCCAGCAAATTGGATATCAGGCGCCTGATGCCCAAGCGGCGCAGCGGCTGCTCGGGCACGGGCTCGATTTTCGCGTGCACCGCATGGCCCAGGCGCTGCTGCTGTTCGACCACCTCGCGCGCGAGGGCGGCGACATCGGTGGGCGTCAGCGGTTCTTCGCTCTGGGTGCGGGCGAATTCAAGGAACTGACCGATGATAGAATCCATCTCCGCGATATCGGCGATCATGCCCTGCTTCAGTTCCACATCGTTCGCGCTCATTTCGGTTGACAGACGCAGGCGCGACAACGGCGTGCGCAGATCGTGCGACACACCCGCGAGGATAAGCGCGCGATCGGCGTCCAGGCGCGCCAGATCCTGCGTCATCTGATTGAATGCGCGCGCCAGCGTCCGGATTTCAACCGGACCGGTTTCGGGCAACGGCGCGGGCATTTTGCCGCCGCCGATATCGGCCGCGGCGACGGTCAGCGCCTTCAACGGGCGGTTGATGCGCGACACGATCAGCCAGGCGCCGATCAGTGACAGCAGCAGTGCGAGTGCGGTCCAGCCGAGCCATTGCCAGGGAAACTGGCGCTCGACGCGCTCGCGCGGCAGCATCACCCAGTACTCGTCGTCGTCGATATGAAAACTGATGAAAAATCCGCGTTGCGTTCCGATTGCGGAGGCGAAGCGGGTTTCGTCGCCCAGCTGGCGCCGGATTTCCGCGTGCAGCATGCCAACGAACGCCGAGTCTGGCGACGGCGTCAATTTGTCGCTGGGCTCGGCAGGGTAAACGCGTATGCCCTCGCGATCCGACAGATCGAGCAACAGCTCGCGCCGCTTGGCTGCGTTAGCCGTGACCAGCGCGGCGCGGGTGAGGTTGACCACGCTCGCCACCATCTGCGCCGATTGCCGGGCGCGCGGCTCGCGCTCGTAGCTGCGCAGAATCTGGAACCAGGCGGCGACCGAAATCACCATCAACAGGCTGATCAGCAGAAAGGAGCGCCACAGCAGCGTGCGCGGCGCGAAGGTCACTGGTCTACCTTGCCGTCCGGGACGAACACGTAGCCGAATCCCCATACTGTCTGGATGTGCACCGGATGCGCCGGATCGGGTTCGACCAGCTTGCGCAGGCGCGAGATCTGCACATCGATGGCGCGATCGAATACTTCGTATTCGCGACCGCGCGCAAGCTCCATCAGCTTGTCGCGCGACAGCGGCACACGCGGATGTGTCAGCAGCACCTTGAGCAGGCCGAACTCGCCGGTGGTAAGCGAAACCGACTTTCCGGCGCGGGTCAGGGCGCGCGTGGCCAGATCGACTCTAACCTGACCGAAGCTCATCTGGCCTTCTTCCGCCGCCGGCGCGCCGGGCGGCAGCCGCGCGGTGCGCCGGCGCAGCACGGCATGGATGCGCGCCACCAGTTCACGCGGATTGAAAGGTTTGGGCAGGTAATCGTCGGCGCCCATTTCCAGGCCGACGATGCGGTCCACGTCGTCGCCCTTTGCGGTCAGCATGATGATCGGGATCGTGTCCTTGGCGCCGCGCAGGCGCCGGCACACAGAAAGACCGTCTTCGCCCGGCATCATCAAGTCGAGCACGATCAGGTCGAATCTTTCGCGTGCCAGCAACTTGTCCATGGCCGCCGCGTCCTGGGCGACGTGCACGCCGAATCCCTGCTCGGACAGATAGCGGTTGAGCAGATCGCGCAGGCGCAGGTCGTCATCGACTACAAGTAATCTGGTTTTCGTGTTTGTCATGCGCCCATCGTACTCAATTTCGCCCGCTCGAGCGGGGCCAGACGTAAGAATCCATGTCAACGCCCCTGTTGCTTACAATTTATTACAAATTGCGCCCCCGGACCGTCACATTCTGTCCGTCAGAGCGTTAGTATGCGTGCATAGATTCAGTTCCAGGCGGCGCGATGAAACTCCCGACTATCCTTTGTATCGGCCTGATAGCAGCCGGCAGCGTGCAGCCGGTGCTGGCCGATCCGTTCGAGCGCGGCATGGGATTCAGGCCTTCGATCCAGGATCAACGCTCTCAGCCGGGCAGGCAAGGCGAGGCACAGTTGCCCATGCCGCAGCGCGAACAGCGCGCTCCCGGCGAAGCTGATCGAGGCCGCATGAATCCGGATGAGCGGCGGCAGTTGCGCCGCGACATCCAGGACGCCGGCAAAGACATCTATCAACGTGACCGGCAAATGCCGCGGCGCGAGCGCCGCAGATAGCGGCGCGTTTCGCATCAGATCAGACTGCCTTTGGCTTCGTGCGCCAGCAGCCAGCGTTTGCGCGCAAGGCCGCCGCCGTAACCGGTGAGCGATCCGTCCGCGCCGATTACGCGATGGCAGGGCACGACGATGGAAATCGGGTTCCTGCCATTGGCCAGGCCGACTGCGCGCGACGCGGTTGGCTGGCCGATGCGCCGCGCAAGCTCGCCATAGCTGACGGTCTCGCCGAAAGGAATATCGCATAGCGCGCGCCATACGCGCTGCTGAAATGGCGTCCCCTCGGGTGCCAGCGCCAGATCGAATTCGTGCAGTTCTCCGGCGAAATACGATTGCAGCTGCGCGCAAGGCCGTTTCAGCGCTGCATCGTCGCGCCGCCATTCCCTGGTCGGTGTAGCACCGCGTTTGTGCTTGTGCATGTACAGGCCGGTGACCGATTCACCGTCAGACTTCAGCAACAGTTCGCCGATCGGGCTGGCGATGGTGGTGTACCAGGTCGTGGTCGTCATGTCTGTTGTTCTCCTCATTGGATGGCTGGATCGATCTGTCGCTATTTCAGGCTGGCCCAGAGATGATGTGCCGCGTAGGCGCGCCACGGACGCCAGGGCTCGGCGGCGGCGAGCATGTCGCCGGCTTTGCGCAGGCCGAGCGCTTTCATCAGGCCCAGGTCGGCGTGCGGGTAGGCGTCGGGGTAGCCGAGCGCGCGCATGGCGATGTAATGCGCCGTCCATGCACCGATCCCGGGCAGGGCCTGCAGCGACCGCATCGTCGCCTCGACATCGGCGCCCGGTTCGAGAACCAGTCCGTCCTCAGTGACGGCGCGTGCCAGCGCGCGTAAGGTTTCGGCGCGTTTCCGCGTCAGCCCGATCGCGATGAGTTCGCGCAGGTGCGCACCTGCCAGACGTTCCGCCATGGGTGCATACAACTGCAGTCGTGCGTCGGGCATAGCTGCGGACCGCGCGACATCCGACACAACAGATACGGGCTCTCCGAAAGCGGCCGCGCAGCGGCTGAACAACGTGCTCGCCGCCTTTACGCTGATCTGCTGTCCCAGCACCGCGCGCAGCGCAAGTTCGAAGCCGTCGAACGCCCCTGGCACGCGCAGCCCGGTCTGGCGGCGCACGATGTTTCGCAGGCGCTCATCGCGCCCGAGATGTTCTTCGATGACGCGTGGATTCGCATCCAGATCGAACAGCCGGCGCGCGCGCGCAAGCAGCGGCGCCAGCGCCGGCATCAGCAACGGGGAGATCTCCAGGCGCAACGCGTGCTGCTGCGGCAGCGGCTCCGCCGCGATCCAGCCGCGGTGCGTTTTTCCCGCAACCGCAATGCTGGCAGTGCGCAGGTAGCGCCGGCCCGCGGCGCATTCCACGCCGGCCGCGCCACGGCTTGCAAGGAAGGCGAGCAGGCGCGTCCAGTCGAGCGGCGGGCGGTAGGCGAGTTTGAGCGTGATCGCGTCCCCGAGCGCTGCCGGCCCGCCCCTGCGGCGCAGCGCCGTCGGGTTCAGGCCGTAGCGGGTTTTGAACAGATGATTGAAGCGGCGCACGCTGGAAAAGCCGCTGGCATACGCGAGTTCGGTCATGCCCAGCGCCGAATCGGTAAGCAGGTGTTTGGCCAACAGCAGGCGGCGCGTCTGCGCCAGCTCGACCGGCGTTACGCCGAATTCCGTCTCCACCACGCGGCGCAGCTGGCGCGAGGAAATGCCGTATTCCGCGGCAAGCCGTTCCAGATCGCCCTCGTTCAGCGCGCCTGCGTCGATGCGCGCGACGGCCCAGTGTGCCGCAGTGCGCACTGCATCCGTCGGCGCATGGCCGGGCGCGAGTTCGGGCCGGCAGCGCAGGCAGGGGCGAAAGCCGGCGCGCTCCGCCGAGGCGGCGTTGGCGAAAAAGCTGCAGCGGTCCTGTCCCGGAGTACGCGCGGTGCACACCGGGCGGCAGTAGATGCCGGTGGTCGACACCGCGACAAAGAAGCGCCCGTCGAAACGCGCATCGCGCGCTTTCAGGGCGGAATAACAACGGCGGGCATCGAGTTCCATGCGCGCAGTGTAGACCCGGTCGCGCGGCCTGTCTCGCCGTTTTCGGACATGGGAGCGGGGCGGTCGCTGACCCCAGGGCAAGACGGCGTTCGACGTCCCCGGCACCTAGTTCATGCGGCGGGACTTAATCGATCAGAGGCGATTTGGATCAGTGCAGCTGCGCCAGCGGCGCTGGGGCCGAACGCAGCTTCAGCGCGGCGGCCAGTTTCATGTCCGTCGACAGAATGTGATCGCGCAGCCATTCGCCAAGAAATTCCGCTACGGCCGGTTCGTTGATTCTTCCGCCCGCATCGAGTATCGCCTTCAGTTCGACCAGCTGTTTCAGCAGCTTCGCATGTTCGGTCTGGTGCGCGAGCGACGCGACGTATTGTATCCGTTCCATTTCGGCTTCCTCGCGGCCGAAGTGTTCTTCGGTATACGCAACCAGATTAGTCATCGCCTCGCTTATGCGCTCGGGGCCTTGGACACCCTCCATGGCTTTGAGCAAGAGGTTGACCAGACCGATCAGGCGGCGGTGATCGCCGTCGATCAATCTGCTTCCGGTGTGAAGATCGTCAGTCAAGGTAAATTGAGCCATGGCAATTTCTCCTGTCGTAGCCTGCGGACGCAGGGCGCGGCCGGCGTCATGCCGGATATGCTCCTGCAGGCCTGTAGCAAGAAATTTTGCGCGCGTTCCGTCCAGCGTTGTTGACCTGAGTCAATTGAAATTGATTTTGTCAGGTCGACAACGGCGGTCGGAGGGTGAAGGGAACGTCCGCCCGTGGCATACTGAAGGCGCGTGCCGCAACCTACACAGCCGCAGCGCGTGCGCGGGCTGCCCGACGCCGCCAAACGCCGGGCACAAAGCGTGTATGCTGGTGAAAGTTGAGGCTTCGGCTCGGAACGGCATTCGAAAATAGCGCATGGACGACGGTCACGTAGCGCGCATTCTAGTCATCGACGACGACCCGTTTTTTCGCACTCTGCTGCGCGTGCACCTGACTCACGCGGGCTATGCGGTGCAGGTCGCCGAGGACGCTGTGGAGGGTGGCAAGGCTTTGCTGCGTCCGGATTTCGATCTCGTAATATGCGACATAAACATGCCGTTCATGAGCGGTCTTGAACTGGTGTCCCTGCTGCGCGCGTCGACGGAAACAGCAACGATTCCGGTGATATTTGCTTCCTCCAAAAGAGATGCGAAGACTCTGGCGGAGGCGGAATCGCTGAGGGCGGCGGGCTATCTCACCAAGCCGTTTCAGAGCGAGCAGTTGCTCCAAACCGTCGAACGCTGCTTGATGCACCGCGCAGATAGAATGTGAAATCGTGATCCGAAAGCGTAAAATCTGACGCACTCGCCATCGATTCAACCGATAGGATGCCGTGCAATGCCTGCCGATCAAAGCCGCGTTATTCTGGGCGATGATGTATTCAAGCTGACCGAAAAGGGGCAGAACGAGCTTCGCGGATCGGCGACATCGCTTGCGCCGTCGACGCTCGAATTGCTGATTCTAATAGACGGCGTATCTACCGTTAGCGAGACCGCGGCACGCACCAGGACCACCGACAATGAATCGGTTACAAATATGCTCGCAAATCTCTTGTACGATGGGTTGATCGACTTCGTCCAGGGCCAGGACGGCGCGCTCGATTTCGTCGATTTCTTCCAGACCAAAGGGCCAGTCAAGCATTCTGTAGCGGCGACGGCCAAGGCAAAAAAGGAATCTGCCGCGACTAGCGCGCTGTTGCAGCAGCACGGCTACTTCGTGCGCATCGCGCGCCGGGCCAAGACCAGGGAAAGCGCTGACAAAACCGGCACGCTGACGGTACTGGTGGTGGAAGATGAACCGCACCTCGCGAATCTACTCAAGCATGTTCTTGCGAACGAAGGATTCACTGTGCGAGTGGCAAAAAATCGGGACGAGATCGTTGCCGAATTTCGCCGACCACCGCGTCCGGACCTGGTATTGCTCGATGTCACGTTGCCTGATGCGGATGGTTTCGACGTGCTGCAGCGGATTCGACTTCATCCGGTTCTGAAGGCCATGCCGGTGTTGATGCTCACTGCGAAGGCCACACGCGATGCGGTGCTTAAGGGGCTTGCGGGCGGCGCCAACGGATACGTTACCAAGCCGTTCGAGATCGATGTGCTGATCAGGGCTGTCAATGTCGTGCTCGGACTGTCCGAGGGCGAACAGTCCGCGCGGGAAAGTGGCGATCCATGGCCCGCATAGGCTTAGCGTTCACGATGATGGTTAGCCGCCGCGGCAGCCGGTGGCAGTTCAACTCTGCATCCCAACCGGGGAAGAGCAAGCCGTGAACGACGACGAACTGGGGCGCGCCATTGACAAGCTGCGCGCTGATTACGCCGCGCAACTGCCGCATACAGTTACGCAGATGGAGGACCTGTGGCGATGCATCGTCGCCGCGGAAGCACCGCTGGTACGGCAGGCGGAACTCATCCGCATGGCACACAGCATCAGCGGCTCCGGAACGACGTTCGGAATTCCCGGCGTGAGCCGGGCGGCGCGCGCGCTGGAGTTGTTTCTGGATCCATTCGGGATGAGCGGCGTGCTACCCGGCCCGGCTGAGCAAGAAACGGTTTTGGCACTGCTAGCCGCGCTAAGGCAAGCAGCAGTATCGCGCTAAATGCCGACATTGCCGGAATACCTGCGCTTTTCGGTCAGTACCAAAGTCACACTTGGGCTTTCCATCGGTGTCGGCATATTGCTCGTGCTCGGCGCATTCGGGCTTTATGGCGTCGGCGAGTTTTTCAAGACGGGGCGGGAGGTACGTCACCTGCTGCAGGTGAGAGGAAATCTGGAGGTGCTGCGCCGGGATATCGAGCGAACGGAACTGGTTCAGCTTCGGTATCAGCTTACCGGGGATCCTGCAGATCGGAACGAATTACCGGAATTGAGCGTGCGCGTCTTCAGCCAGATTGAGGCTCTGCGCGGCATGCTGGCAGCGACCGAGCAGATCGCACGGCTGGATCAACTCAAGCGCGCCGTAGCGACGCGATTCGGCGCGCTGGGCGAGGCGATGCTGGAGCGCGGCGCCGGCGGCGCGCGTAAGGCGCCATTGCGCGGCGGACTCGACGCTGCGGCAGGACGCGGAGTGGAAAACACGGTCGATGCGATCGGAGAATACCAGCGAACGCTTGCCAGGGAGAGCGCAGAACGCGTGGAGAACCTGATCAGATCGCTCGTTCTCCTCGCGTTCTGGTGCGGAACGATCGCGTTAGGGCTGCTTGTATGGACCATCTCCGTTATCAACCGGTACGAGCGGGACCGCATGCATACCGAGAGCGACCTCGGAAAAGCGCGGGAACGGCTCGCGATCGCGCTCGACGGATCAAACAGCGCCGCTTGGGATTGGGACTTGCCGCGAGACGAAATCTACCTGAGCGCGGGCTGGGCGCGGATGTTGGGAGGGGAGGCGCGGGAAATGGCGATAACGCCCGCGGCCTTGCTTGGCCTGGTCCATGCCGATGACCTCAGCAGCGTACAGTTGGCGATCCAAAGCGCGTTAAGCGGTAAAACTCCGGATTACCGTGAGGAGCATCGCGTCAGAAGCGCAGACGGCCGGTGGATATGGATACTCAGCCGCGGCACGGTGGTGCAGCGTGATGGCAGCGGGCGCGCACTGCGCATTACCGGTATAAATCAGGAAGTAACCGAGCGCAAAGCCATAGAACTGGCGCTTAAGGAGCACGACTTGCAGCTGCAGCTTGCGCTGGCGGCAGCGGGAATGGTGAGATGGGAATGGGACGTTATCGCCGACGAATTCGTCTGGCCCGAGGATCCCGCGCGAGTGGTGGGCGCCGCCCCGCGCAACGGCTATATGGGCCTGCGGGACATGGTTCATCCGGAGGACCTGGTGCATTTCATTCGCACGCTGGACCAGGCTACCCGGGACGGTGAAACCTATAGAGACGAATACCGCGTTCTGCGCACAGACGGGACTATCGTTTGGGTCTCTGCTCGCGGATACGTCGTGCGCGGAGTCGGAGGCAGCGCCGCACGCGTGATCGGCGTCGCGCAGGATGTATCGGAGATCAAGCATGCGGAACAGGCAATGCGCGCGAGCGAACGCGAATTGCGGCTGATTACTGATTCGGTGCCGGCCTTTATCAGCTATGCCGATGCCCATGAAGTAGTAAGGTTCTGCAACAAGGCGCTGGCGACTTTCGTTGGGACGCAGCCGCAGGACATGATCGGGCGGAAGCTGCGGGATCTCTACGGGGAAGAGGTTTACCGGATACTGCAGCCGTATGTGCAACGCGCTCTGGCAGGGGAGAGGGTGCAGTTTCAGCGCAGGCAGACCGGGCAGGATGGCGTAGCGGTCGATCTCGATGTGACCTACATACCGCGCCGCGGCGCGCTCGGCGAGGCCGATGGATTCTATGCGCTGTTGACTGACATCACCGAACTCAAGCGTCTGGACCGAATGAAGAGCGAGTTCGTGTCTACCGTGAGTCACGAGTTGCGCACGCCGCTCACCTCGATTCGCGGCTCTCTGGGAATACTCGCCGGCGGCGTGGCGGGTCCTCTGAGCGACAAGGTGCGGGGGTTCATCGATATCGCCAAAGACAACTGCGAACGGCTGATCCGGCTGATCAACGACATTCTCGATATCGAGAAGATCGAGTCGGGCAAAATGACGTTTCAGCTGCGGGAACTGGATCTAATGCAATTGATAGAGCAGACGGTCAAGGCAAACGAAGGCTTTGCCGCTCAGCACAAGGTACGTTTGCACATCGTGTCGGCGCGTCCGGGCGTAAAAGTAAAGGCCGATGGCGACCGTCTGACTCAGGTTCTGACCAACCTGATATCAAACGCATGCAAGTTTTCCCCGGCGCAAAGCAGTGTGGATATCAGGGTGAGCGGACACGACGAGCGGTGTTTTGTCGAGATCATCGACCACGGGCCGGGCATTTCAGATGTATTCCGTAATCGTATCTTCCAGAAGTTCTCGCAGGAAGATTCCTCCGATATGCGGCAGAAGGGCGGCACCGGACTGGGCCTGTCGATCTCCAAGGCAATAATCGAGGGGTTGGGCGGCGAGATCGGATTCGAGACCGAAGTGGGTAAGGGCAGCACGTTTTACTTCTATCTTCCCCAATGGAGCGAACCGGGCGCACAGCAGGCAGTAGCGCGTTTGGAGCGCACGCGGCTGCTGGTTTGCGAGATGGACGCCGAGGTCGGCAGGCGGCTGCAGGCGATTGCGGACAAGGCGGGTTTCGACTCGGACCTGGCGGGTAGTACAGCCGAACTGAGGTTGTTACTGCGCCAGCGACGTTATGTCGCGATGACCCTCGATCTCGACCGTTACGGCCAGGATGCAGCGGCGCTGATGCTCGAACTGCGTTCCAATCCGGAAACAGCCGATCTTCCCGTAATCGCCCTGTGTGCGGAATGGGAACAAGGAAAACAGAAGATCGGAAACGGCGTGATCGGCGTGGTCGACTGGTTGAGCAAACCGGTCGACGAAGCGCGCCTTGTCACCGCCGTCCGGTCGGTTCAGCGCGCGGGAGGGGCCCGACCGCGGATACTGCATGTCGAGGACAATGCCGATGTGCGCCACGTTGTTGCCACGATCGCGCGGGATGTCGCAGAATTCGTGGCGGCAGGAACGGTAGCGGAGGCGCGCGTCAGGCTTGCGCGTGAGAAATTCGACTTGGTATTGCTTGATCTCGGGCTGCCGGACGGGTCAGGTTGGGACCTGCTGCCGATAATCAATGGTCTAAAGCCGTCTGTTCGCGTCGTGGTATTCTCGGCCCAGGACGTAGTGCATGGCAGCGAGAACCCGCCATGCGCTTTCCTGGTGAAGTCGCAAACATCGGACGAGCGCCTGATCGAAGTGATCCGGGAAGCGGTGAGAGCAGCGGAATGAACCAAAGGAGCGGCCGTGCGTAGCGAATTGAAGCGCATACTTTACGTCGAGGATGAGGCCAGCATCCGTACCATCGCGGTTACCGTGCTCGAGGCCGTGGGAGGATTTGCCGTCGTCGCCTGCGACTCCGGCAAGAAAGCGATCGAGGCGGCGCCGGCCGCGAATGCGGACCTGATCCTGCTCGACGTAATGATGCCGGAGTTGGACGGACCGGCAACGTTGGCCGCGTTGAGGCAGATCCCGCAGACGGCGCTGACGCCAGTCATATTCATGACCGCCAAGGTGCAGCCCAGCGAAATCCAGCATTACAAGAGCCTGGGCGCAGTCGATGTCATCGCCAAGCCGTTCGATCCGATGACGCTGTCGGCGCAGATCAGTGAGATCTGGCAGGTCTGCACCAGCTGATTCACGCACCGGCCGGGTGCAGAAACTGCACCTCGCCGGTTGCCCAATTTGCCGGCGCCATTCCGACCGATAAGAGCGTGAATCTCGCCACCGCCGGAGATTATGGCCGAGGCAGGAACTCACTCGGGTTCGAGCTGCAGACGGCTCGGCTGCCTTTTTTCGATCGCCCACTTGAGCAGCGCCGCGGTGCGATAAACGCCATGCGCGAACTTGCCGTAGGGCAGCGTCAGGAACAGGGCCATCACGATACCGAGATGCAGCGCCAGCAGCAGTGCCATGGCGCCGCTGTCACGCCAGGCGAGCAAGGCGATGCCACTGGCGCTGGCCAGGAGCAGCAGCGCTATAAAGCCAAGATCCATCGGCCTTTGCGCCGCATCGCCGTGAAGCGGATGGCGGCGAAGATTCAACCATAGCAGCCCGGAAGGGCCAATCAGCAAGCCGATTCCCCCCGCAGTTCCCAGCAGCACCGGAAGGCTCACTAACGCATAAGGTGCGGACCAGCCTAGAAGATAGTGATACAGCGTCGCCACCGAGGTCGAAGCGAAGCACAGCAGGAAGCCGTAAAACGTGAGGTGGTGGAAGCGCCGGCGCCAGAGTGTGAACCTATCGTCCGCTTCGTTGCAGCCCTCGCCATGGCCGCCGTCGAGATACTTCAGGCTCAAGGCGGCTTGCGTTGCCTCGGCCACCGCGGCGCGCGGCGCGTCCTGCGCACGATCAGCGGGCGATATGTCGCGCCAGAATCGGCGCACGCCGAGCGCCAGCGCCAGCAGCGCGAACAGTAATATAGGGGCGAACATGGACACCATCAGATTGTGCGGAAACACGCGATAGAAGTTTCCCGCCATGGGCTCATGCCAAAGATTTCCGGTGAGAGCGATCACCAGCACCAAGAACAGCGCCAGGCCCGAGGACAGCGCGAGCGCAATTGCGACGCCGTTGTGCCGATACAGGCGTCCAAGAGCCCGCGGCCAGGCGTAGTCCGAGTAGGTCTGGACGCGCACCCTGGCCATCGCCTGCGGAACATTAACCGCGAACTCGTGCGGCGGCGCGTATTGGCAGGCATGCAGGCAGGCGCCGCAGTTGTGGCACAGATTGGCCAGGTAGTCGACGTCGGCTTTGCCGAATTCAAGCCGCCGGGTCATCGCCGGGAACACTGCGCAAAAACCTTCGCAGTAACGACAGGCATTGCAGATCTGCAGCTGGCGCGCCACTTCCGCAGCCGCAGTGCCTCGCGCTGCCGCGCTTGTTGCGGCGCCGGCTTCCCTCAGCAGAGGATCAAGCGGCTGCATGCATTTTGCCTCGAACGGCGGCAGCTGCGGCCTGGGTGCCCGCGATGCGCCCGAAGGCGGTACCGATGGTCATGCCGACGCCGGCGGTGTAACCCTGGCCGAGTACATTGCCAGCCATGATTTCGCCGGCAGCGAACAGATTGGGGCTCGGTTGTCCGTCGAAAAATACGGCGGCCTGTGCGTTCACCACCACCCCGAGATAGGTGAACGTAATACCGGGTTTGAGCGGATAGGCGGAGAACGGCGCGGTGTCGATCGGGCGCGCCCAATGTGTCTTCGGCGGCGTGAGGCCCGAGGTGGCGCAGTCGTCGAGCGTGGCATGATCGAAACTGCCCGGGCGGCAGGCCGCGTTGTAGTCGCTGACCGTGCGCACCAATGCTGCCGCGTCGAGGCCGAGCGCGCGAGCAAGTTCGGGAACCGACTGCGCCTTTACTCCGGGAAACACCGGCGGCATGAAGCGACCGATCGCTTTGGCATCTATGATTGAATACGCGATTTGTCCGGGTTGCCCTGCGACCAGCCTGCCCCAGATGGCGTATCGCTTGGGCCAGAAATCCTCGCCTTCGTCGTAGAAGCGCGCGGCGAGTTGATTGACCACGATGCCGAGCGACACGCTGTCCACGCGGGTGCAGATGCCGCCGTCATACAAGGGTGAGCGCGCGTCGATGGCTACCGCATGGCACTGCGTCGGGTCGCCGATGGTGTCGGCGCCGGCTTCGATCAGGAATTTCAGCAACACGCCGAGGTTGAAGCGCGTGCCGCGAATGAGGAAATTGTCGGCCACCCATTCGCCGTTGCTCTGGCCCCAGGCTTGGCGCAACCATTCGCGGTTCGATTCGAAACCGCCGCTAGCGACGACGCAGGCCCTTGCTTCGATGCGCTCGTCGCCTGTATGCGCCGCGACGAAACGGCCCTGGCTGAGTTCCAGCCGGGCCACCGGCGCGTCATAACGGATATGCACGCCGAGCAGTTCGGCGCTGCGGTAGTAGGCGTTGACCAGTGCCTTGCCGCCGCCGAGGAAGAACGCGTTGGTGCGCGAGAGCTGCAACGTGCCGGAGAGCGATGGCTGGAAGTGCACGCCGTGCCGGCGCATCCAGTCGCGACAATGCGCCGAGTCGCGTATCGCCAGCCGCGCCAGCGCTTCGTTGGTGACACCGCCGGTGACTTTGCGCAGATCCTGCCAGTATTCCTCTTCCGGATAGGCATCGGTGAGCACATCCTGCGGGGCGTCGTGCATGCAGCGCAGATTGCGCGTGTGCTGCGAGTTGCCGCCGCGCCATGCGCGCGGCGCAGATTCGAGCAGCAACACGCTGGCGCCGCTTTCACGCGCCGTCAGCGCCGCGCACAGGCCGGCGTTGCCGCCGCCAATCACGATCACGTCGTGCATTCGGTCTGTCATCAGCTAGGATCGTGTATTTATGCCGCCATTGTAGCCACGCCGCGCAGCGTCACCGCGGCAATAGGTGCGCGATGGAATTGGCGTAGTAGGCAAGCAGCGCCGATTCGGCTGGATCGGCTGTGTACAGGCCGTCGCGCTCCACCACCAGGTGGCGCAGCAGCATCATGCGCAGTCCGGTGGTGATGGCATAGTCGCGGTCGCGCCGCGGGATGTAGATGTGCGCGCCCGCCGCTTCCAGTCGCTCGATCAGCGATTCCACCTCGGATTTCAACTCCAGTTCTGACAGCGCTTTCCCCGCGTTGCGCACGAACACCAGTGCCACCAGCGGAACCGGCAGGACCGGGATCAGTTTGCCCACGCGCTGCATCAGTTGCGCG
Organism: Betaproteobacteria bacterium; assembly: GCA_007280315.1. GTDB lineage: Bacteria > Pseudomonadota > Gammaproteobacteria > Burkholderiales > SG8-39 > 2-12-FULL-64-23. The sequence continues at coordinate 5,291 of QYQC01000186.1, read as the reverse complement.
CCGAGTTCGGCCACGCGCGCCTGACGCTGATCCTTGTCCAGTTTGCGAAAATCGAAGCCCTGCGATTTCAGATGCTCGCGCATCGACAGCGGCGTGCCGAAATTGACGCAGGCATAGCCGAAGCGGTGCCAATCGCTGCGCAGCCTCAGGCCGGCCTGGTGCGCGGCGAACGCCAGCGTGTTCCAGGTGGCCTTGAGCGTGCCCGGACGCTTCGCGCTCTGATCCAGGCCGAGCAGCAGGCTGCGGTCTTCAAGCGTGCGGTCGTAATTGATCCCGAGCGGGATGAATACCAGATCGCGCTCGCCCTCGGGATTGAAACCACGGACCATGTAATCGAGCGCCCCCAGCTTCGGCGCGCGCAAGCTGCCGTCGCGGCTGAGCGAGCCTTCCGGGTACAGCGCCTGGGTGACGCCGGCGTCGGTCGCCATGCCGATGTAGCGCTCGAGTACGCGGCGGTAAAGATCATCGCGCGAGTTTCGGCGCACGAAGTAGGCGCCCATGGAGCGGATCAGCTGCTGCAGCGGCCAGATGCGCGCCCATTCACCCACGGCATAGGACAGCGCCGCCTGGTCCGCCACCAGATAGGCGGCGAGAATATAGTCCATGTTGCTGCGGTGGTTCATCACGAATACCACCGTGGCGTCGGGCGAGACGCGCGCCAGTCCCTCGCTGTCGGTATAGCCGACGCGCACCCGATACAAGGTCTGCGCGATTTTGCGCCCGATCCAGTAGCCGACGCGGAAGTAGAAGTAGGCGTTGAACGCCGGGACGATTTCGCGCGCATAGCCGGTGAGTTGCGCCATGACCACTTCGCGCGGCATGTTCTGCGCGCGCGCATACGCGGCTGCCGCCTGCTGCACCTTTTCGTCGTAGAGCAGGCGGTCGATCAGCACCTGGCGGCGCGTCTGCTGGAACGGGCGAATTTCGATCTTCAGCTTCGACGCGACTTCGTCCAGCACCTTGTTCGCGCGGCTGCGGATCAACCAGCGCACGCTCGGCACCAGCAGCCGGTCTAGCAGCCCGACGAGGGCAAGAAGGCCGGCCAGTACGACCAGCCACAGCGGCAGGGTTACGCTGCTCACGCCGGCCCCGGCGGCGAGACCACTATTGCTGCTGGCGCAGCATGCGCTTGAGGATTTTTCCGGTCGCGCTCTTGGGCAGTTCTTTTACGATATCGACGCGGGCGGGGGTCTTGTAGGCAGCCAGCTTTTCCCTGCACCAGTCGATGACCGTTTCCGGGTCGAGCTGCGCACCGTCCTTCAGCACCACGGCGGCGCATACGCGTTCGCCCTTCAGTTCGTCAGGCACACCGTAGACGGCGACTTCCTTAATCTGCGGAATCTGGTACAGGTAATTCTCCACTTCGGCCGGCCAGACCTTGAATCCGGACACATTGATCATGTCCTTTACGCGATCGACGATGAACACGTAGTCTTCGTCGTCCATTCTGCCGATGTCGCCCGAATGCAGCCAGCCGCCACGCAGCGCCTGCGCCGTTTCCTCGGGCTTGCCCCAATACTCTTTCATCACGCCCGGTCCGCGCATGACGATTTCGCCCCATTCGCCGCGCGGCAGCTCGCGGTCGTTCTCGTCGAAAATCTTCACCTCGAAATTCTCGATCGCCGTGCCGACGCTGCCGAATTTGTGTTTGCTGACGTGGTTGTAGGCGGCGCAGGGCGAGCATTCAGTCAGTCCGTAGCCCTCATGCACGGGCGGACCGTAGAGTTCGGTCCAGCGGCGCGATATCTCCTGCGGCATGGTCGCGGCGGCGGAAAAGAAGTAGCGCACCGAAGCCAGTTTTTCCTTCGGCACATTGGCGCCGAGGAGCGCAATGTATATGGTCGGAACGGCGAAAAACATGGTGACGCGCTCGCGCTCGATGGCGTCGAGCACGGCGTCCGGCACAAAGCGGCGGAACAATATGAGCGTCGCGCCGGCCTCGAAACCGGCGTTCATGATGTAGTTCTGTGCGAACACGTGAAACAGCGGCAGGAAGATCGCCAATCTGTCCTTGCTGTTATGTGAGGAACAATTGACCGCTGCGCGCACATTGGTGATGACGTTGTCGTGGGTGAGCGTCACGCCCTTGGGGAAGCCGGTGGTGCCGGAAGAATACAGCAGCACCGCCGCATCGCCGGCTGCCATGTCTTCGGTCTTGAGCGGCGGCCTGCCCGCGCTGAGCCAGTCGCCGAGCAGGATTTCATTTGCGGCCTGACCTTCGCAGATCACGGTTTTCCGAATCGCGGGGCACTGCTCGCGCGGAATGTTGGACAACAGTTCGGCGGTGGTAAACACCACCTCCGCACCGGAGTCGTTCAGAATGTACTTGACCTCTTCGGATTTGAATATGCTGTTGACCGATACCACGATGGCGCCGGCTTTCTGCCCGGCGAGGTAGGCGAGCATGAACGCGGGAATGTTGGGCAGGAACAGCGCGACGCGGTCGCCGCGGCGCACGCCGTTGGTCCTGAGCGAGCGGGCCAGGGCGCTGGCGCAGGCGTCGAGCGCGGCGTAGCTGATGTGCTGACCCTCGAATACGATGGCCTTGCGCCCCGGGGCCTGGCGCGCGATGCGTTCGACGTGGTTGGCAATGTTCACGGTTGCTCCTCCTTTGGCGGCCACTCTCCGGCTCGCGTTTCGTTATTGTCGCAGAAAATTGCGCACTGCCCGGGTCACCTCGGCGGTACGCGCAGTGCCGCCCAGGTCGGGGGTAAATATCTTTTCCGCCGTCACTGCTTCGATCGCCCACATCAGGCGCGTCGCGGCCTGGGTCTCGCCCAGATGCTCCAGCATCATCGCCGCGGTCCAGAAGGTGGCGATGGGATTGGCGATACCCTTGCCGGCAATGTCGATGGCCGAACCGTGGATCGGTTCGAACATCGACGGGAACCTGCGCTCCGGATTCAGATTCGCGGTCGGCGCGATGCCCAGGCTGCCAGACAACGCGGCGGCCAGATCGGAAAGAATATCGGCATGCAGGTTGGTCGCGACGATCACATCCAACGACTGTGGTTTGAGCGTCATCACGGTAGTCACTGCGTCGACCAGGATGCGCTGCGTATTTACTCGCGGAAAATCCTTGGCCACCTCGTGGAAAATTTCGTCCCACAGCACCATGCCGTGGCGCTGCGCGTTGGATTTCGTCACCAGCGTCAGATTCCTGCGCGGCCGCTTCGCCGCGAGTTCGAACGCGTAACGGTGGATGCGTTCCACGCCGGTGCGGGTGAATACCGAGGTTTCGGTGGCGATTTCCTCGGGCAACCCTTGGTGCACGCGGCCGCCCGAGCCCGAATATTCACCCTCGGTGTTTTCGCGGATGATCACCCAGTCGATCCCCTGGCCGTTTCTTAGCGGGCTTTGTACGCCTGGCAGCACCCGCGCCGGGCGCACGTTGGCATACTGATCGAACCCCTGGCAGATCGGCAGGCGCAAACCCCACAGCGAGATGTGGTCGGGCACCTTGGGGCTGCCGACGGCGCCGAAAAAAATGGCGTCGAATTCTTTCAACGCCTCCAGGCCGCCCGGCGGGATGTAGTAGCCGTGCTTAAGGTAGTAGTCGCTGCTCCACGGAAAATGCCGGAAACTGAAACTGAATCGCTTCGATTCCCGCGCCAGCGTATTGAGGACTTTGATGCCCTCGCCGATCACTTCCTGGCCGATGCCGTCGCCGGGGATGGCCGCGATTCTGTATTGCTTCATTTGCGCTCTTTTCTCATGTTGATTGATGCCGTTGGTCAGATCAGCGCGGCAACCGCCTTGCCGACATCCCCGGTACTGGCCTTTCCGCCCAGGTCCGGCGTGCGCGGACCATCGAGCAGCACTTGTTCGATCGCGTGAAATATCGCGGCGCCGGCATCTTTGTGTCCCAGATGATCGAGCAGCATTGCACCCGACCAGATCTGTCCGATCGGGTTGGCGATGTTCTTGCCATAAATATCCGGCGCCGATCCGTGCACCGGCTCGAACAGCGACGGGAAGATACGCTCCGGATTGATGTTGGCCGAAGGCGCGATGCCGATCGTGCCGGCAGTTGCCGGGCCAAGGTCGGACAGGATGTCGCCGAACAGGTTGGAGCCGACGATGACGTCGAAGCGCTGCGGATTGAGCACCATCTGGATGGTGAGACCGTCGATGTGGTATTGGCTGGTCTTTATCGAGGGATAGTTCTTCGCCATTGCGGCAAATCGTTCGTCCCAATAGGGCATGGTGATGGAGATGCCATTCGACTTGGTGGCGGAGGTAACTTCCCTGCGCGGGCGTGTCATCGCCAGTTCGAACGCGAACTTCATGATGCGATCCACGCCTTTGCGGCTGAAGGTTGAAATCTGCTGCGCCATCTCGCGTTCCGTCCCCTCGTACAGGCGACCGCCGATGGAGGAGTATTCGCCCTCGGTGTTCTCGCGCACCACGTAGTAATCGATGTCGCCGACCTTGCGCCCCGCCAGCGGGCAGGCGACGCCGGGCATCAGGCGCACCGGGCGCAGATTCACATACTGGTCGAATTCGCGGCGGAACTTGATCAGCGAATCCCATAGCGAGACGTGATCGAGCACCCTGGCCGGCCAGCCGCTGGCGCCGAAGAATATGCAGTCGTGCCCGCCTATGCGCTGTTTCCAGTCCGGCGGCATCCACCAGCCGTGCCTGTCGTAGTTGTCGCAACTCCAGTCGAAGTGATCCAGAGAGAGCGATATCCCGAATTTGCGCGCCGCCGCTTCGAGCGCGCGCACGCCTTCGGGCATCACTTCCTTGCCGATGCCGTCACCGGCGATGACGGCGATGCTGTAGGTTTTCATCAAGTCCTTTCAAATGTGTGGGTCACGGCGTTGGCGCACCAGTCGCGCTGCTTGACGCACGCAGGCGCTGCTCGCACACTGGCGCACAGGCAAACATAACACGCGGCAGGCCGGGTGCAAACATCCGCCGGCCGCCGCGATAGCGATTCTCGGTTCCGCGGGTCGAGGGAGCATCGATGGGGACGATGGAAGAGTACGAGGTTTATGCCATTCGTTATGCCACGCTGGCGCGCAAGGCATCTGAAAATTTCATCGGCGGCGATGCGCACGAGGAGGGTAGTCCGCTCGATTACTTCGTCTGGCTGGCGCGCAGCCCGTTGCGCACCTTCGTCATCGATACCGGTTTCGACGCGCAGGTGGCCGAGCGCCGCGGGCGCAAAATGCTGTTGTCGCCCGACATCGGGCTGCAACGCCTGGGGGTGACTGCGGCGCAGGTGCGCGAAGTCATCATCACCCATTTGCATTACGACCACGTCGGCAATTTCGCCCTGTTTCCCC